>DATMZM010000462.1:0-4993 GCA_035607445.1 Thermoanaerobaculia bacterium | reverse complement strand
CGATCGCGAAGATCCTGGACGACCGCTTCGGCATCGAAGAGGGGTTCCTGACCACCGTCCACGCCTACACCAACGATCAGCGCCTGGCGGACGTGCCGCACAAGGATTACCGGCGCAGCCGGGCCGCGGCCCAGAACGTCATCCCGACGACGACCGGCGCGGCGCGCGCGGTCGGCAAGGTGCTGCCGCAGCTCGAGGGCAAGCTCGACGGCCTCGCGATGCGCGTGCCGGTGCCGGACGGCTCGACGATCGATTTCGTCTGCCGCCTGCGAGAGAAGCCCTCCGCCGCGGAAGTCAACGCCGCGGTGCGCGAGGCCGCGGCGACCACGCTCCGGGGCATCGTCCTCTACAGCGAAGTGCCGCTCGTCTCGTCCGACATCATCGGCAACCCGCACTCCTCGATCTTCGATGCGCTCTCGACCCAGAGCCAAGGGGACGGCTTCGTCAAGGTCATCGCCTGGTACGACAACGAGTGGGGCTACTCGAACCGGGTCGTCGACCTGATCGACCGGCTGGCCGCGGTAGAGTAGGGCTCCACCGAACTCGATCTCCGGTGTCTTTCCCACCGAGAGGTGCTTTCCTAAATGGCAGACTCCCCCCGCTTTCACGTCCAATCTCCATTTCTCGAGCAGGTGCGCGGCAAGCTCGGCAAGCTGGGCCTGCGGCTGGCGCTTTTCGTGCTGCCCCTGCTCCTGTTCCGCGCCTGTCTCCTGACCTACGTGCCGCCCGACCGGATCGGCATCCGGCAGGTCTCGTTCGGCCCCGGCAAGGGGCTCCGGAAGGAGCCGGTCTCCCCCGGCTGGCGGCGCTCGATCTCCGGCTACGAGCGGATCGAGACGTTCCCGCGCGACATCCAGATCATCGAGTTCACCAACAATCCGCAGGAGTCGTCCGAGAAGCACCGCCAGATGGCGGCGATCAAGGTGCCGACGGTGGACGGCTACCCGGTGGACGTCGACGTCACCGTGCAATTCCGCATCGCCGACCCGTACGCCGTGGTCTCGAAGTTCGGCTTCGGCCCGGCCTACGAGGAGGCCGCGGTCACCCGGCTGACCGACCCTCTGGTCAAGCAGTACCTCGGCCAGCTGCTCGCCGAGGACTTCTACAAGCACACCCGGCTCGCCAAGGTGCACCAGCTCCGGGCCGCCCTCGCCGAGAGGTTCAGGGGCAACGGCCTGCAGCTCGCGGACGTCCTGGTGCGCCAGTACGACTACCCGGAGACGTTCCAGACGCTCACCGAGCAGAAGAAGCTCCAGGACCAGGCGGTGCTCGCGAACCGCGAGATCACCAAGCAGGCCGAGGTCCAGACGCGGCTCAACCAGGTGATCGCCGAGGGCCAGAACCTGGTCAACGTGAAAAGCGCCGAGTTCGCCGCCCAGATCACCGAGATCGACGCCAAGAAGGACCTCTACCAGCGCCAGAAGACGGCCGAAGCCGACCTGCTGATCAAGACCGCCGAGGCGAGCGGCACCGAAGCGATCAACCGCGCGCTCGAGGGGGCGGGCTCCTCGAAGCTCCTGCGCCTGCGCCGCGGGCTGGCTCTCCTGAACGCGATCAAGGGGCCGATCTTCATCACCGAGGATCCGACCAACCTCGACCGCATCGTGACCGGCAAGAACTGAGCTCGGGACCCAACCATGCGACCGCAGACGATCCTCCGCTTCGCCCTGCTCGCCCTGCCGCTCGCGCTCGGCGGCTGCACGCCGCACCATACCGGCGCGACCGAAGTCGGCATCCGCTTCAACAAGCTGACCGGGAACTACGAGGAGTACGCGCCCGGCGCGACCTACTTCTTCGCACCCATCGTCAACGATTGGAAGGTGTTCGACACCTCGCTGCGCAGCCTGGCGATGACCTCCGACTCGTCGTCCGGCGCCCGCAAGGGCAAGGACGACCTGCGGTTCAAGACCCGCGACGGCAACGACATCGAGACCGACGTCACGGTCCGCTGGCGGATCGATCCGACCAAAGCGGCGTACGTCTGGAAGTTCGTCGCCCCGTCGACCGACGAAGTCCAGGAGCGCCTGGTGCGCCCGCAGGCACGGACCTACGTGCGCGACGTGCTGAACCGGCTCGATTCCGAGGAGTTCTACAACCCGACCCTTCGCTTCGCCGCAGCGGCCGACGCCACGCGCCAGCTCGGGCTTCACTTCGCGCCCTACGGCGTGCTGGTCGAGCAGGTGCTCCTCGGCGACTTCTCGTTCAAGTCCGAATACCAGGCTCTGATCAACAAGCGCAAGGAGGCCGAGAAACAGGCGGAAAAGCTCGAGGCCGAGATCAAGGCGACGCTCGAGGCGAACCAGGCGAACCTGCAGTCGAAGATCGCGGAGCTGACCGAGAAGCTGACCGCGGCGACCGGGCAATTCGAGCAGGCGAAACGGGCGGCCGACGCCTATCTCATCCAGCGCCAGCAGGGCGCCCAGGCGACGCTCGCCGAAAAGCGCGCGACGGCCGAGGGGATCCGCCGCGAGCGCGACGCGTTGAACGGCAGCGCCGGGGATGCCTACGTCAGCCTGCAGCTGATCGAGGCGCTCCAGAAGAAGGAGATCCGCCAGATCCCGCGCCTGCCCGGCGGCAACGTGATCCTGGACGGCAACAAGCTGCTCGAGCAGCTCGGCGTGATCCGCTACGAGAGGCGGCAGGAAGAGGCGGCGGAGCCCGAGAACGAGACCTCCGACCAGCCGCCGCAGTAAGGAAATCCCGAGCCGCCATGCTCAACCTCGCGGGTACCTCGTTCGACTTCGGCAACGTCCTGTTCGCCGTCCTCCAGGAATGCGAGCACCAGCGCCGCGCTCTCCTGCCCAAGGAGGCCGAGGCCCGCTTGCGCGAGATCGCCGCGCGCAAGCTCGGCGAGATCCGGGCCAGCTACGAGGAGGCCGGGGGCCTGCCGGCCTACTGGCAGACTCTCGAGCGCGAGGTGATGGAGGCCTCGCTGCCGCAGTACATCGCCCACGCGATCGAGCAGACCCGGCTCGAACAGTCGAACTACGACCTCTGGCGGCGCGGCGATCCGGCGTCGCGCGCGATCCTCGGCCTCGCGGGACTGGTCATCGGCGGCCTGATCTGGAAGGCGCCGTTCATCCCGATCTTCGAGGAGGCGATCGCCTTCGTGCTCGCCGGAGCGGGATTCTTCTATCCGGAGATCAAGCGCCTGATCTCCGAAGCCCGCCACACCCGCTTCCTGAACCGCCTGGTGACGAGCGCCGAGCGCTATCAGAAGAACCGGCGCATCCACGCCTATTCGACCCAGACCGAGCTCGAAGAGGCGATGCGCGCGCTCGACGGCGGACGAAGCCCGGCGATCGGGGCGAAGGCGCCCGACGGCGGGCACGCTCCTCCGGTCCACCCGGATCACGCGGCACCGGTCGGCCCGGATCCGGCGAGACCGACCGGCCGGCGCCACCCCGGCCGGCACGCCTGAACGCCGAGCGCGCGTCGGGCGGGAGGAAGACCCTTGCCAGACCGCGGGCCGCGCGACAGGATTGCGCCATGCCTGAAGGCGATCTCGCAGCCCCCACCGTTCGCCCGGCGACCCTCGACGACGCCGCGGCGATCGCCGCGCTCGCCGACGATCTGGGCTATCCGACGCCCCCGGACCGGATGCGCGGCCGGCTCGCGCCGTTGCTCGACCGCCCGGGCCAGCGGGTGCTCGTCGCCGAGCGGAACGGATCCGTGGTCGGATGGCTCCACCTGGCGACGGTCGAAATGGTCGAGAGCGATCCCTTCGCCGAGATCTACGGCCTGATCGTCGCGGCGGACGAGCGCGGGCGGGGGACCGGGGTGCTCCTCCTCGCCGCCGCGGAAGCCTGGGCGGCAAGCGCCGGGTTCACCCGCCTCCGCGTGCGGAGCAACGTCATCCGCGAGCGGGCTCACCGCTTCTACCGGCGCGAGGGGTACGTGCCGACCAAGGACCAGCGGATCTTCGACAAGGACTTGGGCACCGAGATCTCCGGCGGTTGATCGGTAGAAGCTCCGTCCCGGACACCGACACAGACCCCCGCGGATCCGTATACTGCTCGATCGAAACGCCATGACGATCGTACCCCGGCCCCTCGCCCTCGCCGCCCTTCCCCTGCTCGTCGCGCTCTTCGGGCAGCCCGCGGCCTCCGCGGCAGCCCCTTTGCGGACGGACGCCCCGTCCCTCGTCCGGATCGCTCGCGGCGCGCTCTCCCGGGTGAGATCGGCCGCAGCGGCCGACCCGCGGTTCGCCGCCAACCCCACGCACACCGCCCCGTTCTGGAGCGCGCTCCAAACGACGGGCCAGGCGCTCGCCGAGGTCGAAGCCGGCCTCTCGCATCCGGCGCCGGACCTCTTCCGCGCGATCGGCGACGCCAGCCGGCGCGTCGCCGAGCTTTCGGCCGCCTGGTCGCGGACCGGGATCGATCACGGAGGGATCCGCAGCGAGCTCGGCACCCTCGGCACGGCCTGGGGCGTCTTCCGCGGCACCTACGGCCCGGAAGGCGTCCGCCACCGGAGCGGCGAGGCGCTCTCCGCGGAGGAAGCGCGACGGCTCGAATCCATCCGGCGCGGCGAGGAACGCCTCGCGCGCCGGCTCGCGGCGCTCGAAGCCCAAGCCAAGAAAGGGCGCGACGCGGGCGAAGCCCGCCGCCTCGCCGCCCTGCGCCGCCGCGCGGAAGATCTCGCGAGCGAGGTGGCGGACCTGGACGGCTACCTCGCGAGCCTCTCCGCCGTCGCGGAGCTTCAAGGCGAGTGGCGGGCGGCGAAGGCCGCGGCCAGCCCCAAGCGGCGCGCGGCCTACGGCGCCGTCGATCCGCTGGTCGACCAGATCGCCGCCGATTCGGAAGCCGGGAGCGTCTTCGTGGTCGACGTCGCCAAGGGCGAGACCTGGAATTTCCTCGAGCAGCCGACCGAGCTGCCGCCGGATCTCGCGGGAACCCCGGAAGCGCTCGCCGCGGCGGCCGAGGCCGCTGAAACGGGCGAGACCGGATCGGCCGAGGAAGCAGAAAGCACCGCCGCGAGCGACCGAGACTCC
>DATMZM010000248.1:0-11323 GCA_035607445.1 Thermoanaerobaculia bacterium | reverse complement strand
GTGGATGATCGACGACCCGGAGTTTCAACGCCGCTGGCGGGCGCCCCGGCGAGTTTTCGCCGTCGTCGATAGCCGGCGGCCCAACCGGGTTGCAGGCATCCGTGGTGGCCGACTCGTCGCACGCGCCGGCAACTATCTCCTGTTCGCCAATCGCTGATCGCACGCCGGCGCCGAGGTCGCGATCGAGCCGCCGGTACGGCACCGGCGTCCAGCTGCGACAGAGGAGCGGGTCTTCATGATCCCCTCAGGTAGTCCCCTTAGATTCCCGAGGAAATGACTACGCTCCGGCCTCGCTTTTCGAAGCAGGTCTCCTCTCCTGCGGCGCCCTCCGCCGGCCGGGGTGTTTTCCTCGTCGTGATCGCCATCGTCTTTTCGGGAATCGCTTCTCACTCGCTGTGGACGCCCGACGAGCCGGTCGGAGCCGCGATCGGTCGGGCCATGCTCGAGAGTCGCGATGGGGTCGTGCCGCGCTTGAACGGAGCTCCGTTCCTCGAAAAACCCCCGCTCTATTGGTGGGTCCAGGTGCCGTTTCTCCGCGTCTTCGGGCTCTCCGCCGGGTCCGCCCGCCTTCCCTCCGCTCTGTTTTCGTGCCTGACCTTGTTCGTCACGTACCGGCTCGGTCGTCGAATCGGCGGGCCTCGGGCCGGCATGGTCTCCCTCCTGGTTCTCGGCACGACGGCTCTGTTCGCCGAAGACGCGAGCCGCGCGGTGGTCGATCCGGCGCTGATGCTTTTCGTGACCCTGACCCACTCGGGGTTCGTCGTCTTCGCCGATCCGCGCGGACCGGCCGAACGCCGGCGCGGCGCCTGGACGATCGGCGTCGCCTCGGCTCTGGCCTTCTTGAGCAAGGGTTGGATCGCGCTGGCTCTGGGTGTCCTGCCGCCGACCCTTTACCTCGTCTTTCGCCACCGGCGGCGCGGCCTTCGGTCGCTGGGCGAGCTGCCGTGGATTGCCCTACCCCTCTTCGCCTTCCTCGCGACGCCGTGGGTCGTCGCGCTCTGGTGGAAGATGGGCTGGAGCGCGGTCGGAGAGAGCCTGTTCAGCAATCTGTTCGGCCGGTTCTTGGCGACCAACGCCGGCCGCGTCTACGGGCATCGACAGCCGTTCTGGTATTACCTGCCGGCCATCGCGTTCATGCTCCTGCCCTGGTCCTTGACCCTTCCCGGACTGTTTCGACGAGCCCAGGCCCGGCGGAACGAGGAGCCGGAAGGGAAGGGGAGCGGGCTTCTCCTCTTCACCTTCTCGATCGGGGTGGTCGTCCTCTCGCTCGCCGCGAGCAAGCGCGAGCTCTATCTCCTGCCCCTTCTCCCCGCGTTTGCGATCTCCGTGGCCGGATGGCTGGAAGAAACCCGACGACTCGACGGCGCGGGCGATCCGTGGAGCCGGCGCCTGCACGCGGCGATCGCCTACGGCGGCTCTCTCGTGCTGCTCCTCTTCGCGGTGCTCGCCTTTTCCGCGCCCTGGATCGTCCGTAACCGGTGGCCCGGCCTCTCGGCCGTCGACTCGCTTTCGACCGCTTGGCTGGTGGCCTCCGGAATCCTCGCGCTCGCGCTCGGGTCTTGGCTCCTGTGGACATGGTTTCGGGCCTCTTCGCCGGAAGCGTCGCCCTTGAGCCCCGAGGCGCTCGCCCTCCCGTTCGCCGTGGTGTTCCTGCTGGCTCAGACGACGGCGAAGGCCTGGGTCGAGCCGCTCAAGAGCCTGGGCGACATGATCGGTGCGGTCGCGAAGACCCTGCCCGGCGAGATGCCCGTTCCTTTCTTCGCTTCTCCGCGCGCTCCGTCCGAGTCGGTGATCGGAATCATCCAGTTCAATCTCGGACGGCGAGTCCTGCTGCTCGCCTCGCCTCGAGAGGTCGAGGGTTTCTTCGCGCGGCATCCCGGATCCGGCGTCCTGTTCCGCGTCCAGGATCTCCGCACCTTGCCGCCCGGTCTCCGTCGCCACCTGATCCCGGTCTATGACGAAACCGGCCGCAAGGCTTCGCCCTTCGCCATCGCGACGTGGAGCCGCAGGGCTCTCGAAGCCGACCGACCTTGAATACACTGTGACCGATGCGGCTCCTGATCATCGAGGACTCCGAGCGGCTCCGGCGTTCTCTCGCCCTCGGGCTCAAGCGCTCGGGCTTCGCCGTCGACGCCGCAGCCGATGGCGAGGAAGGCCTCGCCTTCGCCGAGATCAACGCCTACGAAGCGATCGTGCTCGACTTGATGTTGCCGAAGATCGACGGGCTCGAGGTGCTGCGCCGCCTGCGCCAGCAGGGCAATCCGGCGCACGTCCTGATCCTCTCGGCGCTCGACCGGGTGGCGGATCGCATCCGTGGCCTCGATCTCGGCGCCGACGATTATTTGGACAAGCCCTTCGCGTTCGAAGAGTTGGTCGCGCGCCTTCGGGCCCTCGTGCGGCGCCACTACGGCGAGAAGGATCCGATCATCCGGTGTCGCCACCTCGAGCTCGACACGGCGGCCAAGAGCCTGCGCTCTCGAGGTCGGGCCGTCGCCCTCACGCCTTTGGAATACTCCCTCTTGGAGCTACTGCTCCGGCGCCGCGGCAGGGTGCTCTCGCAGACCGAGATTCAGGAACGCTTGTACGATGCTTCGGCGGAGATCGCCAGCAACGTCGTCGAGGTCCTGGTCTCGACACTGCGACGCAAGATCCAGCTCCCCGGCTCCCCTTCGCTCATCGTGACCCGCCGCGGGCAGGGCTACCTGATCGAAGCCGACTGAGATGCTTTCGATCCGTCGCGCGCTCACCGGCACCCTGCTCGCGGGGAGCCTCTTCGCCGTCGTTCTGGCGGGAATCGCCTCGTCGCTCGCGGTCGAAAAGCTGGTGCGCCGCGAATTCGACCGCTCGCTGCTCGCCAAGGCCGAGCTGCTCGCCACCCTCACCGAACAGGACCACGGCAGAGTCACCATCGAATTCGCCGACGAGTACCTGCCCGAATTCTCGACGGCAGACCCGCGCGAGTACTTCGAGCTTTGGGCCGGCGACGGTCGAGTCGTCGAACGCTCCCGGTCGCTCGCCCGGAAGAGCTTGATCCGCCCGCCCCGGTTCGAGCTCGCGCCCCGGTTCTCCGACCTGGTCTTGCCCGACGGCCGAGCGGGGCGTCAGGTGCAACTGGGGTTCGTTCCCCAGACGGAAGGGGACGACGTCGATCCCGACCCGTCGACCCCGAACACCTCCGGGCCGCGCGCGCTGCTCGCCGTGGCGCGAGGAACGCAAGATCTCGATCGCCTGGTCCTCGCTCTGTACGGGATCCAACTTGCGACGGCCTTGGCGATCGCCCTGGGCATCGGCCTGATCGTCCGCCGCGGGGTGACCCGCGGCCTGGCACCGCTCGCCGATCTCGCGCGGCAGGTCGAGTCCCTGGGCTCGGACCGGCTCGCGTCGCGCTTTGCCGTCGATCCGCCGATCGAGGAGTTGGTTCCGATCGTCGCCCGTCTCAACGACCTGTTCGCTCGCCTCGAGCAGGCGTTCGCCCGGGAGCGGCAGTTCTCCGCGAACGTCGCGCACGAGCTGCGCACGCCGATCGCGGAGCTCAAGAGCCTTGCCGAGGTCGGCTCTCGATGGCCCAACGATCCGAGCGTCGCCGGCCCTTTTTTCGCAGACGCCCTCGCGATCGCCGACCGAATGGAGAGGACCACCGATCAGCTCCTCGCGCTGGCGCGCGCCGAAGCGGGGCTCGAAATCGTCGTGCGGGAGAGGGTCGGGCTCGCCGAGCTGGTCGAAGCCTGCTGGGCACCGTTTGCCGCGACCGCCGCCGAGCGCGGCCTCGCCTTCGACCGCGAGATCGCCGCGGGTTCCGCGCTCACCACCGATCGGACGAAGCTCGAACGCATCCTGTCGAACCTCCTTGCGAACGCCGTCGAACACAGCCCTGCCGGCTCGCGGATCGCATGCAGCGCCGACCGCGACTCGAAGGGCGCCCTGCACCTGGAGGTCTCGAATCTCGCGCCTCAGCTCGAGCCCGACGACCTCGCGCTTCTCTTCGTTCGCTTCTGGCGCAAAGACCCGGCGCGAACCGGCAGCGAACATTCGGGGCTCGGACTTGCCGTCGCCCGGAGCCTCGCCGACCTGCTCGCCTTCGACCTCACCGCCCATTTGTCGGCTGAGGGTCGGCTCGCGGTTCGGCTCGACGAGGTCGCCGCCGGACCGTAAGCCACGAGCCTCAGCGGGTGTTCAGGTTGGTTGATTAGTCTGCCCGGCGAAGGTACGGGGCGTTGCAGAACCTAGAACCATCAACACGAGAGAAGAAAACGTATGATCCGATACAGGATTGCCATCGCCGCACTGTCCGGGCTCGTTCTTGCGAGCGCTGCCGAAGCGCACGAGAAGACGATTGCGCGTTCGGCGCTGCCGCCGGCCGTGGAGGCAACGGTCGCGAAGCAACTCGTCCACGGGCAGGCTCGAGGTTTCGCCGAGGAGGTCGAGAACGGCAAGACGTTCTATGAGGCGGAGCTGACGGTCAACGGTCATTCCCGCGATCTCCTGATCGATTCCCAGGGAATCGTCGTGGAGATCGAGGAGCAGGTCGCCTTCGATCACCTGCCCGCCAAGGTTCGCGCCGGACTCAAGGCCATGATCGGCAAAGGCCATGTCGTGCGTGTCGAGTCCTTGACGAAACACGACGTGCTCGTCGCCTACGAGGCCACGGTGACGACGAAGGGCAAGCGCTCCGAGATCCAGGTGGGTCCCAACGGCGAGAAGCTCGATCACGAAGAGTAGTCGAGGGCGTCGCGGGGGCGCGTTCTTCCGCCCACCGCTAGCTGGAACCCGCCTGGTTGCTCGCCACCTTCCCGAAAATCTCAATTTGCGTAAACGCCGCAGCACGGCCGTTCAGGCTTCGGATCCTCCGCTCGGGGAGTGCCGGTTTTCGCGGCCCGGCGAGCTTGGGCTTCCCGAAGATGCTGCGGCGTGTAGGCGGATTCGGGGATCTCGGCCAGGCGGGAGGGATGGACCTCGTCGCCGAGTCCGAAGAAGCGGCAGAAGCTCATGAGGAGAGGCCGCCATTTCACCGGATCGATCCGGTTCTCGTGGCCGGCGAGGCGCAGGCTCTCGTCGACGTGGACGCGGAGGATGCGGACCTCGAGAGCGACGAGTGTGGGCGCCGCGAGCGGATCCGTCGCACCGACCGGATGCGCGGCCGAGAGCGTCGCCTCGAGCTGCACCGGGCACTCTGCGACGCGCGGCGGGGCAACGAGGTCGGAGCGCATCGGCGTCAAGCCCGAGGCGCCGAACTTGTCGCGCTCGGTGCGGTAGCCCATCGCGGTCTTGTGCGGCGGCACGGGGTCCGAGCCGGTCGTCCGCGCCAGGCGGTCGACGAAAGCGACCTCCGCGACCGAGGGGAGGTTGAGCACGCACTCGCGCGTGCGGACCAGGTTCTGCGGTGTCTTCGAACGCGCGCCGAAGCCGAGCACGCAGTTCCAGCCGAGCCACCAGGCGGACGAGATCGGCGCGACGTTCGGCGTGCCGTCCTCGTTGAGCGTCGAGACCAGGACGACCGGGGTGCCGAAGTAGAGGATCGAGGGTTCGAGGTTCGTGTGCATGCCGGCAGACTAGGCGCCGGGAGAGCACGGAGCACTCCGATTCTTGCGGCCAAAAAATCCACGCCGAGCATCGCCGCGCCCGACACGTCGCGCTCTCCGCAGGTCCCGTTTTCGCCCCTCGCCAGCACTCCTCGATAGGGGTTCCCCAAGCTGGCAGCGGCCCTCGAAACGGCCCGATTCGGGGGAGAAACCCGCCTCGCGGTACAATGGCGTCCCCGGAACGGTCCGACCTCTCCGGCCCCGCCGCTTCCCCGACCTCCTCATTCGCCGCAACTTCAAGAAAATACGGAGCCCGTTTTGTGACTCGAAGAATCCTGATCAACGCCCAGAGCCCCGAGGAGCTGCGCATCGCGGTCTCGAACGGCTCGACCCTCGAGAGCTACCACGTCGAGGTCGCCGACTCGGGGATGACCCGGGGCAACATCTATCGCGGCCTCATCGCCGGCATCCAGCCGTCGCTCAACGCCGCGTTCATCGACTACGGCGCGGAAAGGAACGGCTTCCTCGCCATCCAGGACGTCGTCCCCGAGGCCTACTACCACGACCCCGGCAGCGGCCGCCCGCGCATCGACGACGTGCTCGAGAAGGGCAAGCCGATCGTCGTCCAGGTCACCCGCGATCCCGAAGGCGGTAAGGGCGCCGCGCTCACCACCAACCTTTCGCTCGCCGGGCGCTACCTCGTCCTCACCCCGTTCGACGACATGCGCGGCGTCTCGCGCAAGGTCGAGGACGAGGACGTGCGCCGCGAGCTGCGCTCGATCGCCCACATGCTCGAGGTGCCGGAGGGTTGCGGGCTGATCGTCCGCACCAACGCCCTCGACCAGAACCGCACCGCGCTCGCGCGCGACCTCCAGGCGCTGCTGCGCCTCTGGAAGCGGGTCCAGACCGAGGCGATCAACGGCCGCGGCACGAAAGTCCTCTACAGCGACCAGGACCTGATCCTCCGCGCCATCCGCGACGTGCTCGACAGCACGATCGAGGAGGTCCTGGTCGACGACGACGCCGCGTTCGAAGCGACGCGCGAATACATGCAGGCGTTCCTGCCGCGGAGCAAGACGCGCCTCGAGCGCTACGCCGAGCGGACGCCGATCTTCTCGCGCTACGGCGTCGAGGAGCAGATCGACCGGATCTACGAGCGGACCGTGCCGCTGCCTTCCGGCGGCTCGATCGTGATCGATTCGACCGAGGCGCTGACCGCGATCGACGTCAACTCCGGCAAGTCGACGCGCGGCGGCAGCCAGGAGGAGACCGCCGTCCAGACCAACCTCGAAGCGGCCCAGGAGGTCGCGCGCCAGCTGCGCTTGCGCGACTTGGGCGGCTTGATCGTCGTCGACTTCATCGACATGCGCGCGATCAAGGCGCAGAAGAAGGTCGAGAAGACGCTCAAGGACGCGATGAAAGTCGACCGCGCGCGCAACTCGGTCGGGCGCATCTCGCAAAACGGCCTGATCGAGATCAACCGCCAGCGGATCTCGCAGGCGCTGCGCCTGCGGACCCATCGGGCCTGCCCGACCTGCGCCGGCACCGGCCGCATCGCGAGCCCGGAGATGGTGAGCTTGAACCTGCTGCGCCGGCTCGAGGCGAAGGCGGCCACCGGCCGGCTCCAGAAGGCGCGCATCTCGCTCCACCCCGAGCTCGCCGATTCGCTCCAGAACAGCCGCCGCCAGAAGCTCGCGGCGCTCGAGCGCGAGTTCCAGATCCAGATCGAGATCATCGCGAGCCCGAGCCTCCACCGGCCGGAAGAGAAGATCGAGTGGATCGAGCGCGCGGCCGGCGCGATCGTGCTGCCCGTCCAGGTGGAGCACGAGCCGGCTTCGATGTCCGCCGCCGTGGCCGCCCCGGCGGCCCCCGAGACCCCGGCGGCCAAGCGCGAAGCCAAGCGCCGCGAGCCGGCGATCCGCGCCCGGGAGCTGGTCCTGCCGGCGCACGCCGCCCCGGCCGCCGCCGAGTCCGAATCGGCGGCCGAGCGCAAGAAGAAGCGCCGGCGCGGGGGCAAGAACCGCAAGAAGACCGGCAACGGCGCCGAGCTGCCCGCGGACGCGGTGGCGGCCCGGGCGCCGTACGATCTCGGCGAGCCGGACGACGGCGATTTCGAGGAGGGCGAGCCGATCGAAGCCGCGGAGGGCGAAAGTGCGGAAACCCCGGCGGACGGCGAGCCGGGAAGCCGCGTCAAGCGCCGCCGCCGCGGCGGACGCAAGAGGAAGCGCGCCGGCCGGGCCGAAGGAGAACCGGCGACCGCCGCCCGAGCGGGCGAGGCGCACGAGTCGGACGGGGAGGACTCCGAGCCGATGGGTGCGCCGAGCGATGAGCACGCCGAGCCCGGGAACGAGATCGCGGCCGGCGAGTCACCCTCCGGCCGTGCCAAGCCCCGGCGCCCGCGCCGTCGCGGAGGACGCAAGCGGACGAGCGGCACGGGGAGCGGGGAGCCGACGGGAGACGGCGGCGGGGAAGCGGCCGGAGACGGAGAACCGAGACGAGACATCGACCGGGAGTTTTCCCAAGAGCCGATGGCCGCTGCGCCGCTCCCAGCGCCCGTCTTCGTCGACTGATCCCGGTCGCAACGGTTGTTCGAGCCGTAAGGGCGGAGCTTGCCTCCGCCCAAGGACGCTGAACGAGCACCGAAGCCGGGCGGAGGCGAGCTCCTTCCCTACCCGGGAAGCCCGCCCTCGCCCCCCTGCCGGTGCTTGAGCTTGACCAGCGCGCGGTGCAGCGCGCGCTCGAGCGGCCCGCCGAGGTTGAGGACGAGGAGCGCGATGCCGAGCGTCGAGAAGGCGAGGGGGAGCTGGCCGAGGCCGCAGGCGACGCCCAGGCTCGCGACCACCCAGATCGAGGCCGCCGTGGTGAGGCCGTGCACCGACTCGCCGGACTGGTTGCGCAGGATGACCCCGGCGCCTAAAAAGCCGATGCCCGTGATCACGCCCTGGATCGTGCGCGAGACCGCGCCGGCGTCGAGCTTCGGGCCGACCTGGACCAGCTCGACCGAGAGCACCGTGATCAGCGCCGAGCCGAGGGCGACGAGCGCGTGCGTGCGCAAGCCCGCCGGCTTCTCGCGCAGCTCGCGGTCGACCCCGAGGCCGGCGCCCGCGATCACCGCGGCGAGCAGGCGCAGGATGGGCTCCCGGTTTCCTTCGAGGATCGCGATCGGTTCCATGGCGCGCTTTCCTGAACAGTCAACGGCCCGCGGCGCCGAGCGCCTCGAGATCGCGCTTCAGATGCTTCATCGCGCTCTCGTCGAACGCGTCGTAGTAGCCGCGGATCCGGCCGCCGGCATCGACCAAAACGAAGCGGGTGCTGTGGAGGATCGGCTCCGTGGCCACCGTCCCGGGCGGCGGCGCGGCGTCGACCGCGAGCTTGAAGCCGTTGCGGATCAGGTCGTGGACCTCCGTGCGCTCGCCGGAGAGGAACCACCAGTGCTCGGGCGCGCCCACCTTCTCCGCGTACTTCTCGAGCACCGGCGGCACGTCGTGCTCCGGATCGACCGAGAACGAGACCAGGCGCGCGCCCAGCCGCGGCGGCAGCTCGTGCTCGAGCCTGGCCATCCGCTCGGTGATCCGCGGGCAGGAATCCGCGCAGCGGGTGAAGATGAAATCGGCGATCCAGGGCGAGCCCAGGAGGTCCGAGAGGCCGACGCGCCGGCCGTCCCGGTTGGTCATCTCGAAGTCGGGCACTCGGCCCAGCTCGGGCGGAGGATCGCCGGTCCAGTGCGGGATCCGGCTCCAGATCGCGGCGCCCACGATCGCCGCGAGCGACGCGATCAGGAGCCCCCAGAGCAGGCCGCGCCGCCAGAAGACGGTCGTCATCGCCGGTTCGCTCTCCACTAGAGCAGGATGCGGTCGACGAGCATGATGCCGAGGAGCGCCGGCAGGTAGAGCAGCGAGGCGAACATCAGCCGGCGGGCGGTCGCCGTCGTCCGCTCGCGGCCGAACTCGAAGCCGGCCGCGAGATAGACGGCGCCGAGGAGGAGAGCGCCCCAGAAGTAGATCCCGCCGACCAGGCCGAGGACCGAGGGCAGGAGCGAGACCGGCACGAGGGCCGCGCCGTAGAGGACCGATTGCCGCCCCGCGCGCGCTCCCGTCGGATCGAGCACGGTGAGCATCGGGAAGCCGCCGCTCTTGTAGTCCTCCCGGCAGAGCCAGGCGATGGCCAAAAAGTGCGGCATCTGCCAGAAGAACAGGATGCCGAAGAGCACCCAGGCCGGCAGGTCCGCCCGGTCGCGCACCGCGCTCCAGCCCATCATCGGCGGGATCGCGCCCGGGATCGCGCCGATGATCGTCGCGAGCGAGGTTCGCGACTTGAGCGGGGTGTAGACGAAGACGTAGCCGGCGAGCGCGGCGACGCCCAAAAGCGCGGTCAGCAGGTTGACCTCGAACGCGAGCACCGCGAGCCCGGCGATGCCGAGCACGACCCCGAAGAGGAGAGCGCCGTCCGGATGCAGTCGCCCGGCGGGGAGCGGCCGATCGAGGGTCCGCTGCATCCGGGCGTCCGTCTCGCGCTCGAGCACGTGGTTGAGAGCGGACGCGCCGGCCGAGACCAGCCAGGTGCCCAAGAGCGTATAGACCAGGAGCTGGAACGAGATCGGCCCGCGCTCGGCGAGCAGGAAGCCGAGCCCGGCGGTGACCACGACCATCAGGCTGATGCCCGGCTTGGTCAGCTCGGCGAAATCGGCCAGACGCACCGCGAGCGCCGAGCGGACCGGCCGCTCCTCGACGGCGTCCGCCTTCACGAGGTCGCCTCCCGGGCAGCCCGCAGGCTCGATCCGGCCGGCGCGGCGCTCCGGGCGCCCAAGGCCCGCCGGGCGAGCCGGCCGGCATGGAGGGAGAGGACCAGGCTCGTCGCGAGGAGCGTCGCGCCGGTCGCCACGTGGAGCGTGTTGATCGGCACCGACCGCCCGGTCAGGACGACCGCGCCGCCGAGCGAGATCTGAGCTACCACGAGGGCGGCCATCGCGATCGCGGGGCGGGAGAGCGCGGGCAGGTCTCTGAAGCCACGCAGCACGAGGATCACCGTCCACGTGACCAGGATCAGCACGAGGAGAGCGCCGACCCGGTGCGCATAGGCGACGCCGATCTTGAAATCGAAGTGCGCCGGGATCAGACGGCCGAAGGAGAGCGGAAAGTCGGGGATCGCGAGCCCCGCGCCGTTATGGCGGACGAGGGCGCCGAGGAGGATCTGGAGATAGATGAGCCCGGTCGTCGCGAAGGCCAGCCGGCGAATGCCCGCGATCTCCGGCCCAGGTGACTCGATCCCACCCCAATAGCGCGCGGAGGTGACGACCGCGAGCGCGGTCACCAGGCAGAGGAACAGCTCGGCGAGGGCGGCGTGCGAGATCGAGACGGCGGGAGGCAGGAAGAGGAGGACGGTCAACCCGCCCAGCAGTGCCTGCGCGAACACCGCGGCCACGGCGAACCAGGCGAGCCGGCGCACGCCCTCCCGCCGCTCCGCCCGCCGGGCCCAGAGCGCAAGGCCGACCGTCAGGAGCGCGATCGTCCCCGCGAACAGCCGGTGGCCATGCTCCGCGCGCACCGTATCGAGCTTCCACCACCCCGGGGGATTGAGCGTGCCGTACGACAGCGGCCAATCGGGAACCGAAAGGCCGGCCTCCTTGCTCTTGACCAGAGCCCCCGCGGCGATCAGGAGCACGACCAGGCAAGCGAGAACGGAGGCGAAGACATGCAGCGCCCGCGAAACCGGGGGCGTCGAATCTGTAGGATCGAACGAGGCCAAAGACGAGCTCGCTAAGGAAAGCGCCTCCGGGACCCTCCGAAGGGCGACGGCAGTCTAGC
>DATMZM010000232.1:0-2410 GCA_035607445.1 Thermoanaerobaculia bacterium | reverse complement strand
CCTGCCGATCGAGGCCGCCGGCCACCACCCCTACATCGAGCGCCCCGACGAGTTCTTCCCCGCCGTCGAAGATTTCCTCCAGGGACGCTGGCCCCAGGGAGCCGAAGCCATCCGCCGCGCGGCGTGAGACCGCCCGGTCAGGTCACCAGCTTCTGCACCCAACCCCGCCAGCCGGTGAATTCGACAGGTTTCTCGAGCCGCGCCAGCATCCAACACGGTTCCTTGTCCTCGATCCAGGGCCGATGCTCGGTGCCGGCCTCGTAGCTCGCGTACATCCCCGCCTCGAAGTGGCCGTACTGGTCCTCGAAGCCGCCCCGCAGGACCAGGACCTCCTCGCTGCCGACATGGCGGTGGCGGGGGACGAACCGGGCCGGCCGGCTGCGCCCGAGGATCAGCATGCTGCCGCTCGCGCGATCCCGATGCAGCACGGCGAACCTGCCGCCGAAGATGAGGCGCCAGTGCGGCACGCGGGAATCGTCGGCGAGCTCGCGGATCGCCCCTGCGGGGACCGGATAGCCCGCGAGCGGAGAGGCCTCCGGGCGGGCCGGCGGGCCGAGCGCGGCGACGCGCCGTTCGAGCCGCTGCCACAAGCCGGAGGGCGCGCCACCCTCGCCGCCCAGGCTGTCGAACAGGCGCGCTCCCGGAGCCCGCAGGCTCCTGACCGTCTCGCGGCAGTCCGGGCAGCCGTCCAGGTGCCCTTCGAGCACGACGCGCGCGGGTAGATCGGCCTCGCCCGAGACGAACGACAGAAGTGTTTCTTCGGGTGGATGCACGACCGTTTACCCCGCCTCGAGCACCGAGCGCATCGCGCGCAGCCCGGCGCGGATCCGCGATTTCAAGGTCCCCACGGGGAGCGCCAGCTGGAGCGCCGTTTCCTCGTAGGTGAGGCCGCCGAAATAGGCCATTTCGATCGCCTCGCGCTGCTCCGGCGCCACTTGCGTGAGCGCCTTCCTGACCGTCAGGACCAGCTCGTCCTCGGGCGCCGGGATCGCGGGCAGCTCGCGGCTCTCGAGGCTGCCGACGTCGGCCGTCGTCTCGCGCGAGCGGCGCCATTGATCGACCAGCTTGTTGCGGGTCATCGTGTAGAGCCAGCCGGAGACGTCGCCGCGGTCCGGGCGATAGCTCGCAGCCTTGCGCCAGACCGAGATGAAGACTTCCTGGACGATGTCCTCGATGACCTCGCGATCGCGCGAGAGCTGCCGGACGTAGGAGGTGACCCGCGCGGCATAGCGATCGTAAAACGCCTGGAACGCCGCGATTTCGCCGCGCGAAATCCGTTCCAGGAGCGCCGCGTCGATCGCTTCCGGGCTCCGAGGGGTCAACCGGGCTGTCTCCTTGGCCGCGGAATATACGCCAAGACCCGCGGCGCCCTCCGCGCGGTTCGCAACGGACCGGCCGGTCGAGGAGGACCAACCGAACCAATCGCCGACCGGCAGAGCTTGCGACACGCTTGCGACCTCGAACCGGCGACGCGCCGGAGACCGAGCGATCCGCCGATCGGACCGCTTGCGACCCTCTACGCGGGCCGGATCGATCCGGATGACACAAGTTCGACACACTTGCCCGAAGCGAGCCTGACCGGGCCAAGCGCGCAAGTTTTCGATAGCCCTCGTCCCAGGAGCGGCGCAGACTCGAGAGCGACGAGCGGCCGGACGTACCCGACCGCCCGACTCGTTGAAGGAGCCCTCCCGATGGCCTTCACCCTCCGCATCCTCTTCGATGGACTCTGTGTCTTCGTCCCCAACACCAACGAGAAGAAGGGCGTGCGCGTGCTGGTGATCGACGCGCGAGCGCCGGGCGTGGCGAGCAACGGCGACGGCCAGGTGTCGCACGTGCCGAGCGTCCGCTTCCCGCTCGCCGACCTCGCGCCCGAGGCCAAGCAGCCGAGCCACCGCATCGAGTACTCGAGCCAGGATCCGATCCCGCGCGGCCAGTGGATCCTCAACGGCGACGACCTCCAGATCCGCGCCGGCGGCCAGCCTCTGCCGGACCGCCCGCTCGAGGTCCTGCGCCGGCATCCGACGCGCGATTTCGATCTCATCCCGAGCATGAAGATGATCTATCCGGAAACGAACGGCGTCGCGGTGCGCGACGAATGCCTCTCGGCCGACCTCGAGCGCCTCTCCGACGCCGGCCTGGTGGGCCGGCTGCGCCTGCAGGCGGGGACGCTCGGAGTCTGGGACGGCGCGGACGGCCGCTACGTCTCGTCCGACGAGTACATGTTCACGGGCAACCCGACGCTCCACCGCCAGAGGATCGCCTCGCGCACCTTCTTCGAGACCGAGGTGGAGGCGGACGAGGTGGAGATCTTCTCGCGCCAGCGCGGCCACGGCCTGACCTTCCGTCCCGCGGACGGCCACCTGGTCGAGATCCTGATCGAGAACCAGCCGCCGGCCGATCTGATGTCGGC
>DATMZM010000275.1:0-22062 GCA_035607445.1 Thermoanaerobaculia bacterium | reverse complement strand
CCGCCCGCGGACCGCCACCCTGATCGCGCTCGCCGCGTTCGCGCTGGCGGCCGTGCTCGTCAAGCAGAATGCGATCGTTTACTGCGCGGCGTTCGCGATCGGCCTGTTGCTCTGCGTCGGCTTCCGTCGCGCCGCGGTCTTCGCG
This sequence comes from Thermoanaerobaculia bacterium, assembly GCA_035607445.1. GTDB lineage: Bacteria > Acidobacteriota > Thermoanaerobaculia > Multivoradales > UBA5704 > DASYKS01. Next base: position 21,917 of record DATMZM010000275.1, on the reverse strand, counting down.
GGCCTCACGGGCGGCGCCCTCGGCCTCGCCGTTCTCGTTCTGCAGATCTCGTCGCACGGCTGGTTCTGGTTCTATACCGTGCTCGTCCCTCGCAGCCATGGCCTCGACGCGGACCGGATGCTCGCGAGCGTCGTCGAGCTCGGGGTCGGCAAGCTCCCGATCGCCTGGCTGGCGCTGCCGGGCCTCGCGGCCTTCGCCCGCAACGGCCCGTCGCTCGGGGTCGCGTCGAGACGCCGGACGAGAGTCGCTCTCGCCGTCTTGCTGGGCGCTTCGTTTCTCGCCGACCTCGGCATGTCGGGGCACCTGTGGGGATTCCTGAACGTCCACATGCCGCTCCACGCCTGCCTGGTGATCGGGGCCGCCGCGACCACGCCCGCGCTCTTGCGCGCGATCGGCGGGTCTCCGACCGCGACTTCGGCCTGGTTGCTGCTCGCGCTCGCGCTCCAGGCCTGGGCGACCAACTTCAAGATCGACGCCCAAATCCCGACGCCGGAGGCCCGGGCGGATTCGGAGCGCGTGGTCGCCGCGATCGCCGCGACCCCGGGCCGGATCCTCGCTTCCGAGTTCCCTTACCTCCTCTTCGAGGCGGGCAAACCGGTTTGCTTTCACATCTCCGCGGTGGCGGATCTGGCCTTGGCGAGGGAAAACGGCGCCAGTGTCGACCTCGAGCCGGTCTGGCGAGAGGCTCGCTCGACCGCCAGCCTCTACGTCGTCGGGCAGCTCGGCGTGCCTTTTGCCTTGAAGGGGGAGTTCCCGCCGTTTCGGATCGAGCCCTTTGGCGCGGACGCTCCGGGCTGGCCGCCCGCGACCGGGATGCACACCCGGCCGACCGGCTGGGTGCGACGACAGGGCGGGTGAAGGATCGTCCGGGGATTTCACCGGCGCGGGCGAGCGAGCGCAAGGCGGAGGCGCGCGGACCCATCCGGCGGACGACGAACCGGGAGCGAATCCGGGCTAGACTCCGCCTCACTTTGCTCGGAACGGAGAACGTCTCGGCGTTGCGGCATGCCGATCGGCCGGCGGCGATCCACCGGCGGATCCTGGGGTTCGCCTGGGGGGCCTGGGCCACCGGCTTCTGCTCGTTGATGCTCCTGTCCTTCGTCCTCTCCGCCATTCAGAAGGATCTCCACCTCGCCACCTCGTCGCTTCCCGGCCTCACCGGCATCGCGGTCGGGATGACGGGTGTGGGTGGCTTCCTGTTCGGCTGGATGAGCGACCGCTTCGGGCGGCGCGCGTCGCTCGCGGTCGCGATCGGCGCCTTCTCGCTCGGCAACCTCCTCTGCGCGCTCGCGGGCAGCGGGTTCGCCCTCGGGCTCGGCCGCGCGCTCGCCGGGCTCGGCATCGGCGGGACCTGGGGGGGCGGCCAGGCGATGGTCGGCGAGACGTTTCCCGCCGCTCTCCGCGGGCGATCGGGCGCGATCGCCCAGAGCGGCGCGCCGGTGGGTCTCGGCCTCGCCGCGATCCTCGGCTCGTTCCTGGCGCCGGTCGCGGGCTGGCGGGTCACGTTCCTGATCGCCGCGCTCCCCGGGCTCGCTCTCCTCTTCTGGCGCTATCTGCCCGAGTCCGACCTCTGGCTCGAGCACCGGCGACGGCTCGCCGCGGGCGGCTCGGAGGCTCGGGATCGGCAGGGAGGGCGGGGCTCGGTCTTCGCCCAGCTCGCGGCCCCCGACTTGGCCGGCCTTTTCGCGCGCGCTTTCCTCCTCACCGCGTTCAACATGTCGGCCTACTGGTTCGCCGTCGTCTGGCTGCCGCGCTACCTCTCGGCCGAGCGCGGCCTCTCGATCTTCGGCACCGGCTGGTGGACGCTCACCTTCGTCGCCGGCTCACTGCTCGGCTACCTCTCGTTCGGCTGGGCCTCGGACCGGATCGGCCGCCGCCCGGCCTTCGCGCTCTACTGCCTGGTCACGGCCCTCGGCCTCTTGCCGGTCACCCTGTTCTGGAACCTGTTCGCGGGCCGGCCGGGCGGCGGGCTCGCCTGCCTGTTCGTGGCCGGCATCGGCACCGGCACCTGGTCGTGCTACGGGCCGTACTTCTCGGAGCTCTTTCCCACCCGCGTCCGCGGCACCGCGATGTCGATCATCATGAACGTCACGCGCGGCATCCAGTTCCTGGCGCCCTTCGCGATCGCCGCGGTCGCGCCCCTCGCGGGCATGGCGGGGGGCATCGCGCTGGCCGCCGGCTTCGCGCTCCTGGCCGGCGCCTGGGTCTGGACGCTGCCCGAGACGGCGGGACGGGCGATCGTGGAATGACGGGGAATGACGAAGGTCGAATCGGGAATCTAGAAGAGCTTTGCCCGAAGCTTGTAGGGGGGCAGCTTGCCTGCCCCCGGGTGGAGGCTAGCTCCGCCACTACGAAAACTTGACCTAGGTGAGGAGAACCTCTTGATCGCGAGCGACGCACGTCCGGAACAAACGGAGCAAGGCTTCCGCCGCGCCGTCTCGCGCTGGGAGATCGTCGGGCTCGCGGTCAACGACGTGATCGGGAGCGGCGTCTACCTGCTCCCGGCCGCCGCCGCGCTGATCCTCGGTCCGATGAGCGTCTGGGCGGTGGTGCTCGCGGGCCTCGCCGTGCTCCTGCTCGTGCTCTGTTTCGCCGAGGCCGGGAGCCATTTCGACACGCCGGGCAGCGCCTACCTCTACGCCCGCACCGCGTTCGGCGAGCTGGCGGGCTTCGAGGTCGGATGGATGACCTGGCTCGCCCGCGTCTCCTCCGTCGCCTCGCTCTCGGTCGGGTTCGCCCAGGCGCTCGGCTATCTCTGGCCGGCGGTGAGCGGCGGGCCGGCAAAAACTCTCGCGATCGTTCTCCCCGTGCTCGCACTCACGGCAATCAACGTCGTGGGCGTCAAGTCCGGCGTGCGGACCGCGGTGTTCCTCGCCATCTCGAAGACGGTGCCGCTCGTGGTGTTCATCCTGTTCGGCCTGCCCGCCGTCTCGGTCGCGCTCGCGACCCGGCCGACCGGCGGGACCGGAAAGTTCGGCGAAGCTGCGCTCCTCCTTCTCTTTGCCTACGCCGGTTTCGAGAACACGGCGGCGCCCGCGGGCGAGTTCAAGAACCCGAAGCGCGACGTGCCGTTCGCGCTGATCGCCCAGATCGTGCTCGTGACCCTGATCTACTCCGCCGTCCAGTGGGTGGCGCTCGGCACCCTGCCCGATCTCGCGCACTCGGCGACGCCCCTCGCGGACGCGGCGCGCGGCTTCCTCGGCCCCTGGGGCGGTCTCCTGCTGACGGCGGGCGCCGCGATCTCGATCCTCGGCACGAACGGCAACACGATCTTCTCCGGCCCGCGCTACCTCTGGGCGCTCGCGCGCGACGGCTTCGGCCCGGCGTATCTCGCGCGCCTCCATCCGCGCTTCCGCACGCCCGTGGGTGCCCTCCTGACCCAGACGGCGATCGCCATCCCGCTCGCGCTCACGGGCTCGTTCGTCGGGCTCGCCGCCCTCTCCGTCGTGGCGCGCCTCGCGACCTACGTCGGGACCGCCGCGGCGGTGCCGATCCTCCGCAAGAAGATGCCCGCGAACCCCAACGCGTTCCGCCTGCCCTGGGGCCCCACGATCCCGATCCTCGCCTGCCTCCTCTGCATCGCCTTCGCCGCGAGCGCGACGAGCAAGAACCTGATCGCCGGCGCGATCGCGGTCGCGGTGGGAGGGGTGCTCTACCTGCTGCGGCGGAAGGTGCCGCGCGAAGAGGCCGAATCGTAGAGATCGCGGGCAGCGCTTTACGCAGCGAGCTCGTGGAGCGCCTGGTCCCGAGCACTCCACGCGACCGCCTGGACGTCGTAACTCTGTAGCGCGTCGAGGACGTCGGCGGGAACTTTCTGCTCCGTATCGTTCAACACAGCATACGCTCGCGCATGCGGAGGGCGGACTTCCTTCGTATCAACCCAAGCCAACACAAGGGTCGAAGCGCTCTCTCGGCTCGGATGGTTGATCGCCTTGAGAACCCTCTCGGGCTCGGCAGAAGATCGCGGGATCAAGAAATCGAAGAGATGGTCGTACCCTGTCTTGCCGGTGAACTTCACTCTGGGTGAGTACCGGATATCTTTCAGCTCGAGCCACTTCTCGACGTCCTCCAAAAAGAGACTGGCGACGACCGGCCTTGCCGTGTAGAACAAATCGTTGACCGCCAGCATCGCTTGCACGAGACTGTGTTTCTTGGGCGCGAAGCTCTCGCTCGAAGTGCGCAGCTTGAGCTCGCCGCTCATTGAGTCGAGTCCGACTCCGAAACCAGCAAGCGTTAGATTCAAGAGCGCTTTTCGCCTTGGCGAATCGATGGAGCAACCCGACATCTCGAGGTCGCCAATGGTATAGCCGTCATCCGTGAGCTCGAATCCACCGTTCACTCGGCGGACGAAGATCTGAAGGAAATCGTTGTGTCGATCCAGAAAAGGCGTAGTGATTTCGACCAAACCGTTCACTTCCCGCAACTTCGTGTTGTCACGCAGCCACGACGTGTAGCGGTTGACCAAGTCACTGATCTCGTCGATGGAGACTGATACGGACACTAGAAGAGCTCCCTTCTGACGAAAGGCGCCTGAGTGACACCGCTGTACGAAAAGAAATCCTCGAGCGTCACCCAAAAATCGGTTGGGTCACGAAAATTGTCGGGAATGGGTTGTGCCCATTTGTCTCCATAACCTTCCCGATAGAGATGAAGGTGAGGGCAATCGATCTCTTCGCCGTCCGGATTGCGGTGCCCTGGCCCATCGAGATCGAGCCGGATCAGGCAGATTACTAGGCGAGCGCGTGTCTGATAGGTGGCCTGACTCAGGCGGAGACGCCCCTTTCGGAGATCGAAAAGGAAATTCTCCCTCCTGTCAGCCGACACCAGAGGAATCGAGACCTTTTTCCCCGGTCCTGGAGCGTTCCAAGCCCGCTCGTCCTGGCGATGTTTCTCCATCGCGATCAGGTTGTCGGCCTCGGCCTGTGGCAGTTGAAGCTCGCTCATGGCTGGTCGACTTTCCTCCTGGAGCCTTATTCTGCGACCGATCCTATGCTCCCACACCCACCGGTGCCAACGCCTCCAGAGGCCGCTGGTCCACCCGTGCCCTCCGCCCGCACGAACGCGACGACCTCCGCCGTCGTCTCCTCCGGCCGATCCTTCTGCGGCGCATGGCCGCAGCGGTCGAAGATCCGGCGGGTGAACGGTCCGCGGACGCCGCGCTCGATGGCGTCCACCTGCGCGAGGGTTCCGTAAGGATCGGCCTCGCCCTGGACGACCAGCACCGGGACGTCGATTGAGGGCAGGAATTCCTCGAGGTTCCAGGCCCGGAAACCGGGATCGAGCCAAGCCCGGTTCCACCCCCAGAAGGCGCCGTCGACGTCCCGGTGATGGCGCGCGAGCCGGTCGCGCAAGTCGCCTTCGAGATACGCCTCGCGGGCGCGGGCGATCGCCTCGACCGAGATCTCCTCGCAGAAAACGTGGGGCGCCAAGAGGGCGAGGCCCAAGAGACGCGGCGCGCCGGATCCCCTCGCGGCACGCGTTCCGGCATAGATCAACGCGATCGAGCCACCATCGCTGTGGCCGAGAAGAATGGCCTCTCGCACCCCCGCCGCGGCGAGCACCTCCGGGAGAGCGACCCGCGCCTCGTCGTGCATATAGGTAAGGGGGCGCGGCACCTCGACCGGCTCCGATTCGCCGTATCCCCATCGGCTGTAGACCAGAACGCCGAGCCCCGTCCGCTCGGCGAGCACCGCCGGCCAATCGCGCCACGCGGCGACCGAGCCGAGGCCTTCGTGTAGCATCACGATCGTAGGAGCGGTGGAGGAAGGCGGTCCATGCCAAGCGGCCTCCAAGCGGCGGCCGGCGGCGATCAGCTCGAAGGTCTCGGAGGTCTCCGTACGCATGGCCTTCGACGATACCTGACGGTGGGGGGCGGCTCCCCCGGTCGCAGTCGCTCCAACCTCGGCCGCAATCGTTCCGACCCCGGTCGCAGTGGCTCCGACCCCGGTCGCAGTCTCTCCAACCGCGGTCGGAGTCGTTCCGACCAGGGTCGCAGTGGCTCCAACCACGGTCGCAATGGCTCCGACCTTGGTTGCAGTCGCTCCAACCCCGGTCGCAGTCATTCCGACCGTGGTCGCAGTCGTTCCGACCAAGGTCGGGGTCATTCCGACCAAGGTCGCAGTCGTTCCGACCGCGGTCGCAGTGACTCCAACCGTGGTCGCAGTGGCTCCAACCTCGGTCGCAGACGCTCCGACCGTGGTCGCAGTCGTTCCGACCCTGGTCGGAATCCCTGCGACCACAGCCGCTGGGGTCGCTCCGAAGGGTAGAGAGCTTCAGGAAAGCGGCTGGATCTCTGCGCGGAGGTGCGCGAGCGCCACGGCCCGGATTTTCGGCGCGAGGGGATAGGACTGCGTGCCGGCGTGGACCACGACCAGCTCTTCGAGGTCAAGCGTCTCGAGGGCCGAGCGCATGGAGGGGGTGACCCGGGGGCTGCTCGTGAGCTTGAGCTCGAAGCCGCGCGAGCGCTGGCCGCGGCGGATCAGGAGGTCGAGCTCGGCGCCGCTGTGGAGCTTCCAGAAGTAGCACTCCTCGGGCCGGGCTTCGAGGCGGGCCACGATCTCGCCGATGGCGAAGCCCTCCCAGGAGGCGCCGACCTTCGGATGTCCGAGCAGGTCGTCCCTCGATTCGATCCCGAGGAGAGTGTGGAGGAGACCGCTGTCGGCGAGATAGATCTTCGGCGCCTTGACCTGACGTTTCGCGACGTTCTCGTGCCAGGGCAGGAGACGGGTCGCCATGAACGTCGAGCAGAGCGTGTCGAGATAGCTGCTCACCGTCTTCTGGGAGACGCCGAACGCGCGGGCCAGCTCGGAGCCGTTCCAGATCTCGCCGTGGTAGTGGGCGAGCATGGTCCAGAACCGGCGCATGGTCGTCGCCGGAAGCTGGATGCCCAGAGCGGAGAGGTCGCGCTCGAGATAGGTGCGGATGAACTCCCGCCGCCAGCGGCCGCTCTCGGACTCGGACGCGGCGAGCAAGGAGAGCGGGAAGCCGCCGCGGAGCCAGAGCTCGTCGAGCCGACCGGTCCCGACCTCTTCGAGGCTCAGGCCGCCCAGCTCGTGATAGGCGATGCGCCCGGCGAGCGATTCGGAGCTCTGCCGGAGCAGATCGGGAGAGGCGCTGCCGAGCACCAGGAACCGCGCCGGCTTGCCCTCCCGATCGGCGAGCACGCGCAGCACCGGGAAGATCTCCGGCCGGAGCTGGATCTCGTCGAGGATCACCAGGCCTTCGAGGCCTTCCAGAGCGAACAGGGGATCGTCGAGGCGGTGGAGGTCGGACGGGTTCTCGAGATCGAAACGGGTCGCCGGCTTCGGGGATTCGGCGGCCAGGGCCTTCGCGAGCGTGGTCTTTCCGACCTGGCGAGCGCCGATCAGGGCGACCACCGGGAACTGCCGGAGCAGGTCGCGCAGGCGGTCGAGATGGGCTCGGCGCTCGATCATGGGGGCAGAATACCTTGAAATCTGGGAGTGCCGCTCCCAATTTTCAAGGTGTTGGGTGCCCCGGGAGGCGTCGGATGTCCGTCACTCCGGCCGGGCGACCGCTTCCGGATCCCAGTCCAGGCGAATGCGCTCGCGGCCCGCTTCGTCGGTGTACGGGGTGAGCTCGCGGAGGCCTGCGAGATCGTCCCGGTCGCCGATCTGCGTCGCGATGTCGCCGTAGACGATCATCGCCTGCGCCGCGGGCAGGGAGACCAGCCGCTGGACGTCGGTCCGGCCGCCGACGAGGAGCGGCGAGGGGGCGTAGACGAGGAAGCGGTCGAGCGGGAACCGGCCGGCCTTCGCGCGCTCGCGGCGGATGCGCGCGTGGTGCACGGTGTCCGGCTCGTCGAGGAAGGTCGCGGCGAAGAAGGCCGCGAAGCTCGGATGCTCGTCGATCGGATCGAGAGTGACGGCGTAGAGCTCGACGACCGGCGGCTCGGAGCCTTCGCCCGCGCGTCCGAGATCGGCGAGGCGATAGGCGTAGGGATCGCCGAGCGCCGAGGCGCCGAAGCAGAGGTAGGGGTCGGCGCGGCCGGCCCACGCGAAGCGCCAGGTCTCGGGAGCGTTCCACGAAAGCAGATCCGGAAGGGCAGGGTTCGCGACGCCGAAGAGCCGATAGCTGCCCGCGAGGATCGAAAGGCCATCGCTCGCGCCGAGCAGCGCGCGATGGGCGGCCGGGAGCGAGCCGAGCAGCGCGGCCGCGGCCCCTTCGAGCGCCGCGGCTTCGAGACCGGGGTAGGTCTCCTCAAGTGCCATCGTCGTCCGGTGCCGGGGGGGACGGGCGTTTGTTCATCACAGAAAGGAGCGAATTGCCGCCCGAGACTTGAGATCCGACCGACGTCGAAAGCAAGCTGGACGAGGAGCTGGACGAGGAGCTGGACGAGCTGGAGCTGGACGAGCTGGAACTGGTCGAGCTCGAGCTCGACGCGGCGGCCTGCCGCCGCGGAGTCACGAGCCGGGGAGCAGCAACGGATGGAGGCGGGGAGGCGGCCGGCACGGCGCTCGATGAGCTGGTGGAGGAACTGGCCGAGCTGGAGGCTGCCGCGGCGGCCGGCGGCAGACCGTAGCGATACAACCGCCCGTTCCGTTCCCGGACCACCATGGCCGCGATCGGCTTGCCGATCTTGAGACCGATGCCGCTCGCATAACCGACCAAAGTATTCGCGTCGCTGGTGATCGGCATGAAACCCATCGGCGAGTGCGCGACGCCGGAGACCGAAGAGTCGGGAAGGTGGCCGACCGATCGGCCCTTCGGATAAACCACCGGCGCCCGCGCGCGTTCCGTCGAAGTGATCCGACTGGAGGCAGTCCGCAACCCGCTTTGTTTTGTATCTTGGACCGTGAGCCCTCGGTTCCGGCGCAGGAACGCATTGGAAATGGCGGCGTAGTTCCGCACGTCGCTCCGCGTCTCGGGGGTAATGGGGTAGGCCTTCTCCTTCTTTTCTTTTTCTTTCTCTTTCTCCTTGTCCTTTTTCGTCTTGGGCAGCTGATAGGAATCTCGTGAGATGTCGATCACGTGGTGGTCGTCAGGTGATGAATCGACCGGCACGTCGTCGGGGGTCGGCGAAGGAAACCGAGGCGGGTTCAGGCGGATCGGCGGGCCGCCGGGATTGTGGGCACTCGTCTCGGCGATCCATTCGTCCGGGATGCCCTCGACGTCAGGGAATCTCCTCTTGATGTCGAGGATCGCTTCCCGGAGGTTTCGGAGACGTCTCTCTCGATCTGCCGCCTGCTGCTCGGAGCTCCGCGTGTCCGATCCGAAAAAGCCCCGGATCCCGCTGCCCCTGCCCCTCCCCACGCCGGAGCCCGAGACTGCGGCGGCCGGGGCCGTAGGACGCGGAGTCGACGACGAGGAGGAAGAGGGAGGGGAGGAGGGCCGACCCTCCGGCGACCGGCTCTTTCTCTTCGGCGACCGGCTGCGGCGCCGGGACGAACCGTACGACGTGGAAGAGGACGACGAGGAGGACGAGGAGGACAGGCTCGAGGACGAAGAGGAGGACGAGCTGGACGACGAAGAGGAGGACGAGCTGGATGACGAAGAGGACGAGCTGGGCGACGAAGAGGATCTTGCGCTCGAGGTCGACTGCGCGCTCGCGGCCGTCGGGGCGGCGGGCTTGAAGAGAAAGCGCTCGATCTCTCCGGTCACCTTTTGCTTTTTCGGCGCGCCGCTGGTGGTGGCCGGCGTCGCTCGTTTCTTTCCCTTGCTTTTCCCTTTTCCTTTCCCGCCCCTACCGCTTCGTTGGAGGGGAAAAGAGTAGGGCGAAGGCGCGACGGCGCGACGGGCCCCGATCGGGATCCGCGCGAAGTCGTGCCCACGAGGACCGTCCGGCAGCGAGGCAGAGGGAGCGCTCGCCGTCCGCGGGGGAACCATTGCGGACGGAATCTCGCGCTCGGTCCGAGTCGCGGGAACCGCTGCCGGGGGACGCGGGACCAGCTGCCGCAACGCACGCTCCCTTCTTGGAGAGGAGCTGTAATTCTAAGCCAAGCGGCGGCCCGATCGGTCCGGAGGGTGGTCAACCGGTGCCGGCCGTGGCCGTGAAGGGATCCGTCCACCGATCGGCCTCGCGCGTTGGCGCGCGAATCGCCTTGAGCTCGTCCGAGGCGCGGTAGAAGCGGCCGCGATTCTCGCCCTCCGGCACGAGGAGCCCCGCCGCGACGAGGCTCTGGAAGTCGCGGCTCGCCACGAGGTTGCTGATCTCGGCGATCGGACGATAGGTCGCGTTGCGGACCCGAAGGCCGATCGCCGCGTCGGCGAGCGCGAGGAGCGTGCGCTCCGGCAGGCCTCGCCGCTCGACCTCTCCTTCGAGCACGTTCCACAAGCGCTCCGTCTCCCGCGAGCGAACGAGGAGCGTCGTGGCCTGGCGATGATGGGCCACGAGGCAGAACCGGATCCAGGGTCGGGCATCGCGCTCCGGATGCCAGGCCCCGGAGCCGACCTCCGCGAGCACGTCGTAATAGGCGCGGGTGTTGCGGCCGAGGTACTCCTCGATGCTCGAGAACGGCGCGGCCAGGACGCCGCTGCGTGCCAGGACGAGGGTCTGGAGACACCGTGCCATGCGGCCGTTGCCGTCCGAGAAGGGATGGATCATCACCAGGTTCAGATGCGCCATCGCGCCCTGGACGACGCTCGGAATCTCCCGCGTGGAGTTGAGGAACTGGAGCAGCTCCTCGATCAGGCTCGGCACGAGCTCGGCATCGGGCGCTTGATAGACCACTTCGTCTCTCTCGTCGTCGCGGACGAAGATCGGCCGGGAGCGCCAGCGTCCGGGGTTCCTGGCCAGGTCGTAGCTGAGCATCATGAAGTGGAGGCTGCGCAAGAGATCGGCGGAATAACCGAAATGCGGATCCGCGGCCAGCTGCAGGACGTAGGTCATGGCCGTCTGATACCCGCCGACGGCGAGCCAGGCCTCGGTCTTCGGGTCGAGCGGCTCCTCCCCTTCCGCCGCGGCGATCGTGTCGTCGAGCGCCACGTCGTAGCCCTCGATGCTGTTCGAGCCCCGCACCGCCCGAGCGAAAGTGACCCTGCGCAGGAGGCCGTACCAACGGCGGGGAGCATCGGACACGGCATGGCCGAGCTTTCTCTTGAGCTCGGCGATCGCGGCGACGACCTCCAGCTCCTTTTCGCCGAGGTCGGGGCTCTGGAAGATCGCGCTCATATCTAGTTACCAACTATCTTGGCGACAGATATTATCTATCCTACCGTCGCCATTCAATCGATCATCTCGCTCGCGGCGGCGGAAGCCGGCTGCCGGGACGCCGCGCATAGAGGATCAGGCGGCCGTTGTCCTCGCGGTCCTCGAAGCGGGCGACCTCCGCGTAGGCCCTGCGGAACCAACGACTTGCGAAGGCGCGCTGCATGCCGAGCCTTTCGGGGAGCGCGACGTAGTCGGTCGGTTGGACGAGGAGGGCCCCGGCGAGGTCGCCCCGGGCCACGTAGGGCAGCGAGGCCGGGGTGACCAGACCGAGGAGGTCGACGACGCGCCGTTCGGCGGTATAGCCCAGGACGCCGACCTCGAGACAAGCGACCGAGCTGCCGGCCGGCGTGCGCTCGCGCAGCCAGCGGCCGGCCTGCTCGGACGCCTCGAACCGCGAGGGCCATTCGTAGCCGCGGATCCGGCGCCCGCCGGGGATCAGGATCAGCAGGCCCAGGGCGAGGGCCAGGAGGGCGGCGAGCCCGGCGGCCAGGCGGGGAGGGAGGCGTGGCGCGGCCCTCACGAGGCCCAGGACGGCCGCGAGGCCGTAGAGCCCGGCGATCACGCACGGCACGGCGTACCAGGGGAAGAACGGCACGCCCAGGAGCGGATAGATCGGGACGAGCGCCAGAGCGAAGAGCGAGAGCAGGCGCGCCGCTCTCCCCCAGCGAGCGAGGAGCGCCGCCTGTCCCAGGGCCGCGACGGTGAGCAATCCGGGCCAGAAGCGTCCGAAGTGGCGCGGCAGGAGCGGCGCCATGCGCGGCCAGAAGCTCCATCGCGCCGAGCCCATGACCTCGCCCGTGGCGGCCGAGCGCTTGGCCGCGAGCGTCTGCGGCCAGACGGCGCCGAACCACCAGCCGGCGAGGAGCGCCCCCGCGGCCCCCGCCACCCCAGCGCCGAGGAGGAAGCGCCAGGGTGGGCGGCGCGCCTCTCCCCAGAGGAGCGCCGCGAGGATCAGGACGCCGAGAGCGGCGTCCGGCCGGAACCAGACGGCGAGCCCGGCGAGGAGGCCCGCTCCGAGCGGGTGGCGATCCGCGGCCCGGGCCGCCGCGACGAGAGCCAGGAGGGCGGTCGGCGCCGCGGCTCCCTGATTGACCCAGAGGAACGACGAGGCGACGAGGAGGGTGCCGGCGAAGAGCGCCTCCGCAAGGAGGCCCCGCGAGCGGGCTTCGGCGGCGAGGAGGAGCGCGATGCCGAGGAGGGAGAGCCCGGTGACGATCGTCCCGAGCTGGGGGACCGGCACGCCGGTCGCCGCGCGAAGGAGCCCGAGCAGCAGCGCGTGCGCCGGCTCGGTGACGCCGAAGACCCTCTCGCCCGGATTGAACACCAAGCCGCGACCGGCGGCGAAGCTCTGGGCGTAGCGATAGGTGATGTAGAAGTCGTCCGCCGCGAGGCCGGCGAGGCGCGCACCGATCGCGGTCGCCAGAGCGAGCCAGGCGGCACCGGCGAGCCAGAGGAACCCGCGGGGACGCCCACCGGCTGGGTTGGCTTCGCGGTCGGGAAGCGGCGGCATCGGGCTCAGCTTAGCCCGAGACCCGGCCGCCCCCCGACCCTTCCGTTCCTACGAGAGCGGGCGCCGCCAGGTCGTGCCGCCGAGCAGATCGGCGAAATCGACACCGACGTCCGCCGGCCCCGCGGTCGAGACGCGGTAGCTGCTGGCCAAAGCCTGCCCGGAGGCCCGCGGCTTGATCAGCTCGAGCGAGCCCGCGACCGTCAAGCTCGTACAGTCGTTCGTCTGTCCCACCGCGCAACGATCCTCCATCCGGAGCATGCCCTGGTTCAGGTCGCCGGCCGGCGTGGTCGTGACCTCGAGCGTGGCGGAGAGGCGGCCGAGGCTCGCTCCCGAGGCATCGTAGGCATACGCGTCGAGTCGATAGCTGTCGAGCGCGCTGTCGCGATAGATCGCGATCTCGACGCTCTTCGCGGCGGGCACGTCCACGCGCACGATCTTCGACAGCACGCGAAAGACGTGGACGTCGCGCGCCGAGAACGGCCCGTGGCAGGGCGCGAGCAGCGGGCCGAGGCCGCGCCCGGGCTTGGCGTCGGCCGGCTTGCCGGGCGCGCCGGCCAGGTTGTCGAGCGCCAGGAGGTTGGCGGGCAGGGGATCCTGCAACTCGAGCGTCGGGTTGATCAGGAGCCGGATCTCGTCGGGAGAGCCCGCGGCGACCGCGTCGGAATTGAGGTCGTTCCGCGTCGCGCTGACCGAGAAGAGCTGCGGCCGCTCCGGATTGCGCAACAGCGTCGTCTCCTCCGGGTTGGTCGAGAAGGCGAGAGCCTTCTCCGGGCTCCCCGCCGCGTTGCCGCTGGTCGCGATCCCCGCGAAATCGCCGGTCGCGCTGAACGAGAGGCTCAAGCTCGGGGTCTTGGTCGAGCGGGGCAGCGCCACTCTGGTCCGCTCGAGAAAGCCGGTCAAGCGGCGGCTGTCGCAGAGGACGGCCGTCGGGGCGAGGACGCCCGGCGGCGGCGGAGGAGGCCCCTGGGAAGCCTCGCCGATCACGATCGTCGCCAATCCCGGACTGCCGATTCCCGCGCCGCCGGTCGGGTTCGAAAGCGAGATCCGGAACGCCTCGGAGCCCTCCACGACCTGGTCGGTCAGGAGCGGGATCGAGATCGTCCGTTCGGCGACGTCTCCGTCGGCCCAGGAGAGGGTGCCCGAGGCCGCCAGGTAGTCCTGGCCGGCCGTCGCCGCATCGTCGGCCGTCGCATAGTCGACCGTGACGGCGCCCGCCCCGTTTCCCGTGCGGACGACGCGGACCGACGCGCTGTCGCCTTCCGCGGCGACGAACGTCGGCATCGAGAACTGGACGAAGCCGGCGCTCGGCTCCTCGACCTTGAGGATGCCGCTCATGCCGGTCCCCGCCCCGCCATGCGTCTCGCAGTGGAAGCCGTAGGCCCCGGGAGCGCCGATCTGGAAGCTGAACGACCAGTTCTCGCCCGAGGGGTCGCCGTTGCCCCCCCGGCCGTCGCAACCGCGGGCGCAACGGAAACTGCCGTCGTCCGCCACGACGTTGTGCACGCCGCCGCCGTTCTTCCAGACCACGACGTCGCCGACTTGCAGGAGCAGGTCGGGGGGCGAGAAGGTGAGATCGGGCATCGCCGTGATGGTGTAGGTCGCCGCGTTGAGCGCACGCTCCGCCCCCGCCGACAGGGCGAAGGCGAGGATCAGTCCGAAAAGGCTGCGAGCACGTTGTGACGCCATGACAGCACTCCTTCGTTGGCTCGGGGCCGGAGTACTGCTTCGATCCCATGGCACACCCTGTCCCGCCTCCGGCGTCTCAGCGCCAGTGCAGCGGTTATGCCATCGGGAGGAACGTGGCGCGAGGTGCAGGGGCCGGGGAAGGCACCGGGCAAAGGTGCCGGCGAGAGGAGCTGAATCGTAGGAAAAACGTTCCGGTCTCGTGATGAAGCTTTTCCGGTCCGGCCGGTCCGGATCGCCGCTCCCGCGGGCCGTTCAGCTCGCCGGCATCCGGCAGGTCGAGCCTCCCGCCGCCGGCAAGTAGCACTCCAGAACGTAGTCGCGCACCATGCGATCCGCGTTGAAGCGCCAGGCCATCGTGTGGATCGCCCTCTTCACCCGCTGGATCCAGCCCGCCGGCAGGCCCTCGCCGTCGCGCCGATAGTAGAGCGGCACGATCGTCCGCTCGAGCACCTCGTAGAGCGACTCGGCGTCGCGCGCGTCCTGGATCTCGGGGTCCTTGTGCTGCTCGCCGGTGCCGATCGCGAAGCCGTTCGCGCCGTCGTAGGCCTCGGCCCACCAGCCGTCGAGGATCGAGAGGTTCAGGACCCCGTTGAGGATGCACTTCTGGCCGCTCGTGCCGCACGCCTCGTAGGGCCGGCGCGGCGTGTTGAGCCAGACGTCCACCCCGTGCACGAGCTGCCGCGCGACGTGCATCGAGTAGTTCTCGACCATCACGATCCGGCCGGCGAAGCGGGGATCGCGCTCGAGCTCGGAGACCTTCCGCACCAGCTCCTTGCCGTCCTGATCGCGCGGATGCGCCTTGCCGGCGAAGACGATCTGGACCGGCCGGTGCGGGTCGCCGACCAGGCGGGCCAGGCGCTCCAGGTCCGCGAGCAGCAGGTCGGCCCGTTTGTACGAGGCGAAACGGCGCGCGAACCCGAGGGTCAACACCTCCGCATCGAGCGGCGCGAGGTCCGAATCGGCGAGCTTCTCGCGCCGCCGGCGGTCGGCTTGCCGGCCGCGGATGAACTTGATCATCCATCCCTTGAGGACCTGATGGACCTCCCACAGCTCGGCGTCCGGAACCTCCTCGATGCGCGCCCAGAGGTCGCGATCGGTCACGTTCTCGAGCCAGTCCGGCCCGAGCGAGCGGGCGAGGAGATCGTGCATCTCGCCGGCGATCCAGGTGCGCACGTGGATGCCGTTCGTGACGTGGCCGATCGGCACCTCGTCTTCCGCCTTGCCCGCGTAGAGGTGCCGCCACATCCGGCGCGACACCCGCCCGTGGAGGGCCGAAACGCCGTTCGCGCGCCGCGAGAGTCGCAGCGCGAGCACCGTCGGGCAGTAGAGCGGCTCGGGCTGCGAGGCGGTATCGAGCCCGAGCCCGATCAGCTCCTCGGTCGAGAGCCCGAGCTCCGGAAAGAGCGGCTCGAGGTAGCGCGCGATCGCCGCGGTGTCGAAGCGGTCGTGGCCGGCCGGAACGGGAGTGTGGGTCGTGAAGACGGACGAGGCGGCGACCTCGCGCAGCGCCTCCTCGGTCGACAGCCCCTGGCCGACCACGATCTGGCGCGCCCGCTCGAGGAGGGCGAACGCGGAATGCCCTTCGTTCAGGTGCAGCACCGACGGGTGGATCCCCACCGCCCGGAGCGCCCGGTAGCCGCCGACGCCGAGCAGGACCTCCTGCTGGATGCGCGTCTCGGCGTCGCCGCCGTAGAGGCGGTCGGTGAGCGAGCGGTCGGCCTCCGAGTTCTCGTCGTCGCGCGCGTCGAGCAACAGGAGCTGCGAGCGCCCGACGTCGACCCGCCAGATCCGCAGCTGCACCGTCCGGCCGGGGAGCTCGACCGCGACCCGCACCGGCCGGCCGTCCTCTTCGAGCACGGGCGTGATCGGCAGGAGCGCCGAGTCGACCGGCTCGTAGTGGTCCTGCTGCCGGCCCTCGCCGTCGATCAGCTGATGGACGTAGCCCTGGTGATAGAGCAGACCGATGCCGACCACCGGCACGCCCAGGTCGCTCATGCTCTTGAGGTGATCGCCCGCGAGCACGCCCAAGCCCCCCGAATAGACCGGGATCGACTGGTGGAGGCCGAACTCGGCCGAGAAGTAGGCGACGGGGCGCGCGAGCAGAGCCGAGGCGTGGAGCGACCCCCAGCCGTTGCCGCCGCGCAGGTACTCGAAGAGCCGGCGATGCGCCTGGTCGATGCGGGTCTGCATCTCGAGCGTCGAGACCCGCCGCGCGACGTCGTCGCCGTTCAGGCGGCGCAGCATCGCGACCGGGTTGTGGTAGACGGCGCTCCAGATCTCCGGAGCGAGCTCGCGGAAGATCGCCCGGATCTCCGGGCGCCAGGACCACCAGAGGTTCTGCGCGAGCTCGCGCAGCTTTCGCATCAACTCGGATCCTTCGGACATACGGCTGCGGCTCCTCTTCGGGGTTCGCGGACGAACCGCGGACTATACCCGAGGAGGTGGCCGCAGCCTCACTCCGGACGAGAGAAGCGAGGGGAGCGCCGCCGCTCCGGGCCAACGGGCGGCGGCGCTCCCGGACTCTGCCGGTCTTCGGTCGCGGTCAAGTGAGCGTGCAGGAGAACGGCGGATCCCCTGGAGCGCCGACGGCCGTCAGGTTGTTTTGGAGATGGACCGTCTTGGTCGCGTTCGGGATGCCGCTCGCCGTGGCCTGAAACGCGCTGCTCTCGGGATCTTGGAAGAGGATGATCCAATCGGCCGCGATGTCGGGATGCAGAAAGCCTCCCGTCGCGCCCCGGTGGAGCTCGACCGGATCGCACACGACGTCGTAATAGACGTCCTTGCTGGCGCCTGCCTGGACGATCTGGAAGACCAGGACGCCGAGAGCGACGATCGAAGAGACCAATGCGATCGTCTGAAGGGTGGAACCTCCAGCCCGGTTGAACTGAACGAGCTGAGCAGCCACGGCGATCGCGGTGACGACCGCCGCGGCGACCGTGGTCGGCGACGGCGCGTTCGGACGCGGGCGAGCGACCGTATAACTAGTTCCGGAGTCAGAATCGTTGTCGACGGGCATTTGAAAATCCTCCTCCCTCCGCGGAGGGTCAAGTCACCAAGCGACCAGCGCTTCAGAGAGCGTGCGCCGCGAGCCGACCGCGCCTCACCGTGAGGTATCGGCCGGACCATCAGAACTAACGCATTCTCTCCTTCAGGCGATCGATTCCGGAGAAAGGTTACCGCACGGAGCCAACCAACACGAAGGCCGCCCAAAACCAGGGGCGCGCGCGGGTTCCCTGCGCGATCAGGTCGAGCTTCGCCTGGCGCAGCGCCTCGGCCTTGTCGAGCCCTTCGCTCAGGTGGCCGTAGAACGCGATCATGAGATCCCTGGCCGCGACGTCGTCGACCTTCCAGAGGCTGACCGCGACGCTCTTGGCCCCGGCGTAGAAGAAGGCGCGCGGCAGGCCGATCACCCCTTCGCCCGCGACCTCCTGCCCTTGCGCGGTCTCGCAGGCGGAGAGGACGACGAGGTCCGCGGCGAGGTCGAGGCGGAGCACCTCGAACACCTGGAGCAGACCGTCGCCGCCGCCCCCGGGATCGGGCGCCAGGCGCAGCCCCATCCGCTGCGGATCGCTCGAGAAGTAGCCGTGGGTCGCGAAGTGGATGCGCCGGGCGCAAGCGAGCAGGCCGCGCTCCGCGGCGATCAGCGGCTCGGTCGCCTCGGCCCCGGTGAAGATCCGGCTCTGTCCCGGGTAGAGGGCCGCGAGGGACCGCACTTCCCGATCGGCCTCGGCGAGCCGGGGCGAACCGTCGCCCGGATCGCCGACCGCAAAACCGAGAAATGCAGGGCCCCCCTCTGCCACGGGCTGGGCGGAAAGATCCGAAAGCACGCTCGCCGACGGAGCGTAGGAAATCGTCTTCGAAGCGATCAGGTAGGGGCTCGCGGGCGGTTGCGCCCCTGCGATCTCCGGCGGGCTCAGAACCTCGAACGGCAGGAAATAGAGGTCGCCGTCCGGTGCCACGATCAACCGGCGTTTGGCGGCGAGCAGGTCGCCCGCCGGGGCGAGGAGGCTCGCGGAGAGCGCCTCGGACAGGAGGCGCAACCTCGCGTCGGACGCTGTCGGTTTCCGCAGCTCCGAGAGAAAAAGAGCGAGGCGGGACCGGATCTCCTCCGGGCTTCCGAGCCGGAAGGCCCGGATTTCTTCGCGCGTGACCGCAAACAGGAAGGCCGCTCGCTCCCCCACGATGTACTCGAGGAGGATCTGGTCGTCCTCGAGGCCGCCTTGGATCGCGGCGGCGCCGAGCGCCCGGGAGTAGCGGATCTCGGCGAAGCGGGGGTTCGACCGGCGCAGATCGCGCTCGATCTCCCGGGCCGCGGCCTCGGTCTCCGCGATCCGCCGGTCGAGAGCCGCGAGAGCCGCCGGGTCCTTTTCGAGACGGCGCCTCGCTTCGAAGCGGTTGAGGGCCTCGACCAGGGCGAGGTCCTGGCGTTCGGATTCTGCGATCCGGGCGCCGCCCCCCTCGTTCTCGGCAAACCGGCGCTCGGCCAACAGGTCGAGGAGGCTCCGCGCCCGCGCCCGCTCGCTCGATTCGAAAGCGCGCGCCGGGTAGCCTCGGTCGGGATTCCGGCTCGCCAGATCGAGCAGGATCTCGATCTGCAGCTCGTAGGTGCGGCGGCGGCGGGCGAAGAAGGAAGCCCGCAGGTCGGAGCTCGAGACCTCGCCGCGCAGCCGATCGTTCAGCTCGACCGCCTCGTCGACCGCCGCGAGCGCGGATTCGAGCTCGCCCTGGTCGAGCAGGATCTCGGCGCGGAGCGAGAGCGCGGAGGCGCGCCGGAACGGGTCGCCGAGATCGTCGGCCAGGGCGAGGGTGCCCGCTGGACCCTCGAAGCTCGCCAGGGCGCTCCGGGCGTCGCCGAGACGGGCGCAGGCGCTTGCGAGCTCGAGCTGCACGTCCGCCTGGCCCTGGCGGTCCCCGAACTGGCGCACGAGCTCGAGGGCGCGTTCGAGCAGCTCGCGAGCCGTCTTGGGATTCCCGGTCCGCTTGCGGTGAAGCTCGACCCGCCCGAGCCACTGGAGCGCTGTCGCTTCGAGGAGCGGGCTGCCCGCTTGGCGCGCGAACTCGCGGACGCTTTCGAAGCTCGCCGCCGCATCCTCGTACCGCTCGAGAGCGAGCTCCGCCACCCCTTGATTGCGCAGGGCCTCGTTCGCCCGGACCTTCCGGCCCAGCGCCTCGTATTGGCTGCGTGCGCTGCGGAAGTAGTCGAGCGCCTCGGCATACGAGCCGAGGTCCGCGTAGACGCTCCCGAGCGTGTTGTTGGTGGCCGCCCAGTTCTCCTGTGAGTGGTTCGTGAGCTTGAGCGCCGCCTTGCACTCGTCGAGCGCTTCGTCGAACGCGCCGCGCCGGGAGAACACGTTGCAGCGTTCATAGCGAATCCCCCAAGCGATCTCCGGGTCGCCGGTCGCGAGCTCTCCGGCCCGCCGGAAGTGCTCGAGCGCCTGATCGAGACGGCCGACTCCAAGCTCGATCCTGCCGAGGCCTATTTCGGCGTTCGCTCGGTCCTTGTCGGTCGACCGGTCGCTCGCGATCATTCCCTCGTAAAGGGCGCGAGCCGCTTCGGGGTTGCCCGCTTCGGAGATCGCAAAGGCGAGATTTTTCGAGAAACGCCCCAGGGGAAGGTTCGGCCATCGCCGCGCGAGATCGACGGCCTTCTGCAAGACCTCGCGCGCGGCCGGGGCATTGCCCGCGGCGCGCAGCGCTTCTCCGAGGTTGTTCCAAAGGTTGCCGCAGACGCGGGCGATGTTCTTGTCGCCCGCGTCCCCCGCGGCCTGGGGCAGAAGCTTCTCGACCAGGGGGAGAGCTTGCCGGTAGGTCGCGATCGCGCGGTCGAGATCCCCCGGGCCTTGACGGTCCTTGAGGGTCCATCCGATCCGGAAGAGCGCCTCGACCTGGCCGATCTCGTCGCCGGCCGCCTGATAGGAAGCGCGCGCCGCCTCGAACGCGGCGAGCGCCGGGTCGTATTCCTTGCGATTGAACACGGCCACGCCCCGCCAGAAGGAACGGTAGCCGGAGCAGAAGGCGGAATCGGTCGACCGCGCGGGACGCGCATCCTCGAGCACGAGGGTCACCTCTTCCGCCGCCGGTCCCGGATCGGTCCGCCGGACGTCGAGCCGCAGGCGCCCGGCCTCCGCCGCCACGCCGCAGAAGACCTCCGGCGCCGCGATTCCCTCGACCGGCGATCCGATCGGCCGGCCCGAGGCATCCCGCAGGACGGCGGCGAGCGTGGCGGCCGCGCCCGGTTCGAGCGAGAGCTGGTAATACTCTCCCGCCGCAACCTCGAGCGCGAAGGTGCGCGCTTCTTCGCTTCGGAGCGTCACCGCGGCGCGCGCCTCGCTCCGCGACAAGAGAACCGGGGCCTCCGGCGGATCGTCCGCGCGGGCGCGCAGGGCACAGAGCAGCAGGGCGCCCAGCACCCGGAGCGCACGGGGAGCGCGCGACGCAGAGCGTGGCTCTCTCGGATTCGACCCCTTCATGGCTGAATGGACTCGCCCTCGTTCGGCCTTGGCGGCTCAGGCGTTCTGCCGGTCCATTCTACCCGGGCCGCCGGCTGGAACCCTGCGCTTTGCCGTTACTATCTATCCCGCGTTCGAGAGGGGAGCCGAGGCATGCAAGCGGAGGATGCGAAGGTCGTCGAGGGGTTCCTGCGCGGCGAGCGCCAGGCCATCTCGATCGTCGACGGCTGGATCACCCGCGCCGCCTGGACGTTCCAGCGCCGGCTGTCCCACCGCTGGGACGACGTGCTCCAGGAGATCCGCCTCGAGATCACGCGCCTGCTCAAGCAGGGGAAGTTCCGCGGCGACTCGAGCCTCAAGACCTATCTCTGGCGCGTCGTCGGCCACACCTGCCTCGATCAGGTGCGCGCCCAGAACAAGCACAGGTGGGAGGACCTCGACGATCTCGAGGGAGCGGACCAGCCCCAGGCGACCGAGCGGAGCCCCGCCGACACGGGAGCGGACCGGGACCTCCTGTTCCGGGTCCTCGACAGGGTGCCGCACGACTGCCGGAACCTGTGGAAAATGCTCGCCGCAGGGCTCTCCTACAAAGAGATGGGCGACCGCATGGGGGTCGCCGAAGGAACCCTCAGGGTGCGCGTCCTGCGCTGCCGGGAGAAAGCCACGAGCGCCCGCGCCGAGCTGTTCGCGGGCATTTCGAGTAACGCCGCCTCCGATTCTGCGCCTAAGAATCTGAGGGGGAATGCACATGATCTCCGATGAGGCCGTACGGCCTCCGCCGTGGTCGGCGCGGCCCAAGCCCGACGAGGATCGGGACGTCGTCCACAAGTTCCTCGCCGGCGACCGGCAGGCGGTCGCCACGATCGACGCCTGGATCCTGCGCGCGGCCTGGCCGTTCCAGCGCCGGCTGCGCTCCCGCTGGGACGACGTGCTCCAGGAGATTCGCCTGGAGATCACCCGCCTGCTCAAGCAGGGGAAGTTTCGCGGCGACTCGAGCCTCAAGACTTACCTCTTTCGGGTCGTCACCCACACCTGCGTCGACCAGGTGCGGGATCAAGACCGGCACGAGTTGCTGGACCTGGACGCTCTCGAAGACGCGGACCAA
>DATMZM010000349.1:0-4443 GCA_035607445.1 Thermoanaerobaculia bacterium | reverse complement strand
GGCCCAGCGCGCGGCGAGCGCGGGCGGGCAGGCCTCCCCCGCGACGACGAGGTTGGCGAGATCCGGCAGCTCGCGCTCGGCTCCGGCGGGGAGCGCCGCGAGGGCGGAGGGCGGCAGGGTGGCCTTGGTCACCCGCATCCTCTTGAGCAGGCGCACGAGGCCCGGGCCCGGCAGGAGGGCGGCCTTGGGCGCCATCACGAGGGCGGCGCCGGCCTCGACCGCCATCGCGAATTCGGCGACCGCGGCGTCGAAGGCCGGCGAGGCGAACTGGAGCACGCGCCCGTCGGGTACCACGCCGAAGAGGCGGCTCTGCTCGACGCCCAGGTTGCGCAGACCGCGGTGGGTGACGACGACCCCCTTCGGCCGCCCGGTCGAGCCCGAGGTATAGAGCAGGTACGCCGCGCGCTCCGCCACGAACGGCTCGACCGGCAGCGGCTCCGCGCTCTCAGCGTTCTCGACACTCACTGGGGTGATCTCCGGGTCGTCGACGGCCACCACGAGCGGCGCGCCGAGCCGGCGGACCAACCCGAGATGCGCCGCGTCCGTGACCACCGCGAGGGCGCCCGCGTCCGCGACCTGAAAGGCGAGCCGCTCCTCCGGGTACGCGGGATCGAGCGGCAGGAACGCCGCTCCCGCCTTGAGGATGGCGAAGAGCGCGACGACCAGGTCCGGCGAGCGGTCGAAGCAGAGCCCGACCGGCAGCTCGGGGGCGAAGCCGAGCGCCCGCAGGTGGCGCGCGAGACGGTTCGAGCGCTCGTCGAGGTCGCGGTAGGAGAGCGTCAACCCGGCGCCGTCCTCGAAGATCACGGCCGGCGCCTCCGGACGGAGGGCGGCCTGCTCGGCGAGGCGGGCGTGGAGATACCCCGCGGGCGGCGCGTCGCCTGGCCGCGCCACACCACGACCCGCGGCGAGGACCTCCGCGCGCTCGGCCGCCGGCAGGAGCGGCAGGTCGCCGATCCGCGCCGCCGTAACGAGCCCTTCGACCAGGCTCGCCAACCAACCCACGAGCCGGCTCGCTGTCGCGTCGTCGAAGCGCTCGGCGTCGTACGAGGCGCCCAGGTAGAGCTGCTCGAGCGGCGCCGCGACGAGCGTCAGCGGCAGGTTGTTGCGCTCGTGGAACTGCGTCTCCGTCACCTTCAGGCGCACTTCGCTGCCGCCGCTCGCGACGGCCTTCGCGCGCGGGAAGTTCTCGAAGACGAGGATCGCCTCGAAGAGCGGGCGCCCCGGCGGGACGTCGCTCCAGCCCTGGACGGCGAGGAGGGGCGTGTGCTCGTACTGGCGCATTTCGAGCTGCCGCTCCTGCAGCTCGCGCAGCCACTCCCCGATCGGTCGCTCCGGGGGCGTCTCGATGCGCGTCGGCAGCGTGTTGATGAACAGGCCGAGCATCGACTCGACCTGGGCGAGCTCGGGAGGCCGCCCCGAGACCGCCGTACCGAAAACGACGTCGTCGCGGCCCGAAAGGCGCGCGAAGAGGGCGCCCGTGGCGGCCTGGATCAGCGTGTTGAGCGTCACCTGCTCACGGCGCGCGAACGCCTCGACGGCGGCGGTCGCCTCGGCCGAGAGCGAGATCCCGGTCTCGCCCGAGGCGAGGCCGGTCTTGCCGCGCAGCACCGGCTTGTCGACGACGAGCGGCGTCGGCTCGGCGAAGCCCAGCAGCGTCCGGCGCCAGAACTCTTCGGCAGCGCCGAGATCGCGCTCGGCGAGCCAGGCGATGTAGTCGCGGTACGGGCGGCGCACGGGCAGGTCCGGCTCGCCGCCGGAGACGATAGCCGCGTAGAGCGTGAAGAGGTCGCCGATCGCCGGCTGGAACGACCAGCCGTCGAGCACCGAGTGGTGATTCGAGAGCATCAGCCGGCGCTCGCTTTCGCTCCAGCGGACGATGCGCGCGGCGAAGAGCGGCGCCGTGTCGAGCGCGAAGCCGCGCGCCCGGTCCGCCGCGACGAGCGCGGCGAAGCGGGAGGGCTTCTCCGCCTCGGCCAGCTCGCGCCAGTCGAGGATCTCGAAGCGCGGCTCGACCTTCGCGTGGACCACCTGGAGCATCCGCGGCGCGCCCTGCCAGAGGTACGACGTGCGCAGCACCGCGTGCCGTTCGAGGAGGCGCGCGAGAGCGAGCGCGAAGGCCTCGTCGTCGAACTCGCCCTGGATCGCCGCCCAGACGTTGACGAAATAGACTCCGGCTCCCGGCGCCGCGAGGGTCTGGAAGACCATCCCCTCCTGGAGCGGCGAGAGCGGATAGACGTCCTCGATGCCTCGCCCCTTGTCGGGCAGCCCACCGAACAGCCGGTCGATCGTCGCCTGATCGAGCCGCGCGAGCGGGAAGTCCGAAGGCGTCGGTCCGCCCGCCTCGGGCTCCCGGCAGTGGGCGACGAGCGCGAGCAGCTCGCCGCGGAACGCCTCGGCCCAGGCTTCGACGGTCTCGCGCTTCAGGCGCTGGCCGCCGTAGATCAGCTCGATCCGGAGCGCGCCGCCCGCGATCAGCGCCGAGACCGCCAGCTCGTGCGGGCGGCGGGAGCGCGGCGAGATCGTCGGGCCGGGATTTTCGCGCGCGCCCGAGAACAGCGAGGCGGGGGCGGCGGCCTGCGGCTCCGGCCCGGACGGCGCGGGCGAGGCGGCGCCGCGGAGCGCGGTGTCGGTCTGGCCGAGATAGTTGAACGAGACCGCGGGCGCGGGGAGCGCGGCGAGGCGCGCGCGCAACGGTTCGGGACCGAGGAAGCGGAGCAGGCCGTAGGACAGGCCGCGCGAGGGGATCGCGCGCAGCCGCTCCTTGATCGCCCGGATGCGCTCGCCCGGACCGGCTCCGGCGGGAGTCTCGAGGATCACCGGATAGAGGCTCGTGAACCAGCCGACCGTGCGCGTCAGATCGACGCCCGGGACCAGATCCTCCTCGCGGCCGTGCCCTTCGAGGTCGATCGCGAGCGCGCGGCCCGCGGTTGCGGCGCCCGGCGAACCGGCGACGAGGGCGCCGTGGAGAGCCGCGAGCAGGAGATCCTGGATCTGCGTCCGATACGCGGCCGGCGCGTCGTGGAGAAGCGCGTGCGTCTCCTCGGCCGAGAGCGCGATCGCGACGCTCTTCGCCTCCGCGGTCAGGTTGTCGGCCGACGGGTCGTCGACCGGCAGCCCCCAGAGCCGGCTCTCGGGTGCGCGCAGCCAGAACTCCGCTTCGGCGAGGAGATCGCTCGCACCCGCCCGCTCGGCCAGCTTCTCGGCCCAGGCCTTGACCGAGGTCGTCTTCGGCGGCAGCGCGGGCTCCCGCCCTTCGGCGACCGCGGACGCAGCCCGCTCCAAGTCGTCGAACAGGATGCGCCACGACACGCCGTCGACCGCGAGGTGATGGACCGCGAGCAGCAGGCGCCTCGGCTCGTCCGCGCCGAGGTCGAAGAGCGCCGCGCGCAGGAGTTGACCGGCTTCGAGGTCGAGGCTCGCCTGGATCTGAGCCGCCCGCGCTTCGAGCGCCGCGCGCCGCTTCTTGGCCGGCACGTCCGTCAGGTCGACGATCTCGAGCCTCCCGCCGGCCTCGCCTGCTTCGGTCATCGCGGGCGGCGTGAAGTCCTGCACCCATCCCGCCGCCTCGGGCCGGAAGCGCAGGCGCAGCGCGTCGTGGTGCTCGAGGAGGCGATCGAGGGCGAGGTCGAGCGCGGCGGGCTCGAGCTGGCGGTCGACCGAGAGCAGGAACGACTGGTTGAACCAGTGCCGGTCCGGCCGGTCGCCGGCGAAGAACCAGGCCTGGATCGGGAGGAGCGGCGCGGTCCCGACGACGGCGCCCTGCTCGGCCTCGACCGCGGCGAGCGTGCCGGCGACAGCGGCCAGCTCGGCGACCGTCTGGTGCTGGAAGATCTGGCGCGGCGCGATCCGGCAGCCGGCCTCGGCGGCGCGCGCGACGATCTGGATCGACAGGATCGAGTCGCCGCCCAGCTCGAAGAAGTTGTCGTGGACAGAGACGCGCGGCAGGCCGAGGACGTCGGCCCAGATGCGCGCGAGGAGCGCCTCGGTCTCGGTCCGCGGCGGCGTCCCCTCGCCGGCCGCGGGCGTCGCCTCCGGCGCTGGCGCGGGGAGCGCGCGGCGATCGATCTTGCCGGTCGGCGCGAGCGGCAGGGCGTCGAGCCGGACGAACGCCGCCGGCACCATGTAGGCCGGCAGACGGGTCGAGAGGAATTCGCGCAGGGAGCGCGCCAGGTTGTCCCCTGCCCCAGCCCCGGCCTCCGGCTCCGGCACGACGTAGGCGACGAGCCGCCGCTGGCCGGGGATGTCCTCGCGATCGATCACCGCGACCTCGCGCACCGCGGGGTGCCGGTGGAGCGCGGCCTCGATCTCGCCGAGCTCGACGCGGAAGCCGCGGATCTTGATCTGGCCGTCGATGCGGCCGGCGAATTCGATCGCGCCGTCCGGCCGGTAGCGCGCGAGGTCGCCGGTCGCGTACAGCCGCTCGCCCGGGCGCGCCGCGAA
>DATMZM010000165.1:0-4680 GCA_035607445.1 Thermoanaerobaculia bacterium | reverse complement strand
CGAGCGCCAGGTCGAGCGATTCGCGCAGCAAGCCCCAGGTGCCGGCCAGGATGACCGCGGCCACCGCGAGGCTCACCGCCGGATCGATCCAGGCGAGGCCGGTGCGGAGGATGGCGAAGCCCGCGAGGACCACGCCGAGCGAGACCGCCGCGTCGGCGACCATGTGCAGGTAGGCGCCGCGGACGTTGACGTCGCGCTCGCGCCCGCGGCGGAAGAGGAGCGCCGTCCCGAGGTTGACCAGGATGCCGATCCCGGCGACCGCGAGGACCGTGCCGCCCGCGACCGGCTGAGGATGCCGCAGGCGCCCGATCGCCTCGGTGCCGATCGCCCCGACAGCGACCACGAGCAGGAGCGCGTTGGCGAGCGCCGCGAGGATCGAGCCGCGCCGGAAGCCGTAGGTCCGCTTGGCCGTCGGCTCGCGCCGGGCGAGATGGGTGGCGCCCCAGGCGAGCGCCAGGCCGAGCACGTCCGAGAGGTTGTGGCCGGCGTCGGCGAGCAGGGCGAGCGAGCCCGAGACCGCTCCCCAGCCGGCCTCGATCGCGACGAACGCGACGTTCGCCGCGATGCCGATCGCGAAGGCGCGCCCGAAGTCCCGCGGCGCGTGGGAGTGGCCGTGCCCGTGAGCATGCGTGTGGGCGTGGGAGTGCGCCGATCCGGCCGCTTCGTGGGCGGGGTGCCGGATGCTTCCGGGCTCCGTCATGGCCGGGCCGCCGATGGCAGGCGCGAGAGGATCCGGCTCGCGAGCGCCGCGTAGTCGCCGCCGAAGTGGTGCGATCCCTCGAACCCGATCGACTCCGCCTGCGGCTGGTCGAGCAGCGGGCAGAGGCTGTCGTCCTCCTCCTTGCCGTAGAGGCAGAGGAGACGCCTGCCGCGCAGCTTCTCGACCTCGGGCAGCACCGGCAGCTCGTCGCCGCCCGCGCCGCCGAGCCAATCCGAGAGGTGGAATTCGTAACTCGCGGTGCGCCCGGGGCCGAGGAGCGCGATCAGGTCGACCTTCTGGAGCAGATCGGCCGGCAGCCGGCTCGCGAACGAGGGCAGCACGTCGGCGCCGAAGGAGTAGCCGACGAGGACGATCCGCTGCCGCTTCCAGGCCGTCTGGTAGTGGCGCAGGAGGCGCGCCAGGTCCCGGGCTCCCTGGTCGGGGCTCCGCTGGGTCCAGAAATAGCTCAACGAGTTCCAGCCGACGACCGGGATCCCCTGGGCGGCGAGCGCCCCCGCGACGTCGCGATCGATCCCGGCCCATCCGCCGTCGCCCGAAAGGACGACCGCGAAGCGATCGGTCGAGGGATTCCCCGGGTTGCCCGGAACGGTCGCGGCCGGCACCTCGACGAGCGGCAGGTCGGCCACCGCGGGCGCTCTCGGCGCGGCGGGAGCGTCGTCGCGGGTCATCCGGGCGAGCGCCTGGGCGAGCGGCTTGCGCCAGCGCTCGACGTTCGCGAAACCGTGCCCGACGCGGGAGAGGTCGACCAGCTCGGCGCCCGGCACCCGGGCGACGAAGTCCTGCGTCCGCCCTTCGCGGCAGACCAGGTCGAGATCGCCGTGGAGCTCGACCCAGGGCTCGGCGAGGGACTTCGCGGGCTCGAAGACGACCTTGCCGGGCAGCGACCGGCTCTCGAGGCCTCGTCCCCTGCAGAGGGGTTTCTCGATCGCGAGCGAGGGGCAGAAGCCGAAGGTCACCGCGCCGCGGAACGTCGTCGGCGGGGCCTCGGCGAGCGTCGCGTAGGCGAGCGTCGCGCCGGACGAATAGCCGACCAGCACGGGCGGGCGGTAGGCCGGCAGAGCGAGCTTCAGCTGCGCGAACTTCGACAGCGCTTCGAAATCCGCGGCGGCGTAGGCGCAGGACGCCTTCGAAGCGCGGATCGAGCGCAGATAGGTGCGGACGTCGACGCCGAGGACGAGCGCCCCGTCCGCCGCGAGCGCGCGGGTCAGGTCGCCGGTCGTCCGGTCGGGCCCGCCGTCGCCCGAGATCAGGATCGCGACGCGGGCCGGGGCGCCGGCCGGCCGATCGACGGAGACCTTGCCGAAGCGTCCGAAGGTGAGCGCCTCGCCGGCCGGTGCCGAGGGGGCGGATGGCGCCTGGGGCGCGATTCCGGCGAGCAGAAGGGCCGCGAGGAGGTGGGGGGCGTGGATCATCGGGGCGCGAGTGTAGCGAAGGAAGCGGCGGAAAGGCCGGGTCGCCATCTCGAGGGGACGCGCGCGTCCGAGACGGGTGGCGGAAGCCGGAGGGCGAGCGGGAAAGGGCGGACTGGCGTGCGATATGCAACCTCTTCTCCGCGGAGGTACTCAGGCGATGAATCGCAAGACCATCCTACCCATCGCAACGCTTCTCTTCCTCCTGGCTCCCCTCGGCCAGGGGGCTTTCGCCCTGTCCGCGAGCGCCACGATCCGCCATCAGGCCGGGACCCCCGCGGTGAGCCGCAGCGACGCCCAGATGACCGACGACCTGGCGGACGCGCTCGGCAACTACGCCTTCACCGAGGTCTACGACTGGGTCGAGGGCTCGGTCGACCACGGCGTCGCCTCGGTCGCGGGCTTCGTCGTCCAGCCCTGGCACAAGGAAGTGCTCCTCGCCCGCGTCCGGCACATTCCGGGCGTGCGCTCGGTCCGCGACGGCATCCGGGTGCTGCCGGTCTCGATCTTCGACGATCGGCTCCGCGTGGCCGCCCGCCGCGCCCTCTTCGGCCGCGAGTTCCAGCAGTGGTCGCGCCTGGGCAACCCGCCGATCCACGTCGTCGTCGACCGCGGGGTCGTGACCCTCTACGGCGAGGTGCCGAGCCGGGTCGAATCGACGCTCGCGGGCTCGCTCGTCCGCACGCGGACGTCCGCTCTGACCGTCGTCAACCGGCTCAACGTCACGTCCGGCCGCAGGGGCTGAACCTCAACGTTCTCGATCGCCTCGGCCGGCCTCACGGCGTGGTCGAGGCGACCTTCGCGAGCCCCGCACGGAGATCGCCGCAGCGGCGTTCTTTGCCCCTGAGCGTGCAGTCGAAGAAGCTCGCGAGGGCGTCGCGGGTGAGAGCGATCCCCGCGAGCGGCGCGATCGGATGGGCGAGCTTCTGCGCCAGCGTGTCCGGCAGGCCGAACGCCTGGCGGAGCAGGGGAGAGTCCGAAAAGCTGGCGTGGTTGGCGCCCGCGACCTTCGCCAGCGCGTCGCGCGGGCCGGGATCGAAATCGCCGCGGCGCGGGCTCTCCTGGCTGAGCAGCACGAGCGTCGGCACGGCCAGGCGCACGGGCTTTTTGAGGGTGTCGACGACCCGCCCGTCGAGATCGACGGCGGCCCGGATGCGCCGGTCGCGGGAGGCGGCGAGGAGCGCGGAGGAGCCGCCGAACGAGTGCCCGGCGTAGCCGAGGCGCCCGAGATCGAGACGGCCGCGGAACGCGGCCGTCTCCCCTCCTGAACCGGCGTCGCCTCGATCGACCCGGCCGAGGAACGCGAGCACGGACTCGGCGTCCGCCACCCACTCCTCGAGGTTCCTCGGCAGGTTCGCCATCATCTTCTCCTCGTCGTCCTGCCGCCAGCGGGAATCGTCCCAAGGCGCCGCCGTGCCGTCGGCGAACACCGTCATCAAGGAGCCGTAGGTGTGGTGGATCGCGACCACCAAGTAGCCGCGGCTGGCGAGGTCCTCGAACAGGGTCGCGTAGCCGAAACGGGTGGCGCCGAGGCCGTGCGAGAAGAGGATCACGGGCCATCGGCGGGGGTGCCGCGCGGGTGGGGCGCCCGTGCAGGCGTGCGTCGCGATTCGGTCCTGAAAGCCGGAGGGAAGGCCGGCCGAGTCGACGGCCGTCCGGGCCGTGACCGGATCCATGTAGGGTGCTCGCGCGCAGTGCCGGGTGCGCGCCGCCGGGTACCAGAGCTGGAGAACCACCTTGCGCGCGTCGCCCGCGCGCTCGGTGAAGACCTCTTCCCGCTCCGGAATCGTGAGATCGACGGTGATCGTGCCGATGGCCTCCCGGCCGGTCGGCGCGGGAAGCGTCAACGCGGGGAGCGGGCTCGCGACCCGGGGAACCTCCGCGGCCCGGGCCGGCGGAGCGAAGGCCGCGAGCGCGAGCCCCAAGAGACTGCGCGTGACGACGGACCGGATCATTTCTTCACCCCTTCCTTGGGAGCGTGCGCGGCGAGCCAGGCGTCGGCGTCGGGCAGGTACTTCCTCCGCATCCGCTCGGTCTGCGCGAACACCGCCCGCGCCTGGCGCGCCAGGGCGACCGCCTCGCTCCGGTCGCCTCCCGTCGCCCAGAGGGCGCGGGCGAGGGTCAGGCGGGCGAGCGCCGCGTTCGCGGAGAGGTCATCAGCGGGAAAGACCGCGTTCGCGCGGCGCAGGGGACCGATCGCTTCGGCCGGGCGGCCCAGCGCGAAGAGGATGCGGCCCTGGCTCGCCTCCGCTGTCGCGGTCCAGGGATGCTTCGGACCGACGGACTTCGAGAGCTGCTCGCGCGCCGAGGCGTTCGCCGCCAGGGCTTCCCGGTAGCGGCCGAGGGCGAGCAGGTTGTCCGAGTAGTTGAGCCACGAGACGCCGAGGTCGGCTGGATCGCCGCTCGCCTGGTCGATCTCGAGCGCGCGGCGCGCATGGACCAGCGCCTCCTCGGGGCGATCCATGATCAGCAGCAGGCCCGAGAGGTTGCCGTGGGTCGCCGCGAGCCGCGGGTGGTCCGGGCCGAGGGCGGACTCCTCGATCCGCAGTG
>DATMZM010000195.1:0-3076 GCA_035607445.1 Thermoanaerobaculia bacterium | reverse complement strand
GGAGCGCCCGGGATCGGCGTCTCGCTCCAGACCACGCGTTCCACCGCCCCGTCGCGATCCGCCCGGTAGGTGACCTCGACGGCGCCCGGCGGCAGGGGCTCCCCGGCGGGAAACCGGAACAGCCGCCCCGCGGCCTGCCGCAAGAGATCGGTGGGCGTGCCGTCGAAGAGCAGCCGCCCGGCCCCGATCACCACGAGCCGCGGGCAGGTCGCCTCGACGTCCTCGACGATGTGGGTCGAGAGGAGCACCGCCGTCTGCTCGGCCACTTCACCGATCAACGTCCGGAAGCGGATCCGCTCCTCCGGATCGAGCCCGGCCGTCGGCTCGTCGACCACCAGGAGCCGCGGCGAGTGGATGATCGCCTGCGCCACGCCGAGCCGCCGCTGCATGCCCCCCGAGTACTCGATCGCCCGGCGGTCCGCCGCCTCGGCGAGCCCCACCGCCCGCAGAAGCTCGCGAGCCCGGTCCTCGAGGGCCCGCCGCCCGAGAGGCACCCCGCGCAACCGCGCGCAGTGGATTAGATACTCCCGGCCGGTCAACCCGGCGAGCGGCCGGTAGTCCTGCGGCAGGTAGCCGATCGACCGCCGGATCGCCGGCCTCACCTGAGCCCGCGCGGCGTCCAGCCCGTCGTACACCCGCCGCCCCCGGCTCGGCTCGAGAGCCAGCACCAGGATCGAAAGGAACGTCGTCTTCCCCGCCCCGTTCGGCCCCAGGAGGCCGACCATCCCCCGGTCGAGGCGCAAATCCACCCCCCGAAGCGCTTCCGTCCCGTCGGCATACGTCTTGGCCAGCCCCTCGAGCTCGATCATCTCGGATGTCCTGTGACTCGGTGTACTATACGACCAGCACAGCAAAAGTGTTGCCCGATGGAAAGACTCGGGAAAAGGGTCCGCCACGATGGCCGCCCCGCCGTTTACGCATAGCTACGCGAGGTATATACTTCGGATCCAGGAAAGGGGGTCGCCGTCATGCACGAACGGTCCAAACCTCACGAGCCGCAGCAACGAGCAAAACTCTTCCAGACCGGTGGCAGCCAGGCCGTCCGCCTGCCCAAGGAGTTCCGCTTCGAGGGGCAGGAGGAGGTCCGCATCTCCCGCCAGGGCCACCGCGTGATCCTCGAGCCGGTGAAACGCACGTGGAGCCCCGAGTTCCTGAAGATGATCGCGACGCCGAGCGACTTTCCGTATCCCGAGGAGCCGCTCCCCGTGGAACCCGGCCCGGATTTCGATTCGATTGATTTCGGTTCCGATTGAGATATCTGCTCGATTCGAATGTCTTCGTCGACATCTTCTCGGCCCGGCCGGAGGTGACGCGACGATTCACGGCACTGAGCCCCGAGGCGATCTTGTTGAGCTCGATCGTCGCGGCCGAGCTGCGTTTCGGCGCCGACAAAAGCGCCAAGCGCGAGAGCAATCACCTTCGGCTGGAGCGGCTGATCGCGGAGGTAACGCCGGTCGACTTCGATCTGGCCGCTGCGGCCGAGTACGGCCGCATCCGAGCCGACCTCGAACGCCGGGGAACCCCGATCGGACCGAACGACCTCCTGATCGCCGCGCACGCGCTCTCCTTGGGCGCCGTCCTGGTCACCGATAACGTGGACGAATTCGGCCGGGTCAAAGGACTGATGATCGAGAACTGGCGCGCGTCAAACCCAACCTAGAACGCCGGGCCCCCTGCCGTACACTCCCACCCTCATGACCGAACGCCGGGCCAAGATCATGGCGACGCTCGGGCCCGCGACGTGGGGGGAGCCGGTGCTCCGCGAGCTGATCGCGGCTGGGGCCGACGTCGTCCGCCTGAACCTCTCCCACGGCACCGAGGAGGAGCATCGGGAGACGATCGCCCGCGTCCGTCGGGTCGCGCGGGCCGCGGGCCGGCACGTCCCGGTCGTCCTCGACCTGATGGGGCCGCGGTACCGCCTGGGGCTGCTGCCTGCCGAGCCGCGGACGCTTCGGGAGGACGAGATCGTGCGCCTGGGCGCCGCGGCGGACGGCGCCGACCTGCCGGTCGACGATCCGGATTTCCTGGCGCACCTCGTCCCCGGCGAGCGGGTGCTGATCGACCAGGGCGCGATCGAGCTGCGGATCGAGGCGCGCGAGGGATCGGTGCTCCGGGCCCGGGCGATCGACGGCGGCCCGGTCGGGAGCCGCAAGGGGCTCAACCTCCCCGACTCGACCCTGCCCTTCCTGATCTCCCCGAAAGACGCGCGCGACATCGCCTTCGCGGTCGCGGAGGACGCGGACTACCTCGCGGCGAGCTACGTCGGGGAGGCGGCGCACGTCGAGGCGATCCGCGCTCTCGTCGAGAAGTCCGGCGGCCGGATCCCGATCCTCGCCAAGATCGAACGGGCGACCGCCTGCGAGCACCTCGACGAGATCTGCGCCGCAGCGGACGCGGTGATGGTCGCGCGCGGCGATCTCGGGGTCGAGGTGCCGCTCGCCACGGTGCCGGTCTGGCAGAAGGAAATCCTCGCCGCCGCGCGCCGGGCGGGCAAGCCCGGAATCGTCGCCACCCAGATGCTCGAATCGATGATCGGAGAGCCGCGGCCGACGCGCGCCGAGGCGACCGACGTCGCGAACGCAGTGTTCGACGGCGCGGACGCGCTCATGCTCTCGGGCGAGACGACGATCGGCCGCTACCCTCTGGAAGCCGTCCGCACCATGGACAGGATCGTCCTCGAAGCGGAGGCCTACGAGCGCAAGAGGCGCCCGGCGCGCGAGAGCTTCCGGCCGCTCGGCCCGGCCCTCGCCGCTCCGGACGCCCAAGCTCCCGACCTTCCCGCTCCCCGCCGCGCCTACGATCTCGATCCCGCAGCGGGCGCGGGCGGCAACGATCCTTCGCTCGAGGTTCCCGATCTGGTTTCGGCCGCCGCGGTGTTCGCGGCCGGCGAGCTGGGCGTGGCGCGCATCGTCGCCTGGAGCCAGAGCGGCTTCACGGCCCGGCTCGCTGCGCGCTACCGGCCGAGGGTGCCCATCGTCGCGATCACGCCCGACGAGCGCGTGGCCCGCCGGCTCCAGCTCGTCTGGGGCGTCCGGCCGCTCCTCGCGGGAGGCACGGTCGAGCACCTCGACGGCCT
>DATMZM010000262.1:0-8130 GCA_035607445.1 Thermoanaerobaculia bacterium | reverse complement strand
GACGTAGTCCGCGTGGCCCGGGCAATCGACGTGCGCATAGTGACGGTTCGCCGTCGAGTACTCGACGTGCGAGGTCGCGATCGTCAGGATCTTCGTCGGGTCGCGCCGGCCCTGCGACTCGGAGGCCTTCGCCACCTCGTCATAGGGAACGAACTTCGCCCAGCCGCGGTCCGCGGCGACCTTCGTCAAAGCCGCCGTCAGCGTGGTCTTGCCGTGGTCGACGTGACCGATCGTCCCCACGTTCACGTGCGGCTTGTTCCTATCGAATTTTTCCTTCCCCATGGCCCCTCCTGCGCCTCCTCGGGATTCTGCCGAATCAGTCCGCTTGAGCTTTTTTTCGTTGTTCGCTACCCGAAACTTCGGAATCTGGAGCCCACGATCGGATTTGAACCGATGACCCCTTCCTTACCAAGGAAGTGCTCTACCCCTGAGCCACGTGGGCTTGATACGGCGATGCACTGACCCGGTAGGAATGCCGGGGCGCCAACGGCGGCGAAACCCCGCAATCCTACCCCACCCGGGACGCGCCATGCAAGCCCTGGGCCGAGAGAAGAGAAGGATCTCGGCGCCAATTTGCAATGTTTGCGGGAGATTCCGCGGGCCCGTCCCGCCGGGGGACGGGAGGGGTAAGCTTCTCAGAGCGCGGGAGAAAAGTCCAGCGCCGGGAGCGGCTCCGATTCCCTTCCCGCGCCTTCGGGAACCCCTCCGGCCGGCCGGCGGCGGCCGGACAAGCGCAGTCGTTTCAAGGAGATCGGCGCTCCCCGAGCAGCTGCTCGACCCGCGCGACCACCATCTCCAAGGCGACGCGGTTCTCGCCGCCCTCCGGGATGATGATGTCCGCCCACCGCTTCGAGGGCTCGACGAACTCGAGGTGCATCGGCCGGACCGTCTCCTGGTATTGGCGCAGCACGTCGTCGACCGTCCGCCCGCGCTCGGTCAGGTCGCGGCGGAGCCGGCGGATCAGCCGGATGTCGGCGTCCGTGTCGACGTAGACCTTGAAATCCTGAAGGTCGCGCAGGCTCGGCTCGCCGAAGATCAGGATCCCCTCGAGGAGCACGACCGGCCGGGGCTCGACCCTCCGGGTCCTGTCGGTCCGCCGGTGGCGGACGAAGTCGTAGACCGGGACCTCGACGGCGCGCCCCGCCTTCAGATCCCGCACGTGCTGGACCAGGAGGTCGTTGTCGAGGGCCGCGGGATGATCGAAATTGTGGTGGAGCAGCTCGGCCTCGCTCCGCCAGTCGACGTCGCCGTAGTAGTTGTCCTGTTCGATCAGCGCGATCCGGTCGGGGCCGACGGCCTCGAGGATCGAGCGGACGACCGTCGTCTTGCCCGAACCGGTCCCTCCGGCCACGCCGAGCACGCGGGGCTCGGAAAACTCGATTCTCGGCAGCATCGCGCGGATTGTACCCGGCCGCGGCTCCTCGTTCGCGAAAAAGTTACGGGCCGGGGCTCACCGCTGGCAGCGCGGACAGTAATAGGTGCTCCGGTTCGAGAGCACCGCCCTCTTGACCGGCGTCGCGCAGTGGAGGCACCCCTCGCCCTCCCGCCCGTAGACCGAGAGGGAGACCTGGAAGTACCCGCTGTTGCCTTCCCCGTCCGCGAAGTCGTTGAGCGTCGTCCCGCCCTGACCGATCGCCTCGGACAGCACGCCGGCGACCGACTCGGCCAGCCGGTTCCATCGGGGCGCGGCGATCCGGGCGACCGAGCGCAGCGGATGGATCCCGGCCCGGAAGAGGGCCTCCGCGGCGTAGATGTTCCCGGCGCCCACGACCACCGTGGCGTCCATCAGGAAGGCCTTGACCGGCCCGCGCCGCCCGCGCGCCGCGGCCTGGAGCAGGGCGCCCGAGAAGCCCGGCTCGAGCGGCTCGACCCCCAGATGGGCGAAGTGCGGGTCGTCGAGGAGATCCTCGGTCGGGAGAGCGAACAGGAGCCCGAAGCGCCGCGGATCGCGAAAGCGCAAGCGCCGGCCCGAGGCGAGGAAGAACGCCGCGTGCTCATGGGGTTCGAGAGGGGTCTCCGCCGGCACCAGGGTGAGCCGGCCGCTCATGCCGAGGTGGACGACGAGCGTCCGGCCGCCTTCGAGGTGGACGAGCAGGTACTTGCCGCGGCGCCCCAGGCTCTCGATCCGGCGCCCTGCCGTCCGGCGCGCCAGCTCGCGGGTTCGGATCGGCTCGCGCAAGCGATGGTCGCGCACTTCCGAGCGCTCGATCCGGTCGCCCACGAGGTGGGGCTCGAGGCTCCGGCGGAGGACTTCGATCTCGGGCAGCTCGGGCACCGGGGGATTCTAGTGCGCCGCCCTCCCGTTCGGCCCCTTTCCGAGTCGAGGCGTAAGAAAGGCGGAAAAACCTCTTGACATCGGCCGCTCGGCAGGCGTAAATACAGCGTATGTCCGCGCAAGCCCTCCTCCCCATCCTCCCGCTCGCCCCTCCGATCGGCCGGCCGGATCCCGATGCCGAGGCCGTCCGCTCCCGGGCCGGCGTCGAGTATTTCGGTCTCAAGATCCGCGAGATCCTGAACCGCTGCACGGCCGATCGCATGCCGTTCACCTGGACGGTCAACCCCTACCGGGGCTGCGAGTTCGGCTGCACCTACTGCTACGCCCGCTACACCCACAACTTCTTCGATCTCGGCCAGTGGGAGGACTTCGAGCGCAAGATCTTCGTCAAGGAGGGGGCGCCCGAGGCTCTCTTGAAGCGCCTGCGGAAGGCCGCGCTCCAGGGCCAGCCGATCGCGATCGGCACCGCGACCGATCCCTACCAGCCGGCCGAGCGCCACCATGGGGTCACCCGATCGCTGCTCGAGATGTTCGCCCGCGTCGAGGGGCTCGAGATCTCGATCACGACCAAGTCGCCGCTCGTCCTGCGCGATCTCGACCTCCTGACCGAGCTCGACGCCCGGCACTCGATCTCGATCCACCTCTCGATCACGACGCTCGACCCGCGCCTGGCCCGGCGGATGGAGCCGCACGCGCCGGATCCCCGAGCCCGCCTCCGCACCGTCCGCCGCCTCGCCGCGGCCGGCCTCAGAACCTCCGTCTTCTGCATGCCGATCCTCCCCGGCATCAACGACGGAGAAAGGGACCTCCGGCCGCTCCTCGAAGCCGCCCGGGAGGCCGGAGCGGACGACGTGGTGGGCGGTGCCGTCTACCTCCGCCCGGCGGCGAAAGCGCGGTTCATGCCCTGGCTCGACGACGAGTTCCCCGAGCTGGCCGCCCGCTACCGCCGGCTGTTCGGGACCCGGGATTACCTCTCGGACGAGGAACGAGCCCGCACGCTCGCCACGTTCCGGCGCCTCCGGTTGGAGTACGGGTTTCCGCAGCCGAACCCGGGGAGGGGATGAGGGAACAGAATCAAGAATGGCGAATCGGGAATCAAGAATTCGGGAATCAAGAATTCGGGAATCAAGAATTAAGGTGCGCCTCGTTTCGTGATTCTTGATTCGACATTCGTCATTCTCCCTCCCCCCGCCAGTCGCGCGACGAACCGCGCCAGCGCCACGTCCCCCTCGCGGCTCTCGCCCTTCAACTGCATCTCGGTCTCGAGGACTTCGGAGGGGAGGCGGGCGAGGAGCGCTTCGGGCAGGCGCGAGGCCGCGAGGTAGGCCCGGTGGAGGCGGTAGGGATGGAGCCCCGCGAGAGGGTTCTTGCCGCCTCCCGGCAGCTCTCCCTGGAGCTGCGGCGCGAGCCGTTCCTTGAAGCGGGGATAGTTGGCCTCGCCCGGCGCGACCTTGCCGAGCCGCATCATGCCGGAGACCGCGGTCAGCTGGCGGCAGTAGGCGGCGACGAGCCCGAAGAAGGAGAGCCGCGCGACGATCGGATCGTCGGACGAGGCGATCAGCCGGCCGAGCCGGTCGAGCGCCTCGCCGCCTTTCCCCGCCCCGATCGCGTCGAGCACCTGCCAGACGTCCTCGTCCCCGCGATCCTCGACGTTCTCTGCGACGAGACGGCGATCGATCTTCCCCCCCGCCCCGGCGAGGCTCGCGAGCTTCCGGTACTCCCCGGCGAACCGGGCGGAGGAGTCGGCCTGAGGCGCGCCGCCCTCCTTCCTCTTCTCGCCCTGCTTGAGAGTGCGGCGCGCGAGCTCGGCGAGGGCGTCCCCGGCCATCCGGACTCCGGTCTGGCGCGCGAGCTCCTCGGCGAGCGCGTCGAGGCCCTGCCAGCTGCCCTTTTCTCCCCCTCCGATCTCGCCGGCCCGCACCGCGGCGCCGCGCTCTTCGAGCAGCTCGACGACCGGATGGCCGAGGTCGACTTCGCGCTCGGCCAGGATCAGGACGTGGCCCGGCGGCAGGCCGGAGTGGATCGCCTCGGCGAGGGCAGCCGCACCCCCCTCGGCCCACCCCTGGAGGTCCTCGGCGCGCGCCGCGTCGAGCAGGCTCGCGAGGTGGCCTTGCAGCTCGTCGGTGCCCTTCTTCGCCTTGCGCCGGCCGCTCTCCCCCTCGAAGACCCACGAGGGAAGCTCCGCGACCCGCTCGGCCGCCGCGCCCGCGCGCGGGTCGATCTCGAACAGGCGCAGCGCCTGGAGCAGGCGCGCCGCCGCCTGCCGCTCCCTGCCCGTCATCGAGCGCGCGTCGCCCGAGAGCGGCAGGACCTCGCGCGCGTCGTCGATCAACGCCGCGGCCACGCTCCGGTCGGCGAGCACCGCCGTGTCGATCGCGACGGCCACCTTCGCCGTCCCGAAGAGCGAGAAGGTGCGCAGGTCGGCGAGCAGCGGCTCGAGCGTCGGCGGGTGGCGGTGGATCTCGACGGCGCTCCCCGAGCGGGCGGCCAGCGTCTCGGCGAGCCGCAGGGCGCCGGCCTCGGCGAGCGTCAGGTCGCCGAAAACCAGGACGACCGAAGGGCTGGCTCCGGATTCGGCTCCGGACGCGAGGCCGGCGAGAAAACGCTCGAGGGAAACGGGCATGGGGGCAGGGCCCGGCGGGATGGGAGTCTCTGGGAAGCGGGGGAAGCCGGGAGGCTCCGCGCCGGAGCCCCCGCCCCCCGGGGTCAAAGGAGTCTAGTCGGAGTCGCCCAGGAGCCCTTTTTCGGCCAGCTCCTGGCAGTCGATGCAGTACCGGGCCCACGGCACGGCCTCGAGCCGAGGCCGCGCGATCGGGTTGCCGCAGCTCGCGCAGCGGCCGAAGTGCCCGTCTTCGAGGCGCCGCAGGGCGTCCTCGATCTGGAGCAACAGCCCGCGCTCGCTATCCGACAGGGAGAAGTTCAGCTCCCGGTTGTATGCATTGTTGGCGCGGTCCACGATGTCGTCCGTCCCATCGTCCGCCGCGTCCTGGCCGGCCTGGAGATCCAAGTGGTAGAGCTTGGCCATCTCGTTGCGCTGATTCAAGAGCCTCTCGCGCAGGGGCTCGAACTCTCCACCGGTCGCCTCGGGGGCCGCTTTGACCTTCTGGGTCTTGGCCACTCGTTGTTTCTCCTTTCCAGGATCGCCTTCTAGCCGCGCGAAGGCCCGCGATGATAGCTCATTCCGGCGGCGATCGAGAGGGCCCGAAAAAGCTGCTCGTACAGCACCAGGCGGGCGAGCTCGTGCGAGAGCGTCAGGGGCCCGAAAGCCATCACCTGCCGGGCGGATTCGAGGACCGTTTCGTCGAGCCCGAGGTCCGATCCGATCAAGAACGCGACGGCGTGCGGCCATTCGCGCCGCCGCCGGTCGAGATCGGCGGCGAAAGCCTCCGAGCTCTTCGCCTCGCCCCGCGCGTCGAGAGCCACGACGAAGCTCGAGGCCGGGAGCGCCGCCAAGAGAGCCTGACCCTCCGCGCGCTGCCGTTGCGGGTCGTCCGCCGCCAGGCGCACCCGGACGGGCAGGTCCCGGACCGTGGCCATCCTCTCGATCCGCTGCCTGTAGTCGGCGCACAGATCCTCCCAGGCCGAGCGCTGGTGCCGGCCGGCCCAGGCGATCAGGATCTCGCGCGGCATTTGGAGCCCAACTGGAGCCAGAAGAACCGGGTTGGAGCCGAGGGGAGGCGGAAAGCCGGGATCAGCCGAGGGTCGCGGCCTCTTCCGTCGAGCCCGCGCGGACCAGGAACTCGTGCCACTCGTCGGTGAAGGCGAGCGAGCGCAGGTCGCGCATCCGGTCGAGGAAGACGATGCCGTTCAGGTGATCGAACTCGTGCTGGATGATGCGGGCCTCGAAGCCCGTGGCGGCGAAGTCGATCGGCCGCCCGGCCCGGTCGAGCCCGCGCAGCCGCACCGACGGGTAGCGCGGCACGAGCCCGCGCAGGTCCGGGATCGACAGGCAGCCCTCCCAGTCATAGATCATGCCGTGGGAGGTCGGCGCGACCATCGGGTTGACGACGACGCGGAGCGGGATGTCCGGATAGCCGGGGTCCGAGCCCTCCTCGTCGACATGGCGCTCGTAGAGGAAGATCTGGAGATCGGCGCCGACCTGGGGCGCCGCGATGCCCACCCCGGACGCGGCGCGCATGGTCTCGATCAGGTCGTCGATCAAATCCTGCGTCGCCCCCCGCCCCAGCTCCGCCGGATCGACGGCGCGCGCGGGGGTCCGGAGGACCGGATTGCCGAGTCGGAGGATGGGGCGGACGGCCATGGATCGAGTGCCTGCGCGATTATACGCACAGGCCGGCCCGCCGCGCTTCCTCCCGGGTACAATACCGGGCTCTTCGCTTTCCGGGCCGAACCTCCTCAACGACCGACCCAACGAAACGAACCTCGATCGAACCCCGATTGAACGTAAAAATGACCGACACCCGCTTTCCCGACCTGCCCGGAGGCTACCCCTTCCCCGCCCTCGAGCTCGAAGTGCTCGAGCAGTGGCGGGAGGGCCGCATCTTCGAGAGGAGCCTCGAGCGCCCCGCCCCGCGGGGCGATTTCGTCTTCTACGACGGGCCGCCGACCGCGAACAACGTGCCGCACGTGGGCCACGTCGTCACCCGGGTGGTCAAGGACCTGATCCCCCGCTTCCGCACCATGCGCGGCTATCGGGTGCCGCGCAAGGCCGGTTGGGACACCCACGGCCTGCCGGTCGAGATCGAGGTCGAAAAACGGCTCGGCTTCTCCGGCAAGCAGCAGATCGAGGCCTACGGCATCGCCGCGTTCAACCGCGCCTGCCTCGAGAGCGTCGGGACCTACGAGAAGCAGTGGCGCGCGATGACCGAGCGCGTGGGCTACTGGCTCGACCTCGACCGCGCCTACTTCACCTACAAGAACGAGTACATCGAGTCGGTCTGGTGGGCGCTCCGCCGGCTCTGGGACGGCGGGCTCCTCGTCGAGGGCTACAAGATCCAGCCCTACTGCGCCCGCTGCGGCACGACGCTGTCGAGCCACGAGGTGGCGCAGAACTACAAGGAGGCCGAGGACCCGTCGATCTGGACGCTCTTTCGGCTCCGCCCCGGGGCGAAGGCGAAGGACGTCGACGGCGCGGAGGTCGATCTCTCGGGAGTCGGCCTGGTCGGCTGGACGACGACCCCCTGGACGACGCTCGCGAACGCCGGGGTCGCCGCGCATCCCGACCTTATCTATAAGGTGGTGGAGCACCCGGGCCACGCCGGGAGCCCGGGGGACGCGGTCGCCGGGAGCGCCCGGCTGATGATCGGCGACGCGCTCGGGACCCCGGTGCCGGTCGCGATCGAGGTCGACGGCCACCGGAAACAGGTCGACCTGCGCGACCAGCCCGCCCTCGCGCGCTTCCGCGGCCGCGACCTCGAAGGGCTCACCTACGAGCGGCTGTTCACCTTCTTCGAGCCCGAGGTGCCCGGCCGGGTCGTCCTCGGCGACTACGTGACGGCGACCGAGGGCACGGGCCTCGTCCACACCGCGCCGCCGTTCGGCGAGGACGACTACCAGACCGGCAAGCGCTACGGCCTGCCGCTCTGGCTCTCGGTCGACGGCGAAGGGAAGCTGATCGAGGGGACGGGAGACTTCGCCGGCCTCTGGTTCAAGGAGGCCGACCCGAAGATCACGGCCGACCTGAAGCGCCGCGGACTGCTGCTGCACTCCGACCGCTACAAGCACAACTACCCGTTCTGCTGGCGCTGCGACCGGCCGCTCCTCTACTACGCGACGACCAGCTGGTTCGTCCGCACGACCGAGAAAAAGGACGACCTGATCGCGAGGAACCGCGAGGTCCATTGGCACCCGGAGCACGTGGGCGTCGGGCGCTTCGGCAACTGGCTCGAGAACGT
>DATMZM010000267.1:0-2287 GCA_035607445.1 Thermoanaerobaculia bacterium | reverse complement strand
CAACGCCGCCTTCGCGCTCGGCTATTTCCTCGGCGACTACCAGGGCCTGGTCGCGGGATACAAGGTCTTCCGCCCGGTCTGGGTGGCGACGAGCGAAAACTCCCGCCTGCGCGAAGGCAAGCAGTCCGACGTGGTGACGCTCCTCATCCGCTGAGGGTCCGAACGCTGCGGGCCGGTCGGATTCGTCTTAGGAAATCGATTCGGGAGAGGCTTCCGGGTCCCAGAACGGACCCGAGAGCCCGATGCCCGCGAAGATCTCGCGCATCTCGGCCGGGCTGGGGCGCTTCGCTTCCGGGCTCAGCCGGTTGGCGTACCAGGCGGTGGCGAGGTCCCAGAGCTGGCTCAAGGTGACGAGCGGGCGCTGCGGCAGGCGGTTTGCCCGGCACCAGGCGGCGACGAGATCTTCCGACCGGAAGAAGAGCATCGTCCGTCAGGTGTCGACGATGTTCTCCCACCAGCGGGCGGCGGGCACCGCGAAGTGGACGATGCAGGGAACGGGAACCGGGCCGACCGGGGTCACTTCGATGCGCAACGGCTCCAGGCTCTGCTCGCAGCGCGAATCGACCGTGGCCGGCGCGTGGAGCGCGGCGGGAATTCCGAGCGCGTCCCAGGCGCAGTTGGCGTAGTGCGAGACGCCGCCCGAGAGGACCCGGTGCTGGGTGGGAATTCCCGACCAGGGCGGCGCCATCCGGATGCTCTCGCCGTCCTCCTCGAGCACCAGGACCCTCTTTCCGGCCAGCTCGCGGTAGGCCTCGCGGATTCCGTCGATCGACTCCCCGGATTCCCCGAGAGAGCGCGCGATCTCGGCCGCCTCGGGGCGTGCTCCGGTGGCGGCGAAATGCTCGTAGATCGCGAGCTTGACCCGGGTCGGGAAATCCATGGCGGCGCTCGCGGGCAACTCGCGGCTCAGAGGTTCAAGGCCGTCGGATGCCGCGGCTCGTAGAGGCCGAGCTCGCCGCCGCTCGGCAGCCGGATCGTCGTCCGGATCCCCCAGGGCGCCTGCTCGATCTCGGTGCACTGGACGCCCTTGGCCGCGAGCGCGGCGACCTCCGCCTGGAGGTCGTCGCACATCAGGTAGAGGACGGCGCCGAGGAGCCGGTGCCCGGCGTGGACCTGGCCAGCCGAGGCATTCGAGCCCGCCGAGTCATCGGAGCCATCCTCGATCGGATGGAGCGCCGCCTCGGCGGGAGGCAGACCGAAGATCAGCCAGCCGTGGCCCGCGTCGACGGACCGGAGCTCGAGGACGTCGCGAAAGAACGCCCGATCGGCTTCGGGATCCCGGCTGTAGAGGAGGAGGTGCGCGCCGTTGATCATGGCGGGATTCTAGCGGGCTTCGCTTCAAACTAGGGGGCGACGATCGCCGCCAGCTTGCGCACCGTGGTCACGTTGCGCAAAGTCATCGGCATCCCGAG
Organism: Thermoanaerobaculia bacterium; assembly: GCA_035607445.1. GTDB lineage: Bacteria > Acidobacteriota > Thermoanaerobaculia > Multivoradales > UBA5704 > DASYKS01. The sequence continues at coordinate 875 of DATMZM010000267.1, read as the reverse complement.
CGCCCGTTCGAGCCGCGCGCCGGTGACCTTCGAGTCGCTGAACCTCTCGCTGCGGTAGAGCCAGTACATCTCGCGCGCGTGGAGATGGAACGAGTCGAGCGGGGTTTCGAGACCTTTGAGCTTCGCGTGCGCGGGCTCGCTCGGAGGCGCGCCCAGGAAAGCGACCCAGAGAGGGTGATCGCCCTGCTCGGCCGCCGGGAAGGGCTGGTAGGCCGCGGCGGCCGCCACCTCCGCGGCGGAGCGCAGGAAGGTCGCGACCTCGTAGCCGAGAGCCTCCTGCAGGTGGCCCGCGATCTGGATCTCGAGCTTCCGGGCGTCCTTGGCCGGCGCGTCGAACAGGACGTTGCCGCTCGCGATGAACGTCGCGACGTTCGCGAGCCCGAGCGACTCGAAGAGCCCGCGCAGGCGGTCCATCTTGACGGTGTGACCGCCGACGTTGATCGCGCGGAGGAACGCGACGAAGCGCTGGGCCTTCGGTGCCTTGGCCGCCATCGTGCGGCGGAGTCTACCCCGATCGGCCGGCGCAACCTTCGTCGCGAGCCTGCGTATCCCTCCATGCGGCGATCACGCCGGAACGCCGCAGAGCTCTTCTTCCTCCCTGTGGTTGGGCCCCGCGATCTCGGTCGCGGGGCCCCTCTTCTCTCGCCGTCTCGCCCCCAGCGATCGCTCGAATTCTTCCGCCTGCCTCGGTTCGGGGCTATGCTCGCCGTCGCCTTTCCGGTGCGGGGAGAGGGTTCGCGTCGCCGGTGGTCGGTCGGCGCGGCGGTCTCCGCCCGGTCCGGAACGGCCGACCTGGAGGTGGACGATGAAGAAGACGCTTCGCCGGCTCTCGCTGTCGCGGGAAACCCTGCAGCTGCTCGAGGCTCCCGATCTCG
>DATMZM010000515.1:0-6785 GCA_035607445.1 Thermoanaerobaculia bacterium | reverse complement strand
CGGGTGACCGCGTACGACGATTTCAACGACTTCTACGACCCGGCGCGGAAGCGCGAGAACGTCGATTCGCTCCACGCCTCGCCCGGCGGCGAGCGCTTCGAGGCGGTCGAAGGCGACATCCGCGACGAGGCGAAGGTCGATCGTCTGTTCGCGGGCTCCGACCGCCCGCGGTTCGACGCCGTGGTCCATCTGGCGGCGCGCGCGGGCGTGCGGCCGAGCCTCAAGGAGCCGATCCTCTACGAGGACGTCAACTGCATCGGCACGCTCCGCCTGCTCGAAGCGGCGCGCCGGCACGGCCCGAACCTGTTCCTGTTCGGCTCGTCCTCCTCGGTTTACGGCATCAACGAGAAGGTGCCGTTTGCCGAGAGCGACCCGGTCGAGCAGCCGATCAGCCCCTACGCCACGACCAAGAGGGCTGGCGAGCTGCTCTGCTACAACTACCATCACCTCTACGGTTTCCGCACGGCGTGCCTGCGCTTCTTCACGGTCTACGGCCCGGCGCAGCGGCCGGAGATGGCGATCCACAAGTTCACCGACCTGCTCGCGCGCGGGCTGCCGGTGCCGCTCTACGGCGACGGGCGGACCCGGCGCGATTACACTTACGTCGACGACATCGTGGACGGCCTGGTCGCGACGCTCGATCTGGCCCCCGGATTCGAGATCCTGAACTTGGGAGGCGCCGAGACGACGGGGCTCTCCGACCTCGTCCACCTCCTGGCGGAAGAACTTGCCGTCGCCCCCCGGATCGAGTATCTTCCCGACCAACCCGGCGACGTCCCGATCACCTACGCCGACGTCGGCAAAGCCGGTCGCCTCCTGGGTTATTCGCCGAAGGTGCCGATCCGGGAGGGCCTCCGCCGATTCGTGGCCTGGTATCGCGAGCGAAACGAGCGACAGAGCTAGGGGAGCCGGCCGCGCTCCCCATCCCGACACCAGGTTTCCGGTTCCGTAGAACGTCCCGCACAACGTCCGAGCGAGCTCTGAGATGAACGTTTGCGTCGTAGGTAGCGGCTACGTCGGTCTGGTGACCGGCGCCTGCCTGGCCGATTTCGGAATGAACGTGGTCGGCGTCGACAAGGACGGCGCCAAGGTGGACTCGCTCGCAATCGGCAGGGTGCCGATCTACGAGCCCGGCCTCGAGACGCTGGTGCAGAAGAACATGGCCGAGGGGCGGCTGCGCTTCACGACCGACCTCGGGCCGGCGATCGAAGAAGCGCAGGTGATCTTCATCGCGGTCGGCACGCCCCCCTTGCCGGACGGCTCGGCGGACCTGACCTTCATCCGCGAGGTCGCGAGCTCGATCGGCCAGCACCTGAACGGCTACAAGGTCGTCGTCACCAAGAGCACGGTGCCGATCGGCACCGGCAAGATCGTCGAGGAGCTGGTCCGCGAGGGCTCGAGCGGCAAGCATCCGTTCGCCGTCGTGAGCAACCCGGAGTTCCTCCGCGAGGGCTCGGCGATCGAGGACTTCATGCAGCCGGACCGCGTGGTGATCGGCACCCGCGACGAGCGCGCGATCGCGATGATGCTCGACGTCTACTCGCCCTTGGCCGCCGCGGACGTGCCGTTCGTGATCACCGACGTCGAGAGCGCCGAGCTGATCAAGTACGCGAGCAACGGCTTCCTCGCCACCAAGATCTCGTTCATCAACGAGATCGCGGCGCTGTGCGAGGCGCTCGGCGCGAACGTCGAGGTGGTCTCGCGCGGCATGGGACTCGACAACCGGATCGGACCGAAGTTCCTGCACGCCGGGCCCGGCTTCGGCGGCTCTTGCTTCCCCAAGGACACCCGCGCGGTGGCGCAGATCGCGCGCGATCACGGCAAGGTGTTCCGCATCATCGAGGCGGTGCTCGAGGCGAACGAGGCGACTAAGGCGCGGATGGTCGAAAAGGTCTCGGACGCGCTCGGCGACGTCTCCGGCAAGACGATCGCCGTCCTCGGCCTCTCGTTCAAGCCGAACACCGACGACATGCGCGAATCGCCGGCTCTGCCGATCACCGAGAGCCTGATCGAGCGCGGCGCTCTGGTGCGCGCTTTCGATCCCGCCGCGATGGACGCCAGCCGGCCGCTCCTGCCGCAAGCGACCTTCTGCGACAACGCCTACGAAGCGGCGGCGGGAGCGGACGCCGTGCTCATCCTCACCGAGTGGAACCAGTTCCGCAAATTGGAGCTCGACCGCCTGCGCTCTCTCGTGCGCCAGCCGCTGATCGTCGACCTGCGCAACCTCTACGAGCCCGAGAAGATGGCCGACGCCGGCTTCCACTACATCTCGATCGGACGGCCGGAAGGCCGGCCGAAAGAAAGCCCAGTGGGGAGCGCCGCTTGAAGCGGGCGGTCGTCACCGGCGGCGCGGGCTTCCTGGGGTCGCACCTGTGCGAGCGGCTCCTGGCCGAAGGCTGCGACGTGACCGCTGTCGACAACCTGCTCACCGGCTCGCGCGACAACCTCGCCCACCTCCTCGACCGGCCCGAATTCCGCCTCGTCGAGCACGACGTCAGCAAGCCGTTCGAGATCGAGGGCGCCGTCGACTTCGTGCTCCACTTCGCCTCGCCCGCGAGCCCGATCGACTATTTGGAGCTGCCGATCCAGACGCTCAAGGTCGGCTCGCTCGGCACCCACAACGCTCTCGGCCTCGCCAAGGCGAAGCGCGCGCGCTTCCTGCTCGCATCCACTTCCGAGGTCTACGGCGATCCGCTCGTCCATCCGCAGCCGGAGAGCTACTGGGGCAACGTCAATCCGGTCGGTCCGCGCGGCGTCTACGACGAGGCCAAGCGCTTCGCCGAGGCGATGGCGATGGCCTACCACAGAGTGCACGGGATGGAGGTCCGCATCGTCCGGATCTTCAACACCTACGGGCCGCGCATGCGCCTGCGCGACGGGCGCGTGGTGCCGAACTTCCTCCAGCAGGCGCTCCTCGATCGGCCGCTCACGGTCTACGGCGACGGCAGCCAGACGCGCTCCTTCTGCTATGTCGAGGACCTGATCGACGGCATCCATCGCCTGTTGCTCTCGGACGTCGAGTCGCCGGTCAACGTCGGCAATCCGCGGGAGATGACGATCCTCGAGTTCGCCGAGAAGATCATCGACCTGACCCATTCCAAGAGCCGCATCGCCTTCGAGCCGCTGCCGGTCGACGATCCGCGCACCCGCCAGCCCGACATCGCGCTCGCCCGCGCGAAGCTCGGCTGGGAGCCCAAGGTCTCGCTCGACGAAGGACTCGCCCGCACCGTCGAATACTTCCGGCGGGCGCTGGCGGCACCCGGAGCTTAGGGTACGTATGCTTCTTCAAAGACGAACCCCTGAAGGTCTCGTAGGGGCGGAGCTCGTCTCCGCCCGGGAGGGCGGGGGAATCTTTGTCGGCGCGCCCCCGCCCCGGGCGGAGGCAAGCTCCGCCCCTACGTCGCAAGCACTCCCATCAGCTTCAGGGTTGATCGGTCAGCGGAGGACGCGATGAACGATCTGGTTACGGCGCTTCGGTTCGCGCTCGAAAAATATCCGGCGTCGACCGAGGTGGTGTCGATCCGCGACATCCTGATGGACAGTGCGCGGAAAAACGACAAGCGGCCGGCGTGGGTCTCCGTGGCGCTGCCGGACGACATGGTCAAGGCGCTCCGCGGAACGCCGCGGCCGGACGAGGACCTGCTGCTCCTGGTGCGCGTGCCGAAGGACGTCCTCACCCGCTCCGAGAGCCTGATCGTGCTGCCGAACGAGGTGCGCTGACGTGTCGACCGTCGCGTGCTCCCGCTGCGGCAGACCGGACGCCCCCGCCCTCGCGCGGCCACCTCTGCCCGGAGCCACCGGGCGCGAAGTCGTCGCGCGCGTCTGCGCCGACTGCTGGGGCGAATGGCATCGGAACGAGGTGATGGTGATCAACGAGCTGCGCCTGAACTTCATGGATCCGAAGTCGCAGGAGATCCTCGAGCAGCACATGCGCCGCTTCTTCCTCTGGGATCCGGGGCCGGCCCCCGCAGTCCCTCCAGTCACCGGCGCCTGAGCCCGGGTCGGCTCGCCTCTCCACCTTGTCGAACGATCCGGCCGCGCCCGAGCCTCCGACCGCGGCCCCGGCTCGAGGCAGCCTGCCGCGGCGGCACCTCCTCCGCTTCCTGATCCTCGGCGCGATCGTCGTCGGGGGCTTCGCCGCCCTGCGGTTCACGCCTCTCCGCGACCAGCTCTCCCTCGAGGCGATCACCGCGCTGCTGGTGAAGCTCCGTGCGAGCTGGTGGGCGCCGCTCGCCCTCTTCGGCGCCTATCTCGTGCTGATGCCGATCGGCTTTCCGGCCTCGCCTCTCATGCTCGCGGGGGGAGCCGTCTTCGGCGCCTGGCTCGGCTCGCTCTACAACCTGGCCGGCACCTTCGCGGGGGGAGCCCTGAGCTACTTCCTCGGCCGCACCCTCGGCCGCGATCTGATCCAGCACCTCGGCGGCCACCGCCTGCGGCGGCTCGAAAAGCGCCTCGCGCGGCGGAGCTTCTGGGGCCTCTTCGGCATGCGCTTCCTGCCCTTCCCCTACGCTCTCGTCAACTACGCGGCGGCGCTCGTCGGCATCCCCCCCCGGCTCTTCCTCACCTCGACCTTCTTGGGCCTCCTCGCGCCGATCTTCCTCTACTCCTGGTTCGCCGCCGAGCTGTTCCACGCGGCAGCCGGAGAGCGCCAGGCGGTCCTCGCCCGCCTCGGGCTCGCCCTCCTCGGGCTCGCCGCGGTGATCTTCGTGCCGCGGGTGATCGTCGGCTGGAAGCGCAGGCGGCGGCTCGCCGAGCTTCGGGAGGCACGAAGGGGGCGCCAGGCGACCCCCTAGAGCGCTTGCCTTCGGCCCGCATCGCCGCTACCTTGATGCCTCTTTCGGAGGTATCCCCCGAGGTGCCGGTCGAGCCAGAGACGCAAAACCCAGCGAGGGTCGAGAGCGACTCCGCCTCCCGCCTGCTCGGCCTCGTCGCCCAGCTCGCGGCCGAGCTTGCGCCCCGGGCTCGGCGCTCGGCGGTGACGCTCGGATCGGACTTGGAGCGCGACCTCGGGCTCGACAGCCTCGGGAGAGTCGAGCTGCTCCGGCGGATCGAGCGGGAGTTCGGCGTCCGGCTCGGCGAGGCGGTGCTGACGTCGGTCGAAACGCCGCGCGATCTGCTCGCCGCTCTAACACAGGCTCCCCGATCGACGGAGACCTCTACGACCGCAAGCGTGCTCTCACAGCCCGGCATTCCAGATTCCCGATTCCTGGATTCCGGATTCTTACCCGACGCCGAGTCCGCTCCCGAGAGCACGCGAACGTTGCTCGAAGTGCTCGACTGGCACGTCTCCCGCCATCCGGAACGGCGGCATCTGGTCTTCTATCCCGGCGAGGGGCCTCCGGAAGAGGTGAGCTACGGCGCCCTCGCGCGGCGTTCGGATGCGGTGGCTGCCGGCCTTGCCCGGCGGGGCGTCGAGCCGCGCGAAGCGGTCGCTCTGATGCTGCCTTCCGGCACCGAGTATTTCGCCGCGTTCCTGGGGGTGCTCAAGGCGGGCGGGGTCCCCGTGCCGCTCTATCCCCCGGCGCGCAAGAGCCAGATCGAGGACCACCTCCGCCGCCAGATCGGGATTCTCGAGACCGCGCGGGCGCGGGCCCTCGTCACGTTTCCGGAAGTTCTGCCGCTCGCCCGGCTGCTGCGCGTGCAGGTCGAGGGGCTGCGGGTGGTGACGGTCGCCGAGCTCGAGGGCGAAGGGGGCGCGCCGCCCGCTGTCGAAGTCTCGTCCTCCGATCTCGCGTTCCTCCAGTTCACCTCCGGCAGCACCGGGCAGCCGAAGGGCGTGATGCTCACGCACGCGAACCTGCTCGCGAATCTGCGCGCGATCGGCCAGGCGGTGGAGATCGGGCCGGGGGATTCGGTCGTCAGCTGGCTGCCGCTCTACCACGACATGGGGTTGATCGGCACCTGGATGGGCAGCCTCTACTTCGCGATGCCGCTCGCTCTCATCTCGCCGCTCGCCTTCCTCTCCCGGCCGGCGCGCTGGCTCGAGCTGATCCACGAGCACAAAGCGACGCTTTCGGCCGCGCCGAACTTCGCCTACGAGCTGTGCCTGGGCAAGATCGACGACGCGGAGATCGAAGGCGTCGACCTCTCGAGCTGGCGCGCGGCGCTCAACGGCGCGGAGCCGGTCTCCCCGGAGACGATCCGCCGGTTCACCGAGCGCTTCGCCCGCTTCGGCTTCCGGGCCGAGACGATGTTCCCGGTCTACGGCCTGGCCGAGAACTCGCTCGCGGTCACCTTCCCTCCGCTCGGCCGGCCGCCGTTCGTCGACGCGATCGACCGCGCGGTCTTCCAGGCCGAGGGGCGCGCCGTCCCGAGCGCGGGTGACGCATCCGAGTCCGAAGGCGCCGGGACCCTCCGCTTCGCGAGCTGCGGTCTGCCGATCCCCACCTGCGAGGTACGGATCGCCGACGAGTCCGCCCGCGAGCTGCCGGAGCGGCGGGAGGGGCGGATCCAGTTCCGCGGCCCCTCGGCGACCGCGGGCTACTTCGAGAACCCGGAGGCAACGGCGCGCCTGATCTCGCTCGGGGAGGACGGCTGGCTCGATTCGGGCGACCTCGGCTACCTCGCGGCGGGCGAGCTGTTCGTCACCGGGCGGAGCAAGGACGTCATCTTCCGCGCCGGCCGCAATCTCTATCCGCACGAGCTGGAGCAGGCGGTGGGGGAGGTCTCGGGGATCCGCCGCGGCTGCGTGGCGGTCTTCGGCAGCCCGGATCCCCAGAGCGGCACGGAGCGGGTGATCGTCCTCGCCGAGACGCGCGAGGGCGACCCCGCGGCGCGCGAGAACC
>DATMZM010000255.1:0-19854 GCA_035607445.1 Thermoanaerobaculia bacterium | reverse complement strand
CCCTCGCGCGCCTTGACCTTGAACTCGGGGTTCGCGGCCTTGACCCGGACCTTCTGGTAGCCCTTGGCTCCCGCGGGCCGCTCGGTCTTGTAGGAGAGGAGGTAGTAGCCGTTGTTCTCTTCGGAGACCTTGGCGAGCGGGGTCGAGAAGCTGGTGAAGTTGAACAGGTAGGTGCCGCCGGTGTCCGCCGCGAGCTGGTTCATCGCGCTCGCGAGGGTGTGCTGGGTGCCCGCCGGGGTCAGGTCGATCGTGTAGGCCGCGACGTTGTTGTCGTTGAGCGCCTGCATCATCCCCGGGTAGTAGCGCACGTCGGGGACGTACTGGCGGAAGGCGTTGATCTCGCCGAATCCGATCGTGAAGAGCAGCAGGTTCTTGCGCCCGACGATCGGCCCCGCGGCCTTGGCGAGGAGCGAGAGCCCGTCGTAGATCGTGGTCGTCGCGTCGCGGAGAGCGTTGCCCCGGGGCAGGCGGGCGAAGAGCGTCGGCCCCTTCCTCGGATCGCCGATCCGGGACGGCCACTGCGTCTCGGGATCCCGGCCGCTCGCGGCGCTCCGGATCGCGTCCTTGAGCCTCTCGTGATCGCGGGTGAAATCGGTCTGGATCGCGAGCTTCCGATCGTAGCTCGCGACCGCCACCCAATCGTTCGCGAGGAGGTGGTCGACCCACTCCTCGGCCTTCTGGCCGGCGCTGATCTGCTGGCGCAAGAGCTCGGGCGCGTCGAGCGACAGCTTCCGCATGTCGTCGAAGAAGAGGATGAAGTAGCGGTTCTCGGGGGTGACCTCGGCCGCGATCCCCTGGCTCCCCGCCTCCTCCTTCGAGCCGAGGAAGCGTCGGTTGCTGTAGAAGGTGATGCCGGTGAGCTCGACCGGCTTGCCGTCTTCGGTGACCCGGAAATCGTTCGGACCGAGGCCGACGATGACGTTGCCCGAGCGGTCGGTGACGAGGACGTCCAACAGCACTTCGTGGACGTCCACCTTGCCTTCGAACTGCGCGCGGGGCGGCTCGTCGGCAGCGAATGCCGGCGCCGAGAGCGCGAGCGCGAGCAGGGGAGCGAGAAGTCGTCGCATGAGCGGACCTCCTGTGGATTGCGTGCCCATTTTGGAGAGGGTAGAGCAAGCCGCGGGCCAGGTCGGAATCAGGAATCAAGAATCAGGAATCGAGAATGTAAGACGCGCGCCCAACAGGCGGCCTCCTCAATTCTCGATTCCCGATTCTTGATTCCTGATTCCCCTCCGTCCTCCCCCGAGGACGGCTCAGCTCATCTTCGTCCCCGCGTAGAAGCCGCCCGCCGCGGCGTAGCGGCGGAGGGCGTCGTTCGGCAGGTGGCGCTCGCCGGCGGTCTGGGCGAGGCGTTCGAGCTTCTCGATCAGGCGGGGGAGCCCCTGCTGGTCGGCCCAGCGGCAGAGGCCGCCGCGGAAGGGCGGGAAGCCGGTGCCGAAGATGAGCGCCAGGTCGAGGTGCCCGGCATCGGCAACCACTTCCTCGTCGAGGCAGCGGGCGGCCTCGTTGACCATCGGCAGGACCATCCGCTCCGCGAGGTCGGGGAGGCGGGGGTCGAGGACCCGCGGGCTGAGCCCGAGGAGCCGATAGGCCGAGGGATCCGGTCCGGTCCGCTTGCCGTTCTCGTAGAGGTAGAGGCCGCGGCCGTTCTTGGCGCCCAGGCGGTCGTCCGGCAGCAGGCGGTCGAGCCAGGCCGGCAGCGGCAGGCGGTCGGAGAACGCCTCCTGCAGGATGTGGGCGACCTTGACCGCGACGTCGATGCCCACCTCGTCGGTCAGCTCGATCGGGCCGACCGGCATGCCCCAGTCGGTCATCGCCCGGTCGAGGTCCTCGATCTTGTGCCCTTCGTCGAGCAGCCAGAGCGCCTCGGTCGAGTAGAACATCAAGAGGCGATTGACCAGGAAGCCGGGGGTGTCTCGGACCAGGACCGGCGTCTTGCCGAGCGTGCGGGTGAGCGCGAAGACCGCGTTCGCCGCCGCCGGGTCGCAGCCTTCGGGGACGATCACCTCGACGAGCGGCATCTTGTCGACCGGGTTGAAGAAGTGCATGCCGACCACCCGGTCCGGCTGCGGCGTCCGCTGGCGGATCTCGGCGATCGAGAGTGACGAGGTGTTCGATGCCAGCACGGCGCCCGGCGCCGCGTGGGCGGCGATCTCGCGGAAGACCTCCTGCTTGACCTCGAGCTTCTCGACCACCGCCTCGACGACGAGATCGGCGCGCTCGAAGCCGGAGTAGTCGAGGGTCGGCTCCAGGAGCGCGAGCTTCCTCTGGACCTCCGGGCGCGTGATGCGGCGGCGCTTGAGCATGCGATCGAAGAGCTGGCGCGCGTGGGCCATCCCCAAGGCGAGCGCCTCGACGCGCACGTCCTTCATGCGCACGGGCAGGCCCGCCTCGTGCGCGATCAGCTGCGCGATGCCGCCGCCCATCACCCCCGCGCCGACGACCGCGGTCGCGTGGACCGACCGGGGATCGACGTCCGGGATTCCCTTGTCTTTCTTCGCTTCTTCGGTCAGGAAGAAGAGATGGAGCAGGTTCTTGGCGACCGGCCCGACGGCCAGCTCGCCCGCCCCGCGCGCCTCCGCCTCGAAACCGGCGGGCTTGCCCTCCTCGAGGCCGACGCGGACGACCTCGAGAGCTTTTTCGGGCGCCGGGTAGTTGCCGCGGGCGGTCTTCCTGAGCTGCTTGGCCGCCTGCGCGTAGACGATCCGCCGGCCGAGGGGATTGCCGTCGAGGAGCGCGGCCTTCCACGGCTGCTTCCTGGGCGTGCGCTTCTTCGTGTCGCGCACCGAGAGCGCGAAGTCGCGCACCCGGTCGAAGAACCGGGCGTCGGGCAGGAGCGCGTCGACGAGCCCCATCTTGAGCGCGCTCCGCCCCGAGACCGCCTTGCCGGCGAGGATGATGTCGAGGGCAGCCGTCAGGCCGATCAGGCGCGGCAGGCGGGTCGAGCCGCCCCACGCCGGCAGGATGCCGATGCGCGTCTCCGGCAGGCCGATGCGGACGTCCGCGCGGTCGCTCGCGACCCGGTAGGTCGAGGCGAGGGCGATCTCGGTGCCTCCGCCCAAGCAGACGCCCGAGATCGCGGCGACGGTGGGGAACGGGAGAGCCTCCCAGGCGGCGAAGAGCGCCTGGCCGGCGCGCACCGCCCGCTCGACCTCGCGCGGATCGGTGACGCGCGCGATCGCCTCGACGTCGGCGCCCGCGATGAAGGTGCCGGGCTTGCCCGAGAGGAGCACGAGGCAGGAGATGTCGCGGCGCCCGGGAAGGTCGGCGACCGTGCGCTCGAGCTCTTCGACCACCGCGGGATTGAAGATGTTGACCCTCTTGCCGGGCAGGTCGAAGGTCAAGGTGGCGAGGCCGCCGCCCCCCACGTCGAGTCGAAACGCCTCGGCCATCGCTCAGTCGCCGCCGCGCTTAAGGTCGGCCTCGGCGTAGAGCCGGTCGATCACGTCGCCGTACTTCTGGTTGACGATGCGCCGCTTGACCTTGAGGGTCGGCGTCAGCTCGCCGGTCTCGATCGTGAACTCCTCCGGCAGGAGGTCCCAGGCGACGACGTGCTCGAACTTGGCGAGCCCCTTGTTGACGTTCTCGACCTCCTTGGCGAGGAGGGAGCGGACCTCGCTGCGCGCGAGGAGCGACGGCCGGTCGGCCGGCAGACCCTGCTTGCCGGCCCAGCCGCTCAAGGTGTCGAAGTCCGGCACGAGCAGCGCGGAGAGGAACTTCCGGCGGTCGCCGATGACCACCGCCTGCGCGATGTAGGGGCTCGCCTTCAAGGCGTTCTCGATCGGCGCCGGGGCGATGTTCTTGCCGTTCGCGTTGACGATCAGCTCCTTCTTCCGGTCGGTGATCCGCAGGAATCCCTCGGAGTCCACCTCTCCGATGTCGCCGGTGTGGAACCATCCCTCGGCGTCGATCGTCTCCCGGGTCGCCTCGGGCAGGTTCCAGTACCCCTTCATGATGTTCGGGCCCTTGGCCAGGATCTCGCCGTCCGCCGCGATCTCGACCGTCACGCGCGGGACCGTCCGGCCGACCGTGCCGAGCTTGACGTGGTCCGGCGTGTTGACGGTGATGACCGGCGAGGTTTCGGACAGGCCGTAGCCTTCGAAGATCGGCACTCCGGCGCCCCAGAAGAAATCGGCGACGTCGCGCCCCAGGGGCGCGCCGCCCGAGAGCGCGAGCACGAAGCGGCCTCCCAGGCGCGCCTTGATCTTGCTGAAGACGAGCTTGTCGGCGATTCCGAGCTGCAGACCGAGCAGGCCGCCCGGGGTCTCGCGCCGCAGGCGGTACTCGACCGAGCGGCGGCCCACGCCGACCGCCCAATGGAACAGCTTCTGGCGGATCGGCGAGGCGGAGGCGACCCCGTCGTTGACCCGGGCGAGGAACTTCTCGTAGACGCGCGGCACCGAGACGAACACCTGCGGGCGCACCTCCTGGAGGTTCTGCGGCACCGTGTTGACCGATTCGGCGTAGGCGATCGTCACGCCGACGTAGTAGTAGAAGTAGTCGACCGTCCGCTCGAAGGAGTGGGAGAGGGGCAGGAACGACAGCGCGGTGAACTTGGCCTCGATGATCGGGAACACGGCCTTGGCGGCGAGCACGTTCGAGACGATGTTGTCGTGGGTCAGCATGACGCCCTTGGGCTGGCCGGTCGTGCCGCTCGTGTAGATGAAGGTCGCGAGGTCGCCCGGCTCGCAGGCGCGCGCGGAGGCCTCGAACTTCGCCTTGTCGTAGCCCGTGCCCTGCGCGAGGAGCGCCTCGAAGGAGAGCACGCGCGGATCGTCCGACGCGCCCTTGATGACGACGAATTTCTCGACCTGGGGCAGCTCCCCGGCGTGGGCGAGGAAGCCGTCCAGGTGCTTCTGGGTCTCGGCGATGACGATGCGGGCGCCGCAGTCGTTCGCGATGTAGGCCGCCTGGTCGGGCGTCAGCGTCGGGTAGATCGGCACCAGGATCGCGCCCAGGCCGAGGACCGCGAAGTCGGTCGCCGCCCAGTGGGGGCTGTTCTCCGACATCAGAGCCACCCGGTCGCCGCGCTTGACTCCGAGCGCTTCCAAGGATTTGGCGAGCCGGTAGACCCGATCGGCGAGCTCGGCCGTCGAGATCGGCCGGTAGGTTCCCTCCACTTTGTGCAGCAGGCAGTCCGCTTTGTCGTGACCGACGGCATGGAGGAACAGCTCCGACAGGGTGCGGATCGACATGGATGAACCCTCCTCGAACGATGTGGAGGGCGATTGTATCCCACCGCCGGAAGGCACCCGCGAACGCGCCGAGGATGTCTCCGGCGGGGCCATCCGTGCGCTTGACCGTCCGATCGGCTCGGGGTATCGTCTCGCCTCTCCCGCGGTGGGCCTGCCAAGGCCCTCTCGGAACGCCGTCCGCCGGTCCCGCGGGCGGTTGCACGCTTTCCTATCGTCGGGGCGTAGCTCAGCTTGGTAGAGCGCACGGTTCGGGACCGTGAGGCCGGAGGTTCAAATCCTCTCGCCCCGACCAAATCCATTCCGCGGGAGGCAACAGCGCATGATCACCACCTTGGCCCGCGTCTTCGTCGGCCTCGTCGCTGCGCTCCACCTCTACTTTCTGGTCCTCGAGATGTTCCTCTGGACCAAGCCCGCGGGGCGGCGCGCGTTCGGGCTGTCGCGCGAGCTCGCGGAGGCGACCAAGGGGCTGGCGGCGAACCAGGGGCTCTACAACGGCTTTCTCGCGGCCGGCCTGATCTGGGGTCTCGCACTCTCCCCCGCGAGCTTCGGCGTGTCCGTCCAGATTTTCTTCCTGGCTTGCGTCCTCGTCGCCGGCCTGTTCGGCGCGGCCACCGCGAGCCGGAAGATCCTCTTCGTCCAGGCGCTGCCCGCCCTGGTCGCGCTCGCCCTGGTGCTCGCCTCGCCGCGCTGAGGAGGCTCAGTCGGCCGGAGGGGGCTCGGTGCCGTCGACGAGCCAGGCGAGGGCGGTCTCCTCCCAATCCGGGAGATCGGCGTCGAAATAGCGCAGCTCGGGAGCGATGCCGGTCTCCTTGACCATCCGCCGCGCCTGCAGGCCGGCGATCGTCGAGTGGACGATGACCGCGTTTCTGTGCATGCCGGCCTCGCGCAGGATCAGGATCGCCTGCTTGATCACCTCCTGGACTTCCGCCGGGAAGCTGCGCGTCGCCCGGAGGTCGACCAGGATCGCGAAGCCGCCCTCTCGGGGGTGAACCCGGCGGCGGAACTCGTCGACCATCCGGGAGGCCATCGCGACGTCGACGACGGTCTCGAAAGTGACCTTGAGGCCGTAGGGCGTCTCTTCGATCTTCGGCATCGCGACTCGGAGCTCGGGGGAAAACGGGGCGGCGGGCTTTCGCCGCCCCCTCCTCCGAGCTTCAATCCAAGTGGAACGAGAGCGTGAGAATGATGGAGTCGCTCGCCATCTCCTGCTTGACGCTGGCACCGGGGATCGGTCCGGCGGCGGTGAAGATGGGTCCCTTCCCCTCGTTTTTGAAGGCGCGATAGTACGCGAGATCGAGGGTCAGGATGTCGCAGGCTCGAAAGCCGAGGCCCGCGGCGGCATGGTTCTCGAAGACGCCGGGGGCGAACAGGCTGAAGAAGGTCTGGTCGTCCGGGATCGGGTTGTCGCTCTTGTTGAAGCCGGCGCGCAGCGTCACGCGCTCGGTCGGCTCGATCTGGACGCCGAGAGCGAAGACGTCGATGTCCTCCCAGCCGGGGCCGCGGATCGCGCCGGTGGCCGGGTTGATGCCGGAATCGCCGAACCCGGGAGTCGAGGAGTAGAAGATCCGCTTGGCGTCGAACGCGACCTGGAGGTGGTCCGACGGCGTCCAGGCGACGCCCGCGACGACGGTCGCCGGCGCGCCGAGCTCGAACCGGATCTTGCGCCCCGTGCCGAAGTTCGGGAGGCTCGGGTTCGCATGGGTCGAGTTCCACTCGAAGTCCTGGAACTTAGTCTCCGAGGTGTAGGAGGCGCCGAGAGCCCAGGCGCTGGTCGCCTGGTAGTGGACGCCGACCTGGACGCCCCAGCCGTAGGCGCTGTCGGTGTCGACGCGCGGGAAGAAGCAGTTGTTCGGGCCCGCGCAGTCGGGCGCCGCGAAGCCGACCGGATCGCCGGCGAGGCTCGCGTGCGCCAGGTTGAACGAAGCGCCGAGCGACAGCTTGTCGTTGACCCGCACCGCGATGGCGGACGGGATGCGCAGCAGCTGGTAGTTCGAGTAGAAGCGGCCGAGCCCGTTCGGCTGCGGCGAGAGGATCGGATTGGACGGGTCCTGCGGGTAGTCGACCGTGAAGCCGGCGAGACCCAGGAACCCCATGCCGATCGCGGTGTGGCCGTCCTTGTTGCGATGGGTCCAGCCGAAGGAGGGGATGGCGGCGTCGTCGCCCTCGTCTTCGGTGCGGCCCGAGAACGGCCCGATGTGGCTCTCGACCGCGTTCTTCTGGTCGAGGCTCTCGATGCTGAACTGGAATCGGGAGCCGTCTAAGCGCGCGAGGAGAGCCGGGTTCAAGTGCAGGGCGCCGAGGGCGTCGTTGGGCAGCGCGACGCCGGCGCCGCCGAGCGCGCTGTTGACCGCGCCGACGCCGTGGAGGAAATGGCCGTTGCCGGCCGCGGCCGGCCGAGCCGAGACGAGACAGAAGCCGAGGGCGAGGAGGGCGGAAGCCGTGGCTCCCAGGGACCGTGCGAACATAGAACCTCCAAGAGTAAGAGAAACCCCAGCGGAAACGCGCCACGGATCGGCTCGCTCCGCGCCATGCTGCGAAACTTCACACTTGCGTTCGTAGAGAGCGCGCGAAACTATATCTTCACCTCCGGATGCGTCAAGACGACAACGCCGCCGCGTAATGCGGCTCCAATTTGGCGCGTGGTGACACCTTTCTTAGTGCGCCAACCCCAGAGATGCGAGCCGGCTGGCCGCGGATCCGCCGCGCGTCCGGTCCGTCCGCCCCCTCCGCCCGGGTCGCGCGCCGAGCGAAAGACAGGCGGTAAGGACGAGCGATGAGGAGGCCGCGACCTTGAACGACGGCGCCCGAGATCCCCGCGCCCGCACGACGTCCGCGCGGCGCGCCCGTGCGCTCGGCCTCGCCCTCCTCGCCGCGCTCGGCGTTCTCGGGGCCGGGCTTCTCGCCCTGGCCGCGCGGGCGGGCGCGCCGGTCTGGCCGGTGGGCGCTTTCGCCGCGCTCGCGGTCGTCGCTCTCGCGCTCTCGGCCCGCCGTCCGTCCCCTGCCGCCGCTCGTCCCCTCGCCTTCGGTGCCGAGAGCGCGATCCTCGCCGAGCTGCGGCGCGGCGACCTGGTGCGCGCCGCAGCGGCGTCGCGGGGCGAAGGGCTGCCCGCGGAGCTCGCCGCGGCGGTCGCCGGGGCGACGGCCGCTCTCGCGCGGGTCGCCGACGAGGTGCGCGAGGCGAACGTCGCGACCGCCTCGACGGCCGACGGCGTCGCCCGGATCACCGCCGACCTGGCCTCGGGCTCGGCCGAGCTCTCGGCCTCGGTGGTCGAGATCACGGCGGCGATGGAGGAGCTCGCCCGCACCGCGGCCGAGATCGCGGGCCGCGCCGCCACGCAGGCGGAGCTCGCGGCGCGCGCCGAGGGGCGCGGGGTGACGGGCGCCTCCGCGCTCGCGGACGCGGTCTCGGGCGTCGCCGAGGTGAAAGCGCGGATCGGCGCGATCGCGGCGCGCACCGACGCGCTCGGCGCCCGCACCAAGGAGATCGGCCGCGTCCTCGACCTGATCGAGGAGATCGCCCAGGAGACCCACGTCCTGTCGCTCAACGCCGCGATCGAAGCCGCGGCGGCGGGCGAAGGCGGGCGGCGGATCGCGGTCGTCGCCGAGGAGGTCCGGCACCTGGCGAGCCGGTCGCGCGACTCGGTCGCCTCGGTGCGCGCTCTGCTCGACGAGTTCGCCGGCGCGATCCGCGGCACGGTGGTCGCGACGGAAGAGGGGAGCAAGGAGACCGAGAGGGTGCTCGAGCGGGCGCGGCGCGCGGCGGCCGCGATCGGCGACCTGCGCGAGGTCGCCTCCGAGACCGCGGAGCGGGCGCGCCGGATCTCGGGCGCGACGCGCGAGCAGAACGTCGCCTCCGACGAGGTGGTGGCGACGCTCCGCGACGTCGGCCGGGTGGTCCAGCGCGCCAGCCAGGCTCTCGAAGGGCTCGACGGAACGGCGGCGCGGATCGAGCGTCAGGTGCTCTCCCTCGAGCTTCTGACGCAAGGGTTGCGCCGCGATTCGCCGCGCTCGCTCAAGCACTTGAGCGAGGAGTGGGCCGCGCAGCTGCGCGACCTGCCCCATCAGGAACTGCAGCGAGAGCTGGATCGTCTCTTCGCCGCCTCGCCCTCCTTGGACTGCGCCTATTTCGTCGACGCCAAGGGATACACTCTGGCTTTGAGCGCGAGACGGCCGGTCGCGGGTCCCGGGCTTCCGAGCGAAGCGGAGGTCCTCGGTCGCGACCTCTCCGGCCGCCCCTGGTTCACCGCGGCGGCGCGGAGCGGGCGCGCCTGCCTGACCTCGCCGTACGCCTCGGTGCTCGGCGGCCGAGTCTGCTGGAGCGTCGCGGTGCCGATCGCCGGGCCGGACGGCGCGCTGGCCGGCGTGCTCGGCCTTGACGTCGAGGCGCACGGCTGGACCCGGACCTGACGGCGCGCAAGGAGTGGCGATGGACCTGTCGCAGTCGACGCCCGCGCTCGGCCGGTCGCACCTGCTGGTGCGCGCGGGCGAGCAGGTGTGCGCGCTGCCGGTCGCGGCGGTGCGGCGCGTCGTGCGGGCGCTCTCGGTCCATCCTCTCCCCGGCGCTCGGCCCGAGCTCGCCGGTCTCGCCGAGTTCGCGGGCGAGGCGCTCGCCGTGCTCGACCTCTCGCGCCTGCTCGGCGCGCCGCTCGGACCGCACCCCGCCTTCCCGGTCACCGTCGTGGTCTGGGCCGGACCCCTCGAACGGCGCGAGGCGGTCGGGCTCGCCGCGGACGAGGCGCTCGAAGTCGTCCTGATCGACGACGCGGCGGTCGTTCCCGGCGCCGGTTTCCTGCGCGGCGATGCGATGGTCGGCGCGCGGCTGGTCCGGGTGCTCGATCTCGAGCGGCTGGGGGAGGACGCTTGAGCGCCGCGTCCTACCTGTTGTTCCGCCGCGGCGGTGGCCTGTGGGGCGTCGCGAGCGACGAGGTGGTGCGCGTCGCTCCGCACGCCGCCGGCCTCGCGGTGGAGGCCGGCGCGACGGCGTTCGCCGCGGACGAGGTGGTGGGCGTCGTCGCCGGGCTCGCCGTGCGCCCCCTGCCGCTCTTCGTCCGCCGCTTCTGGTCCGAGCCGGGCGCGGGCCTGGCCCTCCACGCCGGCGAGCCGCTGATGATCGTCGATCCGCGCCAGCCGCCGCCCCCCTTCCTGTCCCCCCCCGAAGCCTCCGGAGGAACCCCCGATGTCTGAGCCCCGCCTCCCGCTTCCGCCCTCGCAGCTCGGCGTCGCCCTCTTGGGCTCCGTCGTCGGCGCCGGCTTGCTGCTGCTGCTCTACGCCGAAGCGCACGGCGCGCCGGGATGGCTGTTCGAGGCCTTCCTGCTGCTCGCCCTCGTCGCCACCGGCCTTCACCTCGGCTGGGTGCTGCCGGCGGAGCGGCGGCTCTCGGCCGCTGCTAAGAGCGAGCAGGGGGTGAGGCGCGAGGCGGAGGCCGTCCTGGTCGAGGCGCTCGACCATCTGCGCGACGGCGACCTGGTGCGCTGCACGGTGCGCGCGGGCAGCCTGCCCGGCGGTCTCGCGACGGCGTTCGACAGCGCGACCTCGGCCTTGGGCGTCCTCGCCCAGCAGATCCAGGCGAGCTCGATCGAGGTCGCCGGCGCCGCGAACTCGGTCAACCAGATCGCCTCCGAGCTCGCCTCGGGCTCGTCCGAGCAGGCGGCCTCGGTGGTCGAGATCACCGCCGCGATGGAGGAGCTGGCGCGCACCGCCTCGCAGATCGCCGAGAACGCGGCGAGCCAGGCCGACCTCGCGCAGAAGGCGGAGGAGAGCGGCGACGTCGGCGCCGCCGCTGTCGAGGAGGCCGTCGAGGGAGTGGAGGAGGTCAAGAAGCGGATCAGCGGCATCGCGAGCCGCGCCGACACGCTCGGCGCGCGCAGCAAAGAGATCTACCGCGTCCTCGACCTGATCACCGAGATCTCGCAGGAGACGCACATCCTCTCGCTCAACGCCGCGATCGAGGCCGCCGCGGCGGGCGAGCACGGCCGCCGCTTCTCGGTCGTCGCCGAGGAGGTCCGCCGCCTCGCCCAGCGCTCGCAGGAATCGGTCGAGTCGGTGCGCGCTCTGCTCGACGAGTTCGCCGGCTCGATCCGCGCCACCGTGGTCGCGACGGAGGAGGGGAGCAAGGAGGCGAGCCGCGTCCTCGAGCGGGCGCGCGCCGCGGCGTCGGCGATCGAGGAGCTGCGCCGCGCCTCGGGCGACACGGCGCGGGTGGCGCGCGAGATCTCGCTCGCGACGCAACAGCAGAACGCCGCCTCCGACCAGGTCGTGCTGACGCTCAAGGAGGTCAGCCAGGTCGTGCAGCGGATGGCCGACGGCTTGAAGCAGTTCACCTCGACCGCCGACCGGCTGAACCACCTCGGCCTCCAGATCCAGCTGCTCGCGCAAAGTTTCCACCTCGACACTCCCCACTCGCTCAAGCACACGGCGGAGCGCTGGGCGCGCGAGATCGAGCGCCGCGCCGGCAGCTGGGAGGCGATCGACCGCCTGCTGCCCGATCTGCTCGCCGAATGCCCGTTCGTCGAGTTCGCCTATTTCACCGACGCTGCCGCGGGCCAGATCTCCTTTGCGGCGAACCGCGACCTCCTCGGCAGCCGCGAGATCCCCGACCAGGTCGTCCGGGGCGAGGGCTTCCGCGAGCGCACCTGGTACCGCTCGGCGGTCAAGTCGCAACGCGCGGTGATCACGCCGGTCTACTCGTCGCTGATCTCGGGCGAGCCGATCTTCACCGCCGCCACGCCGGTCTTCGACGGCGCCGATCTCGCCGGCGTCCTCGGCATCGACATCAACATCGACAGCTGGACGAAGATCTAGGGTCGGAATGGTGGACCCGGAGTTCGCGGACCTCGTCCCCCTGTTCGCCGAGGAGGCGCGCGACCGGCTCGAGCGCCTGGCGGGGACCCTGCCCCGGCTCGAGGCGGAGCCGGCAGCCCTCGCCGAGGCGCGCCGCGAGCTGCACACGCTCAAAGGGGCCGGGCGGATGCTCCAGATCGCGCCGCTCTCCGAGCTTTGCCACGCCGCCGAGGAGCTGCTCGCCGAGCCGCATGAAGGGATGGCGCGCCTCCTGCTGCGCACCGCCGACCGGCTCGCCGCGATGGTCGAGGAGGTCGCTCTCGGGCGGGCGCCCGAGGCCGACGCCGAGCTTCTGGCGCTGCTCGCGGGAGGGCCGGCGGCGCAGTCCCCCGCCGGGGAGGCTCCGGACCCCGCCGCGGACGCGCCGTCCGCCGCGCCCGCTCCGCGCGCCTTGCGGGCGGCGACCGAGCTGCGGCTCGAGACCTCGTCGCTCGACGCCCTCGCCGAGCGGGCGACCCAGATGCGGCTCCTCGCGCTCGGCGTCCGCCAGGTCGTCGAGCGCCTGTACGAGCTGGCGCAGCTCGCGGAAGGGGGGCTGCGCGAGGCGCAACCCTTCCAGGTGCTCGCCGGTCTCGCGACCATGCTCCGCGGCCTGGCCGTCGAGGTCGAGGGCCGCGAGCGGCGCCTGGCCCGGAGCGCCGACGAGCAGATCGAGAAGGTGCTCGCGCTCCAGCTCCAGCCCCTGCGGGCGCAGCTTCAGGCGCTCGCCCGCGCCGCGCGCGATCTCGCCCGCTCGCTCGGGTGCGAGGTCGACGTCCTGGTCGGCGGCGAGGAGACCCGCCTCGACCGGCGGATCGTGCGCGAGCTCGAGGAGGCGCTGATCCACCTGGTGCGGAACGCCGTCGACCACGGCATCGAGCCGGCCGCGGCCCGGCTCGCCGCGGGCAAGAGCGCGGTCGGCCGGATCCGCATCGAGGCGGTCGCCGAAGGCCCGAGAGTGCGCCTGACGATCGAGGACGACGGCGCGGGCGTCGACCCCGAGCGCGTGCGCGCGCAGGCGGTCGCGGCGGGCCTGGTCGACGCTCGCGCGGCGGCCGGGCTCTCGCGCGACGCGGTCTTCCGCTTCCTCTTTTCGCCCGGCTTTTCGACCCGCGACGAGGTCTCGGACCTCTCCGGCCGCGGCGTCGGCCTGGACGTCGTCGCGAGCGCGGTCGGGCGGGTCGGCGGCGAGGTCTTCTTCGACGCCGAGCCGGGCCGCGGCACGCGGGTGATCCTCGAGGTGCCGGTCGCGCGGCGCGGCGAGGGGATCCTGGTGCTCGCGGTGGCCGGCCTGAAGCTCGGCCTGCCGTCCTCCTCGGCGCGGCGGACCGTGCGCCTGCCGGCGGGCGCCGTGGTCGAGCGCGACGGCCGGACGCTCGCCCGCGTCGAGGACCGCCTGGTCGGCTTCGTGCCGCTCGGCCGCCTCGCCGGCCGCGAGGAGTCGGAGGGGCGGATGCTGGTCGAGGGCATGGTCTCGGGCCAGCCGTTCGCGGTCGCGGTCGACGACGTGCTCGGCGAGGAGGAGGTGCTGGTCCGGCCGCTCGCCCGCGCGGCGGCGGCGGACCGGCTGATCGAGGGGGCGGCCCTCCTCGCCTCGGGCGAGCCGATCGGCATCCTCGCGCCGGCCGCGCTCGCGGAGCGGAGCTTTCGGAAGCAGGCGATCGCGCCGCGCGTGGCGAGCGCGATCCGCAGGGTCAGGGTGCTCCTGGTCGACGACTCCCTGGTGACGCGCGAGATGGAGCGCCGCCTGCTCGAGGACGCCGGCTTCGAAGTCCGCGCCGTCGCCGACGCTCCGGAAGCCCTCTCCCGGCTCGGCGAGGAGCGCTTCGACTGCGTCGTCACCGACATCGAGATGCCGGGCATGGACGGCCTCGAGCTGACCGCGCGCCTGCGCGCCATGGAAAGCTTCGCGCAGCTGCCGATCGTCGTCGTCTCGACGCGCGACCGCTCGGAGGATCGCCTGCGCGGGCTCCAGGCCGGGGCGGACGCCTACCTCGCGAAGCAGAGCCTGAACGCCGGCGAGCTGGTCGATCTGGTGCGCCGGCTCGGGGGGCGGTTCGCGCCGTGATCCGCGTCCTGGTGGTCGACGACTCGCCGTCGGTGCGGGCGGTGCTGCGCCGCTTCCTATCGCGCGCCGGGGACCTCACGGTGGTCGGCGAGGCGGTCGACGGCGAGCGCGCGGTGGCGATGGTCGCCGATCTCGCACCGGACGTCGTGGTGATGGACCTCCTGATGCCGGTCCTCGACGGTTTCGCCGCGATCGAGAGGATCATGGCGCAGAACCCGGTGCCGATCCTGGTCCTGTCATCGCGCGCCAACCGCAACCAGATGCAGGTCGCCTTCGAGGCGATCCGCCGCGGCGCGATCGAGGTGCTGCCCAAGCCCGAGGACACCGAGAGCTGGCAGCTGCTCGCCGAGAGCCTGCCGGACGCGGTGCGGGCCGCCGCGGCGGCGGTGCCGGCGCGTGCGGCGGGCAGGGCGCCGCGCCGCGCGCCGCGCGCCGTGCCGACGCCGCCCCGGCGCGACCGGCCGCTGCGCTGGATCGCGATCGGCGCCTCGACCGGCGGGCCGGCGGCGCTGCGCGAGCTGTTCCTCGGCTTGCCGGCGGCCCTGCCGGCGAGCGTCCTGATCGTGCAGCACATCGCCGCGGGCTTCGAAGCCGGCCTCGCGGAGTGGCTGAACAAAGAGTTCCCGCACGACATCCGGCTCGCGCGCGCCGGCGAGCGGCCGGCGCCGGGCGCGGTCCGGCTCGCGCCTTCGGGCGCCCATCTCCTGCTCGGGCCGAACGGCGAGCTGCGGCTCGACGCCGAGACCGAGGCGCAGCGCGGCCACCGGCCGTCGGTCGACGCACTCTTCCTCTCGTGCGCCGAGGCGAGCCCGCGCGAGACCGCGGGCGTGCTGCTGACCGGCATGGGAGCGGACGGCGTCCTGGGGCTTTCGGCGCTGCGCGCGGCCGGTGCGCTCACCGTGGTGCAGGACGAGGCGAGCTCGGCGGTCTTCGGCATGCCGAGGGTGGCGCTCGAGCGCGGCGCGGCGGATCTCGCCCTGCCGCCGCGCGAGATCGCGCTCTGGCTCGCGCGCGGCGTGGCCGGGGGCGGCGGAGCGGGCGCGTGAGCGCCCGGGTCCTGCTCGTCGAGGGCAGCGCGGTCTCGCGGGCGATCCACGCGCGGTCCTTGCGCATGGCGGGCTTCGCGGTCGACGAGGCGCGCGGCTTCGAGGACGCGGTGCGCGCCCTGGAAAGGCGGCCGAGCGTCGTGGTCGCGGCCCTCGCGGTGCCGACGATGGAAGGCTTCCCGCTGCTGCGCCTGCTCAAGGTCGACCCGGACCTTCAAAAGATCCCGGTCCTGATCCTGGCCGGCGAGGGCGAGGCGGCGTCGCGTTTCTGGAGCGCCAAAGGGGGGGCGGCCGGCTGCCTCGACCTCGACGCGCCGCCCTCCGAGCTGACCGCGGCGGTCGCGCGGCTCGCCGCGGCCGGCGGAGACCCGGCGCCGGCCGCGCCGCTGCCCGAGCCGTTCGAGCTGCTCGCCCGCGTCGCCCGGCGGCTCGACGCCTCGCTGCTCCAGGCGACGCTCGCCACGGACCTGCTCGAGGCGGGGATGGAGGCCGCCGACTTCCACGCCGCGGCCCGCTCGGCGCTCGGCCGGCTCGGCTCCGTCGTCGAGGCGCGCTTCCTGGCGGTCGCCGTCGGCGATCGGGACCTCGCGGCGGCCCACGTGGTCCTGCCCGAGCCGCTCGCCCCGGGGCTCCTCGAGGATCTCAAAGGGCGCCTGTTCCGGAGCCTCGACCTGCCGCCGGGCGTGCCGAGCGACTTCGGCGTCTCCGGCGAGCGCGGCGGCGCGCCGATCGACCTCGACCTCGCGGTCTGGCTCGAGCTGCCGATGAGCTCCGGGCGCGGCAGCCTGGCCGTCATGCCGCGCGACGCCGGCCAGTTCGCGACCTCGGCCTCGGCTCTCGTCGATTCCCTGGTCCGGCCGCTCGGCCTGCTGCTCGAGAACGCTCTGCTCGCGGAAAGGCTGCGCGAGCTGTCGGTGCTCGACGGCCTGACGCGGCTCCTGAACCGGCGGGCGATCTACGAGCGCTTGGCCGAGGAGATCGAGAGGGCGCGCCGCCACCGCCAGCCGCTCGCGGTGGTGCTCGCCGACTTCGACCACTTCAAGCGGATCAACGACGAGCACGGGCACCTGGTCGGCGACGCCGTGCTGCGCGAAGGGGCGGCGGTCCTGCGCCGCTCGCTGCGCACGACGGATCTGCTCGGCCGCTACGGCGGCGAGGAGTTCCTCGCCATCCTGCCGCAGGTCGACCTCGAAGCGGCGCGCCAGGCGGCCGAACGCCTGCGCCGCGATCTCGAGGAGCGGCCGCTCGCGATCCCGGGCATCGAGTCGGGCGCCGAGCTGCGGATCACCGCCTCCTTCGGCGCCGCGGCGGTGTCCGAGGTCGCCGCCGGGCGGGTCCGCGCCGACGAGCTCGTCGACATGGCCGACCGCCGCCTCTACGAGGCGAAGGCCGCCGGGCGCAATCGGGTGCGGCCGTGACCGAGCCCGCGGGCCTCGCGCCGCGCTTCGCCACCCTGATCCGCGAGGCGACCGGCAACGTCGTCGCGCCGGAGCGCTTCGCCTTCCTCGTCGAGGTCGCGACCCGGCGGGCGGCGGCGACGCGCGCGGGCGACGCCGAGGCCTATCTGGCCGCTCTCGCGGAGGATCGACTGGCGGGCGAGTGGCCGGTGTTGATCGGTCTCGTCACGATCAAGGAGTCCTACTTCTACCGCGCCCCCCAGCAGCTCGACGCGCTCGCCAACACCGTGCTGCCCGAGCTGCTCCGGGCCCGCGCCGCGGAGCGGCGCCTGCGCATCTGGTCGGCGGCCTGCGCGCGCGGCGAGGAGCCCGGGACGCTCGCGCTTCTCCTCGCCGGCCACCCGGGGCTCGCCGGCTGGGACTGGTCGATCCTCGCCACCGACCTCGACGAAGAGGCGCTCGCCGGCGCCGAGCGCGGCCTCTACGGCGAGCGCGCCGTCGCGCAGGTGCCGAAGGCTCTCCTCGCACGCTGGTTCGCGCCGCGCGGCAAGCTGTTCGAGCTGGCCCCCGAGCTGCGCCGCCGCATCGACTACCGGCGGCTCAACCTCGCGCGTCCGCCCTACGAGCTGCCGGAGCGGGAGTTCGACCTGATCCTCCTGCGCAACGTCCTGATCTACTTCCGCCGGCCGCTGCAGCGGCGGGTGGCGAACCAGGTGGGGAGGCGGCTCGCGCCGGGCGGCTATCTCTTCCTGGGGGCCTCCGAGACGCTCTGGCAGATCCGCGCCGACCTGGAGCCGGTCGATCTCGGGCCCTGCTTCTGCTACCGGCCCCACGCCCCCGGCGCTCCCGCCCCGCCGCCGGCCGCGGTGCCGCGGCTCCCGGCGGCCCGAGCCGCGAGCCGTTCCGAAGCCGCCCGCCCGGCGCCGATCGCTCCGGTGCCTCCGCCCGCCCGCCCGCCGCGCCGCGATTCCATCCCGATCCCGCCGCCCGCCGCCGCGCCCGCCTCGCCCGCCTCGCCGCCGCCCGATCCCACGCCGGCCGCGCGAGCGGGCGAGCCGGCGGCCGAAGCTCTCTTGCGCGCCGCCGCCCTCCTCGCGGCCAACCGCATCGAGGACGCCGCGCGGGGCATCGACGAGGCGGTCGCCGCCGACCCCACGAATCCGGCCGGGCACGCGCTCAGGGGCTTCCTCGACGACCTCTCCGGCAGCACCGAGCGGGCGACCGCGGCCTACCGTGCCGCCCTCTATTTAGACGCCGAGCTCTATCAGGCGCGCCTGCTGCTCGCCGACTGCCTGCTGCGGCTCGGCCAGGGCAAGCGCGCCGAGCACCTGTTCCGCGAGGTGCTCGCGGCGCTCGTCGCCGGCCGCGGGCGCGACCTCGCGCTGCCGCTCGACCTGAACCTGCCGGACCGCGAGCAGGCCCTCCGCCGCTGCCGCCAGGCGCTCGGCGGCTGAGGCGCGGGTCTACCCCTATCGCGCTGTCGTTTTCTCCTACGCCCGCCCGGCCTTCTCGACGCGGGCCGCGACGGTCCGCACGAGCGCGAGCGTGGCCCGCTCGGCGCGGGCGGCTTCCTGGAAGAGGAGGAGGGCGGCGAGCGCTTCGCGGGCGATGCCGAGGGCGCGGAAGGTCGCGACCAGGCGGTCGGCTAAGTCGGCGAGCTCGGCGTGGCGCCCCTGGCGGACCCAGACGGCGGCGCGGTCGAGCGCGGTCAGGCCGACGTAATAGGGCATGCTGTGCCGCTCGTAGTCCTTCTCGACGGCGGCGAGGATCGCGTCGGCCTGACCAAGATTGCCAAGTCCGGCCCGGATGTTCCCCTCAACCTTGCGCCGCTTGATCTCGTCCATCTCGGTGGCATGGCGGCGGTAGAGCGGCAGGGCGCGGCGCTGCGTCCGCAGGGCGTCGAAGAAGCGCCCGAGCCGCACCTGGCACTCGATCAGGTTGTGAATGGCGACGAACTGTTCGCGAGCGGCCCCGGCCCGGCCGAGGCGGTCCGCGGCGTCGAGAAACGCCGCCACCGCCGGCTCGAGCCGATCCTCGTAGCCGAGCGCGGTGCCCAGGTTGAGCAGCGCGCGGCCGGCGAGGAGAGTCTCGCCTGACTCGTCGCACCAGTCGGCGACCCGGCGGAAGGTCGCCTGCGCCTCCTCGAAACGGCGCTGGGCCATCTGGAGCGAGCCGACGAGACTCATCACGCGCGCGAGGAGGGGAAGATCCTCGCTGCCCCGCTGCCAGTGGACGAGCGCTCCTTGGAAGGCGTGTTCCGCTTCCGCGAGATCGCCGAGCAGCCGCCAGCCGTTGCCGAGCTCGGCCCAGGCCCGGCAGCGGAGATCCTCGGTCAACCCCACCGGGTGGCGCTCCGGATCGAGCTTCTCGGCGCAGACCACCGCCCACTGCGCCGCCGCCCAGGATTTCTGCGGATCGTGGCGGCGGAAGAGCTGGGCCCATTCGAGGAGCACCTCGCAGCGCTGCCAGCCGCGGAGCCCGGCGGCTCCGCCGGGAAGCGGGTAGTCGCTCCGCGGCAGCACGGGGGCGAAGAAGGCGAGCAGCTCGCGCTCGGCGTCGGCGCGCTCGCGGGTGAAACCGGCTCCGACCTCCCGGACCCAGTTCTCGACCTTGCGCAGGGGGAACTCGTAGTGCTCGGCAGTCCAGGCCGCCGGGCCGTCCGGCCCGGCAATCACCGCCTCGACCGCCGGGCGGGCGGCCTCGCGGCAGGCCCGGCAGGCCATCAGGTGCCGGAAGATCGGCAACCCTTCCTCGGGCATCAGCCGGCCCTCGCGGAACGCGGCGACCGATTCCGGCGCGGGATGCTTCCTCGTGCGCATGCGCTCACCCTCCGGACCGAGATGGAGCTTTGGCCTGCATTCTCGCATGCGCGGAGGTCCCGGGAAAGGCAAAGGTGCGCGACGGCTAGTGGCCGTTCGACGCAAGGCCGTCCGGATCGATGAGGGCGCCGGCGTCGCTCATCACTCTGGATCCGGACGCCGCGGCAGCGGCGCGAGGCTGGCCGTTCGGATCGATGAAGGTGCCCTCGTCGCTCGTTCCCCCGCCTCCGGCTGGCGTGGTGATGGTGCGACCGTTCGGATCGATGAACGAGCCCTCGGGCGCGAAGAGAGACGCGAGCCCGGAGGGGGCGATGCTCTCCCAGAGGCGGGCGAGCCAGCCGCCGCGGAGCCAGCTTTCCTGGAGGCCGGCGGCGCGGGCGGCGGGCGTGGCGAGAAGGGCGGCGAGGGCGAGCGCGGCGGCGACGGGGCGAGCGGACGGACGGGGCATGAGGATTCCTCCGGCTTGCGGGTCGGCGCGGCACCGCCATGGCGCCGGCGCCCGCGGTCTT
>DATMZM010000050.1:0-10361 GCA_035607445.1 Thermoanaerobaculia bacterium | reverse complement strand
CGCCGCGGAGGCCCTGGCGGCCCTCCCCGGGATCGCGGGGGTCCGCGCGACCGCCGAGCCCGGCCGGCATCTCCTGCAGGTGGCGGCCGACGCCGACGCGCGCGAGGCCGTGTTCCGGCTCGCGGTCGAGCGCGGCTGGGTCCTCCTCGAGCTGGCCCAGGAGCGGGCGAGCCTCGAAGACGTCTTCGTCCGCCTGACCACCCACCATCCGGCCGAGACCGCCGAGGTCATCGAGGCCGCTCCGAGCGAAGAGGTGGCGTCGTGAGGGCGCTCCTGGCCACCTACCTGCGCGAGCTGCGCGCCTACTTCCTGTCGCCGCTCGCCTATGTCGTCGCCTTCTTCTTCCTGGTCGTCAACGGCTTCATCTTCTCGTGGATGATCAGCGTGCTGGCCGATCCGCGCTCGCCCTCGGGGCCGCCGATGGGCTACTTCTTCGGCAGCACCTGGCTGCTCCTGATCGTGCTCGGCACGATCCTGCCCATGCGGCTCCTGTCTGAGGAGCTGCGCAGCGGCTCGATCGAGGTCCTGATGACGGCGCCGATCACCGAGGGCCAGGTGGTCGCGGGGAAATACCTCGCGGCCCTCACCTATTTCGTCCTGCTCTGGGTGCCGACCCTCCTCTACGCGGGGCTCGTCGCCCGCTACGGCGAGGTGCAGTGGGGTCCCGTCGCCGCGGGCTATCTCGGGATCCTCCTGATCGGCGCGCTCTTCTTGGCCGTCGGCATGTTCGCCTCGGCCATGACGCGCAGCCAGCTGATCGCCGCGATCATCACGTTCGCGATCCTGGTCGTCCTCTTCCTGATCGGCCAACTCGAGCAGCTCGCGAACGGCCAGGCGTGGAAGAACGTCTTCTCGTACCTGGACCTGGGCGGCCACATGGACGAATTCGCCAAGGGGATCGTCGACACCCGCCGGCTCGTCTACTACGTCTCGACGACGCTCTTTTTCCTGTTCCTGACCAGCCGGGCGCTCGAGGACCGGAAGTGGAGGTGACGGCATGTCCGGCATGAACCGACAGTTGACCAAGACGGGAATCCTCTCGGCGGGGATCCTCCTCGTCGCCCTCCTCCTGGGCATCGCCAACTACTTCGGCTGGAAGTACCACGGGCGCTTCGATTGGACGACGACGAAGCTCTATTCGCTCTCCGAGCAGACGGACAAAGTGCTCGCCGGCCTCGACCGCGACGTCGACGTGGCGGTGCTCCTGTCCCCCGAGCAGCAGCAGTCGCTCTACGGGCCGACCCGCGAGCTGCTCGATCGCTATGCCGCCGCCTCGCGCCATCTGAAGGTCCGCTACGTCGACCCGGAAAAGAACCCGGTCGAGGCGCAGCAGCTCGCGCGCAAGTACCAGCTCTCGAACGCGAGCGTGATCCTGAGCGTGGGGGCCGACAAGAAGATCGTCGACGCGGGCGACCTCGCGGAGTTCGACTACTCGTCGATGGGCATGGGCGCTCCGCCCAAGATGTCGGCGTTCAAGGGCGAGCAGATGTTCACCAACGCCTTGATCCAGCTCGGCCAGGCGAAGAAATCGAAGATCCTGTTCACCTCCGGCCACGGCGAGGCCTCGCTCGACAGCGCGGAAGGGCGCGGGCTCTCCGGCCTGCGCGAGCTGCTCGCGGGCGACGGCTTCGACGTCGAGGAGTGGGCGTCGCTCGGCAAGGCCGCCGTGCCGGACGACACGGACCTCCTGGTGATCGCCGGGCCGACGGCCAATTTCGTTCAGCCCGAGCTGGATGCGATCGGCGCCTACCTGGACCGCGGAGCTCACGGCGCCGGTCATGGCGGGCGCCTCCTCGTCTTCCTCGACCCGGTGCTCGCGCACACCGGTTCCGGGCTGGTCGCGACCGGCCTCGAGGGGCTGCTCGCGAAGTACGGCATCAAGGTCGACGACGACATCGTGGTCGATCCGTCCAACCCGCTGCCGTCGTTCGGCGCCGAGACGCTGTTCTCGAACAGCTACGGCAACCATCCGATCGTGGAGCCGCTCGCGCGCCAGAACCTGCCGCTCCTGGTCAGCCTCGCGCGCTCCGTGCGCGCGGAGACCGGGCCGGCCGGAGCGGGCGTCACCGAGCTCGCCCGCACGACCGGGCAGGGGTGGGGCGAGACGAACCTCGCCGCTCTCGACAAGGTGGGCAAGGACGACAAGGACGTCGCCGGCCCGGTGGGGCTCGCGGTGGCCGTCGGGGGCCCGATCAAACCGCCTCCGCCTCCGGAGGATTCCGAAGCGCCGCCTCCCCCCGCTGCGCCCGACGATCCGAAGAAGCCGCGGCTCGTCGTCTTCGGCGATTCCGACCTCGCGACGAATCAATACTGGAATGCGAGCGTCGGCAATTCGACGCTGATCGGCAATGCCGTCAACTGGCTGGTCGAGAGGAAGGACCTGATCGCGATCGCGCCCAAGAAGACCGAGCAGGCGCGCTTGACGCTCACGGCCGCCCAGCTGCGCAACGTCTACCTGCTGGTGCTCGGGCTCCTGCCGGGAGCGGCCATCGCGCTCGCCGTCTGGGTGCGGATCCGCCGCCGCCGGAGGGAAGCGTGAAGCCCCGCACGCTGCTGATCCTGCTGGTGCTGGTCGTCGGCCTCGGCTCGTTCATCGCCTTTTACGAGCGCGACCTGCCGGGGAGCGAAGAGCGGGAAAAGCAGGCCAAGAAGATCTTCGACTTCACCCCGGCCGACGTCCACGCCGTGACGATCGAGCACGGCGGCGTCGCTCTCGCCCTCGAACGGGCCGAAAAGCCGAAGGCGGAGGCCGCGAAGAAGTCCGCCTCTCCGGCGAGCTCCGCGGACAGCGAAGCCACGCCGCCCGCGCCGGCCACCGCCGCCGAATGGCCCTGGCGGATCCTCCGGCCGCTCCGGGCGAAGGCCGATGCCGGGGCCGTCGGCCGGCTGATCGACTCCCTGACCGGGCTCGAGAAGAGCCGGACGCTCGAAAGTGTCGATCCCAAGGCGGTCGGGCTCGCGCGGCCGGAGGCGAAGGTCCGCCTGGCGACAGCCAAGGGCGAGCGCGTCCTCGAGATCGGCGCCAAGGTGCCCACCGGCAGCTCGCGGATCGTCCGGTTCCAGGGCGAGAAGACGGCGTACGTAGTGTCCGATGCGTTCTGGAACGATCTCCTGCGCGAGCCGGGAGAGTGGCGCGATCACCAGATCTTCCCGGGCGATCGGGAGAGCATCGAGAGGATCACTCTCCAACCGGCTGGGGGCTCCCCGGTCGTCCTCTCCCGGCGCGACGGCGTGTACTGGGTTCAGAGCCCGCTCTCCGACCGCGCCGACCGCGATCTCGTGGACGCTCTCCTCTCGGACTTGACGGGGCTCGCCGCAGACCGCTTCATCGAGGCTCCGGCGGTGCCTGCGGAGATGGGTCTCGAGCCGCCCAAGAAGGGGTCGATCGAGATCGCTCTCGCCGGGCGCCGGGAGCCGTTCCGGATCGAGCTCGGAAGCATGGTCGGGGGCGCGGCGGACGGCGAGACCCCGGCGAGCTACGCCCGTGCGGAAGGCGAGACGTTCACCACGCGCGCGCGGCTCGGCGATTCGCTCGGGCGAGGCGCCGAGGACTGGCGCTCCCGCGCTCTCTCGAGCCTCGAGGTCTACCAGGTCGACCGCGCGAAGATCGACGGGGCGGCGGCGAGCACGCTCGAGGTCGAACGCGCCGGCAGCGACTGGAAGCGCGGCAAGGAGACGATCTCCTACGCTCCGGTGAGCGACCTGCTCTACGCCTTGACCGAGCTGCGCGCCGATCGGCTGCTGAGCCCGGCCGAGGCGAAGGCGGCGGGCGTCGATCTCGCGGCCAAGCCGGCGCTCTCGATCGACCTCTCCGGAGAAGCCGGGCGGCGCGAGACGTTGCGCTTCTATCCGGCCGTCTCCGGTGGCCTCCCCGCCCGCGCCGAAGGGCGCGAGGCGATCCTCCTCCTGCCCGAGGGCAAGCTCGCCGAGATCCAGCGCAAGATCGCCGAGGTCCGCGCCAGCAAGCCGATCTCGGCGTCCGAGACCCAAGGTGCCAAGGGTGCGGAGGGTGGGAAGGGGAGCTGACCGCAGGCGTCGTCGAGCCGAAGGCCGGGACGAAGACGAGGGGCGGCGGGCTCGAGGGCCACGCCGCCCTTCGTCGTTCCGGTGAGCCTA
Organism: Thermoanaerobaculia bacterium; assembly: GCA_035607445.1. Lineage (GTDB taxonomy): Bacteria > Acidobacteriota > Thermoanaerobaculia > Multivoradales > UBA5704 > DASYKS01. The sequence continues at coordinate 6,245 of DATMZM010000050.1, read as the reverse complement.
GTGGCCTTCGGAGCCGTGCTCGGAGATGTACTCCTTCATCACGCTGTGCTTCTGGCCGTAGAAGAAATAGATCAGCAGGCCGATCGCCAGCCAGCCGAACAAACGCCACCAGTTGCCCGCCGGCAGCGAGAACATCAGGAGCAGGCACATCAGGATGCCGAGGATCGGCACCAGCGGCACGCCCGGACAGCGGAACGGGCGTTCGGCGTTCGGATACTTCTTGCGCATGATGAGGACCGCGGCGCAAACGATGACGAACGCGAACAGGGTCCCGATGTTGGTCAGGCGCAGGAGGAAGTCGATCGGCAGGAAGCCGGCGCCGAAGATCACGCCGCTGCCGATCAGGATCGTCGACAGCCAGGGGGTCTTGAACCGCGGATGGACGTTGCCGAAGAAGCTCTTCGAGACCAGGCCGTCGCGCGCCATGGCGAGAAAGACGCGGGGCGCCGAGAGCATCATGACGAGGAGCACCGACGTGATCCCGGCGACGCCCGCCGCGGCGATGATCCATTTCGCCCATTCGATCCCGCGCTGTTGGAACGCCTGCGAGACCGGCGCGTTGACGTCGAGCTGGTCGTACTTGACCATGCCGGTGAGCACGGCGACGACCGCGATGTAGAGGAGGGTGCAGACGATGAGCGAGGTGACGATGCCGATCGGCACGTCGCGCTGCGGGTTCTTCGCCTCCTCCGTGTGGGTCGACACCGAGTCGAAGCCGATGTAGGCGAAGAAGATGATTGCCGCGCCGGCGAGCATGCCGAGAGGCGACCCCTGCGGGTCCGTCTGTCCGGCGATGTGCTTGCCGAAGAAGTTGATGCCGGTCCAGCCGTAGGGCGCGAACGGATGCCAGTTCTCGGCCTTGACGAAGAACAGGCCGACGCCGATGACGAACAGCACGGCGGCGAGCTTGATGCCGACCATCGCCGCGTTGAAGCTCGCGCTCTCCTGGATTCCCTTGACCAGGATGATCGTGACGAGGGCGACGATGATCACGGCCGGCAGGTTGACGAGCGAGCCGGTCGAAACGAAGAGCCCGGTGGTGCCGTCGTAGCGCCAGGGGGACTCGCGGAGCGCCAAAGGCAGCGCGTGAGTGCCGAGCAGGCTCTGCAGATAAGCCGACCAGCCGGTCGCGACCGTGGCGCTGCCGACCGCGTATTCGAGCACCAGGTCCCAGCCGATGATCCAGGCGAACAGCTCGCCCAGCGTCGCGTAGGCGTAGGTGTACGCCGAGCCGGCGACCGGCACCATCGAGGCGAACTCCGCGTAGCAGAGCGCGGCGAAGATGCAGGTGATGCCCGCGACGACGTAGGAGAGCATCAAGGCCGGGCCGGCCACGTTGTGCGCCGCCGCGCCGGTCGCCACGAAGATCCCGGCGCCGATGATGGCTCCGACCCCGAGGGCGGTCAGTTGGACGGGGCCCAGCACGCGCCGCAGCCGGTTGTCGCTCCGCATCTCGTCGAGCAACAGGCTGAGCGGTTTCCTCGCAAACAGTTGACTCATCGGTTGACCTCCGCCAAGGGTGATGGGTTCGTCATCGGTGCCTCCGGATGTGAGCGGATGGTGAGCGTCGTTTCGAACGGTGCCGTTTTGAGCCTATTCGGCCGGGGATGCCTCGAGCCCGCCCGCCGCGTTGCGGCGGGTCAAGAAGTAGACGGGAATGCCCACGAGCACGAGGATCAGGCCCGGCAGAGCGGTCTTCGTCTGGTAGAAGAGCAGGACGAGCGCGATCGTGCTCGCCGCCACGATGTAGAGCGCCGGCACGAACGGATAGCCGAACGCGCGATACGGGCGCTCGGCGTCGGGCCGCGTCTTGCGCAGCCGGAAGATGGCGGCGATCGTCAGGACGTAGAAGATCAGGACCGCGAAGATGACCCAGTTGAGCAACGTGTTGTAGAGGTTGTCGTATTGCGGCAGGCCGGCGGCGTCGAGCGAGCGGGTCCGCGGCAGCACCAGGAAGGAGGCGACCAGGCACTGGAGCAGGAGCCCGCGGGCCGGCACCTTCTTCTCGTTGAGCCGGGCGGTCGCGCGGAAGAACAGGCCGTCCTTCGCCATCGCGTAGTAGACGCGAGCGCCGGCCAGGATCAGACCGTTGTTGCAGCCGAAGGTCGAGATCACGATCGCGATCGCCATCACGGTCGCTCCGGCGCCGCCGAAGATCGCGGAGAGCGCCGCGGTCGCCACGCGGTCGTCCGGCGCGGTCTGGATCTGGGCGAGCGGCAGGACCGAGAGGTAGGCGACGTTCGCGAGCACGTAGAGGGCGGTGACGAGCCCGGTGCCGAGCGCGAGCGCGAGCGGCAGGTTCCTGCGCGGGTTCTTGACCTCGCCGGCCGTGAACGTGATGTTGTTCCAGGCGTCGGAGGAGAACAGCGAGCCGACCTGGGCGACGCCGAACGCGACGATCAGCCCGAACAGCCCGGCGGTGACCGCGACGTCGGGCAGGAACGCGAAGTCGGGATGGATCGTGCTCGGGTTCTGCGGCGTCCACAGATCGCCGAAGTTGGCGTGGACCGCCGCCGGATTCCGGAAGAGGAGGACGCCCGCGACGATGAGAGCGAAGAGCGCGAAGGTCTTGGCCGAGGTGAAGACGTTCTGGATCAGCTTGCCGAGATGGATGCCGCGCGTGTTGATCCACGAGAGCACCACGATCAGGAGAACCCCGACGAGCTGCTGGGTCGAGAGCGAGATCGCGTACTTGGCGCCGAGATCGATCGGCGGCACGATCCAGCTCGTCGGCGAGATCCACGGCACGAGGACGCCCAGGTAGCGGGCGAAGCCGACGGCGACCGCGGCGATCGTGCCGGTCTGGATGACCAGGAAGAGCGTCCAGCCGTAGAGGAAGCCCCAGAGCGGCGAATAGGCCTCGCGCAGATAGACGTACTGGCCGCCGGCGCGCGGCATCATCGCCGCCAGCTCGCCGTACGAGAGCGCGGCCGAGAGCGTCAGGAGGCCCGTGATCACCCAGGTCAGCAGGAGGAAGCCGGACGATCCCACCTGGCGGGAGATGTCGGCCGAGACGATGAAGATGCCGGAGCCGATCATCGAGCCGGCGACGATCATCGTCGAGTCGAGCAGGCTGAGCTCGCGGACGAAACCCGTCTTCGCATCGAGCGACGGATCGGCCGGCTGGGCGGTCGCGGATCGGGCCATCTTGAGTCTTCTCCTTCCCTGGATACGCTCCCTCGCGGGCGCGGGTTCTCTTTCCCGGACGGGATTATGAGGCGGATGCTATCTCGCGCAGCGCAGAAAGGGGACGAGGTGGGCTGATCCAGTGACCCTGGGCGTAATCGACGCCGAGAGCGCGCAGTTGATTCACCGCGGCGAGGCTGCCGACCGACTCGGCCACGGTCTCGAGCCCCATCACGTGGCCGACCTGGTTGATCGACTCGACCATCGCCCGGTCGAGCGAGTCGGTCACGATGTCCTGGATGAATTTGCCGTCGATCTTCAAGAACGAGACCGGCAGGTCCTTCAAGTACGCGTACGAGGCCATGCCGCTGCCGAAGTCGTCGAGGGCGAAGCGGACCCCCCGGGCACCCAGGCGCACGAGCAAGCGCGTCGCCTGCGCCAGGTTCTCGATCGCCGCCGTCTCGGTGATCTCGAAGCAGAGCTTCTCGCCCGGGAACCGCGTCCGGTCGAGCTCATCGAGGACGAAGTCGAGGAAGCTGTCGTCGCCGAGCGACACTGCGGAGAGGTTGATCGAGCACAGGTCGAGCGCCGCGAGCTGGCCGGCCGGCTCGCCGGCGAGGGTCGCGAGACAGCGGCCGATCACCCAGCGATCGATCGAGCGCATCAGGCCGTAGCGTTCGGCGGCGCGGATGAAATCGGACGGCAGGTGGATCTTGCCGGACGGGGAGACCATGCGCAGGAGCACTTCGAAGCGGAATCCGGTGCCTTGCCGGCGCGCGAGCGGGCGGATCTCCTGCGAGAAGAGCCGGAAGCGGTCGCGCTCGAGGGTTTCCTGGATGCGCAGGACCCAGGTCATCTCGGCGTCGCGCTTGACGAACTCGGCGGTGTCCGGCCGGTAGACCTGGATCCGGTTGCGCCCCTTGTCCTTGGCGACGTAGCAGGCGTGGTCCGCGGCCGAGAGCAGGTGGGCGACCGAGGTGAAGTCCGCGTTGATCGGCACCAGGCCGATGCTCGCGCCGACGTTGAAGTTCTTGTCCTGCCAGGTGAAGCGAAAGCTCTGGAGCTCGCGGTGGAACTTGCCGATCAGGCGCTCCGCGGTCTCGAGCGGGCAGGAGAGCATCAGGATGCCGAACTCGTCGCCGCCCAGCCGCGCCACCAGATCGCTCGAGCGCACCGCGCCCTGGACCAGCTCGGTCACCCGCCGGAGCAGCTCGTCGCCGGCCAGGTGGCCGCAGGTGTCGTTGACCAGCTTGAATTGATCGAGGTCCATGTAGCCGAGGGCATGGGTGACGCCCGCCCGGCGGCTCTCTTCGAGCGCCCGCTGCAGGTGGCCGTCGAAGGCGGGCCGGTTGAACAGACCGGTCAGCGCGTCGTGGGTCGCCTGGTGCGCCAGCTGGAGCGCGAGCAGGCGCTTCTCCGTGACGTCCTGGAAGACGAGGACCGCGCCGACCTGCGCGCCCTGCTGGTCGCGGATCGGCGAGCAGGTGCATTCGACGGCGTGGCGGCTCCCCTCCCGGCGCTGGAGCGCGATCCTCTCCGAAAGGCGCAGGCTCTCGCCGCTCGCGAGGCACCGTTGGACCGGATGCTCGACCTCGCGGCCGGTGCCCTCGTCGATGAGGCGGAAGACCGCGGCCACGGGCAGCCCTCGCGCCTCTTCGGCCGGCCAGCCGGCGAGCTTCTCGGCGGCCGGGTTGAGCAGCTCGACGCGCCCGCGCGCATCGGTCGCGACGACGCCGTCGGCCATCGACGCGAGCGTCGCCCGGGCGAGCTCGGACTCGTTCACACGACCGCCCCGCGCAGCGGGATGAGCATCGCGCAGCTCCCTGACCTGTGACCTATACCCGGGATTGTATGCCTTCTCGTGCCTTCTCGCCGGAAGGTGGAATTCAGCGGCGGACGTGGTTCGAAGCGCAGCGGTAGCCGCCGCCCAGGACGACGCTCTTCGGAAGGGCCGGGAGCAGCTCGAGGTGGGTTCCGAGCGCGCCGTACGTCGCGCTCGCGGCGCGGTCGCCGGCCGGGATCAGGCTGGCGAAGGCCTCCGCGCGCAGCTCGCCGTTCCGGGTTTCGAGAACCGCGTTGTTCCATCCGATCAGGAAGCTGCCGTCCGGGGGGAGCCCCGCGGCATCGGCGAGGAAAGTGAACGGCACGAGCAGCAGCGGCAGGCGGCGGACTTCGAAGCCCTGCGCCGACAGCTCGCCCGCGGTCGCGTCGAGGAACCGGCCGAGGGCGAGGGCGCGCTCGGAGCCGAGGGTGCTCTCGAGCCCGCGCGCCGGATCGAGATCCGCGGCCAAGCCGTAGCCCAAGCGCAGGCTCGCGAAATCGGCCGCGGTCGCCGTCGCGAGGAGCCCGCGTCCTAAGGAGAGGTCGGCGACCAGGGCGCGCTGTCGCCCTCCCGATGTTTCGCTCGCGGCCGGCAGCAGGGTGACGATCGAATCGAGGTCGATCCCCGCCCCGCCGCCGAGGTCCCGCATCGCCGTGAGCCGCGCCGCGGGATCGCCGGCCTCGGGTAGCGGATGGACGAAGCGGGCCGGACGGCCATAGAGCGCGGAAAGCTCCGCGGCCGCAGCCCGCGCCGCGGTCAGGTAGCGATCGAGGCCTTCGGCCGAGCGGAAGCTTTCGACCGGTACGCGCTCGAGCCCGAGGAGCGCGAGGATCCGCGGCTCGAGGGTGTGGATCGTGATCCACGCGGCGTCGCCCGTCAGCAGCACCTGGCCGTTGTGGAAGGGAACGGCGGCGGTGGCCCAACGCGGGTGCCCCCAGCGCCGGTCGAGATCCCCGGGCAGGGCGGCGGCGAGCGCCCGGCCGAGGGATGCGTCCTCTTCCCGCCCGCGCTGGAGGTTCGGCCGCAGCAGGAGGGCGAAGCCGCCCCCCGGGCGGCGCACCAGGCTCATCGGGTCGCGCGGCCAGGGCGAGTAGGGGCGGCCGAAGGTCGGCAGGGTCCGGACGCCGGGGAGGCTCGGAAGGCCCGCGAGCGCCCGCCGCATCCCGGGATCGGCCAGGACGAGAAGCTCGCGCCGGGGGGCCGCGGCATGGACCGCGGCCAGGAAGCGCCGCGCCTCTCCGGCCGAGAAGAACGCCGAGGGGAGCGAATAGATCGAGGCCTCGATCTCGCGCGAGGC
>DATMZM010000009.1:0-12473 GCA_035607445.1 Thermoanaerobaculia bacterium | reverse complement strand
AGAGCGCCGAGCCCCGAGCGAATCCAGACCACCAGGGCGGGTGAGGCCTCGCCGAGAGCGCGCTTCGTCGCGACGAAGGTCCCGCCCCAGATCGCGACGGCGAAGAGCGCCTCGGCGAGGGCGCGGGACGGAGACCGGCGGACGCGCTCGGGCATGGCGGCGGATCCTGACACACGCCTCGGGGTCGATCCGCTCAGAGCCGCCCGAGAAGCCGCTCGAAGGTTCGCGCCGTTCAGCGGCGAGCGACTCCGAGCGCCGGCTCCGCCGGTCCTGACTCCGGGCTTTCTACCACTTGCCCCGCGGCGAGGAACCAGAGCTCGAAGCGCGGGGCCTCCGGAAGCCCGAGCGCCTCGCGGACGGCGCGCGCGTAGACGGCGCCCTGAGGGGCGTAGACCGCGGCGCGCGCGGCGATCTCCCCTTCGCTCGCGACCTCGTCGGTCTTCCAGTCCGCGATCACGAAGCGGCCGCCGGCATCCCGATAGAGCAGGTCGATCGCGCCCGAGACGAAGCCCAAGGGGCCGGAGTCTCCCGAGGCGGGGGGCAGGAGGACCGGGAGCTCGCGGGCGACGATCCGCGCTCGAAGGTCCGCGAGGCGCCCGAGCAGAGGCCCTGCTGCGAAGCGGTCGAGGAGCTCCCCGGCGCGCGCTTCGGCCGCACCGGCGGCCGTGCCCGCGAGAGAACGGACGATCCGCGCCAGCCGCTCGCGCTGGCGGGCGAGCTCGGCCCTGGGCTCGGCCGCGAGATCCCAGGTCTCGAGCGCCCGATGGACCGCGGTGCCGGCCGCGAGCGCGGCCTCCCGATCGAGCGGCGCCCTGGTCTCAGGCGTCTCGGCCTCCGGAGCCTCGGGCGCGGTCTCGCGCTCGGCCTCCTGCTCCTGCAGCTCGCGGAGGCGCTCGTGAGCCTCCTCGGACGCGGGCGCGGAGATCGGCCTCTCCTGCCGGCGGTGCGCTTCCTCGCGCCGCGCGGCGAGGCGACGCGAAGCGCGCTCGATCTCCGCCGGCCCGGCGAGCGCCGCGAGCGGCGCGGGCGCCTCGCCCTCCCGCGCCTCTCCGGCCGGCTCGAGACCCGGGAAGCGCCAGAGCACGCCGTCGTCGTCCGTCCACGACGAGGCGCCCGAGGTCTCGAGGGCGGCGAAGAGGGTCGGCAGGTCGGGGGTTCCCGAGCGGGCGCCGAACAGCTGCAGGTGGGACCGGCAGCGCTCGGGCGGAAGCGGCGCCGGCCGCTCGTGCCACAGGCCGGAGACCACCAGGCGCACCTTGGCGCGGGTGAGCGCGACGTAGAGGGTGCGCACCCGTTCGGCCGCTTCGACCTCCTCGCGCGCCGCCTCGACGGCGGCGAACCCGGGGCTCGGCGCGCCGAACAGGCGCACCTCCCAGCAATCGCCCGCGCGCCCCGCCTCGGTCCCCGCCTCGTCGTCCGGCGGCGGCAGCTTGTGCGTTTGGAGCAGGTAGACGTGATCGAAGTCGAGCCCTTTGGCGCCGTGGATCGTGAGCACGGCGACCGCCTCCTCGCCGTCCGTCTCGGGGCGCGCCTCCTCCGCCTCGAGAGCCTCGGCGACGCTCCGGCGCAGCACGCGGAGGAGGGCCCCGGCGTCCCCCTCCTCTTCGAGGGCGTCGAGCAGCCGGCGGAAGAAGCGGTCCAGGTTCGCGAGCCGGTAGGGCCCGAGATAGCGCGCGGCCTCGATCGCCTCGGCGAGCGACCAGCGCCTCAGGTTCTCGACGAAGCGGTCGGCCGGATCGCGCGCGAACGAGCGGCGGAGGGCGGCGAGCGCTTCGAGAGCCGCCTCCAGGCTCGCCGCCCAGCCACCGACCTCCGCGAGCCCCGGCACGCCCCCGGGCGTCGCATCCGCCGCCCTCCGCACCGCCGCGCGGATCTCGTCGAGCGCTCCGGCGCGGGGACCGATCTCGCTCGCGAGGCGCGGGAAGCCCTGGTTCCACAGCGGGATCAGCGCGGCGTCCGGCACGCCGGCACACGGCGAGCGGAGGAAGGTCAGGAGCGCGAGATGGTCGCCCGGATCGAGCACGGTCCGGGCGAGGGCCGCCGCCTCGATCACCTCGCGGCGGCGGTAGTACTGGCGGTCGCGCCCGACCGCGAAGGGAATCCGCGCCGCGCGGAGCGCTTCGAGCACGACGTCGACCTGGCCGAAGCTGCGGAGCAGGATCCCGAACCGGCTCCAGGGAACCTTTTCGCGCAGGGCGAGGTCGGCGAGGTCGCGCGCGACCGCCGCCGCTTCGAGCTCCGCGGCATGGGTGAGCGGCGTGGCGCCGAGCCCGGGTGCGCCCGCGGCCTCCGGCCGCCAGAGGACCCAGTGCTCGACCGGCCGGCGGCCGGCCGCCGCGAAGCCCTCGGCCGCGGCGTTCGCGGCGCACGGCAGGAGCGGCTGGAACGCCGGCTGGAGGCCCGTGCACGGGAGCATGACCGGCGCGACCGCCCGCTCGACCTCGTCCAGGATCGCCGGCACCGAGCGGAAGTTCTCGGCCAGCGGCAGGACGGCGCCGCCGCTCGCGCGCAGGCGCTCGACGAAGCCGTCGTAGGCGGCGAGGTCCGCGCTGCGCCAGCCGTAGATCGACTGCTTGGGATCGCCGACCAGGAAGAGGCCGGGGCGCGCGGCGTCCGGGTCCGCGCCCGGCGCGTCGAGCGAGAGGGCGGCGAGGATCCGGCACTGGGTCTCGTCGGTGTCCTGGAACTCGTCGACGAGCAGTTGCTCGATGCCGCGCCGGACCTGGCGCCTCACCGCAGGATGCCGGTCGAGGAGCCTCGCCGCCCCGTCGAGCAGGGACTGAAAGGTCGCCGCGCCGCGCGTGCGCATCGACTCCTCGACGCGGGTGAGGAGCGGCCCGAGGGCGCCGCGCGCCGCGCTCAACAGCTCGGCGTCGAGCCCGGCGAGGAACCGGACGGAGCGCCGGAGCGCGCCGGCCGCCGCGGCGATCCGGGAGGCGGCCTCGCCGAAACCCGCCGCTTCCGCCTTGCCGAAATCCCCCTTCTCCCACTTGCCGAGATGGCCGAGGAGGTTGTCGGGCAACAGCTCCGCGAGCGCCGCGGCGAGCGGCTCGAGCCCGACGACCGGACTGCCGCCCAGGCGCAGGGGGAGGAGGCTCAAGCCGAAGGCGATCTTCTCGGCGTTCGGAGACCGGCCCGACAGCCGCCCCGAGAGGAGGCCCGAGAGGTCGCGCGCCGCGGCGAGGAGGCGCGCCGCGAGGGCCGCCGCGGCGGGACCCTCGAGCGGATCGCCCGCGAGCGCCGCGGCGGGCAAACCGGCGCGGGCCAGGGTGAGCAGCGCCTCGACCAGCTCGCGAGGCCCGAGGCCGCGGGCGGCGAGGATCAGGAAGCTCGGCTCCCCCGGCACCCCGTAGCCCTCGCGGAGCGCCGCCTCGACCGTCTCCCGCACGACCTCGTCGAGGATGCGGCCGTCGGCGTCGACCTGGAGCAGCGGGTGCACCCCGGCCTCGAGCGGATGCTCGGCGAGGAGCCGGCGGCAAAAGGCGTGGATCGTCGAGACCGACAGGTGGTCGAGCGTCGAGAGGAGCGCTCGGGCGCGCCGAACCCGCTCGGCCTCGGGCGGCAGGGGAGCCTCTTCGAGCCAGCCCGGAACCCGGCCGAAGCTCCGGGCGACGTCGGCCAGGTCGCGTGCGGCGCGGTGCGCCATCTCGGCCGCCGCCGCCTCGGTGAACGTGATCGCGACCACGCCGCGGAGGACCTCGGCGGCGATCCGGTCGTCCTGGTCGTGCCGGCCCTCCCGGCGCTCCTTCCCCGGCTCGGCCGGCGGGCTCGGCGTCCGCTCGGCGAGCCGGGCCGCGGCGCGCTCCCAGCCCGGGCCGAGCGTCCAGGCGAGCAGGCGCGCGACGAGCGTCGTGGTCTTGCCCGTGCCCGCGCCCGCTTCGAGCGCGACCGGACGGACGAACTCGGTCTGCGCGAGGTGGCGCGCGGCGCGGTCGGCGGCGAGCAGGCGGGCGCGATCGCTCGAAACACCCGCCGCGCTCATGTGCCGCCCTCCGCGCGCTCGGCGGCCGCGAGCCCCCAGACGCCGAGGAGCGCCGCGCCGGCCGGCCCCTCCGGGTCGGCGCGGGCGGCCCAGGCGACCAGCCGGCGGCGGGCGCCCGAGTCGCCGCGCAGGCAGGCCTCGGCGACCTCGCAGTACTCGCACCGCCGCGGCTCGCGCTGGCCGTCCGGCTCGACCAGGCGCGGGAAGAAGCTCCCCGCGGCGTGCGCGCCGAGTCCCGCCCCGATGGCGCGCTCGAAGGCGGCGTCCAAGTCCGCGTCGCCCGCCCCGGTCGCGAACTCGCGCAGCTCGCCGGCCAGATCCGGGCGGAGGAAGAGATAGCGCCCGCGGGACGCCGGGCCGGCCGACCGCCGGTAGGCGACCGCCTGGAGCTTCGATCCCGCGCGCACCTCGGCGAGGAAATCGGCCCGCCGGCGCTCTTCGCTCTTCTTGGTCGAGATCGGCCGGCCGGTCTTCCAGTCGGTGATCAGGAGCCCGCCGCCGGGCAGGAGGTCGGCCCGGTCGGCGCGGAAGGAGAGGCGGCGGCGCTCTCCGTCCGGATCGGCGACCACGACCTCTCCCTCGACCTCGCTCGCGACGACGGCCAGGAACCCGCCCGCCGCATCCCACTCGGCGCGCGCCGCGGCGAGATACGGCTCCGCCCGGGCGGCCAGGGCGCGCGCGAGGCCGGGGAGAGCGATCCCTTCCTCGGCGACCAGGCGGACCGACTCCTCGGCCAGGAACCGCGCGATCTCCGCCGCGCCGGGCCAGGGGACCGGCGGCGGGACGACGCCCGCCGCGAGCCGTTCGCGGATCGCCGCGAGTCCCGCCTCCTCGCCGCTCCCTGCGGCGGTCCGGTCGAGCACGGCGTGCACCAGGTTGCCGACCAGCCGGGCGTCGAGACCGGGCAGGGCCTGGAGCGGATCGGGGGTCGGCTCGATCGCGAGCAGGCGGGTGAGGAAGAACTGCCACGGGCAGCCGGAGAGGCGCTCGAGGTGGGTGACCGAAAGCTCGCGGCGCCGCGGATCGAGCGCGGAGGCCGCATCCGCGGCCTCGAGCGGACCGACGAAGCCGAACCAGGGCCCGAGCCGGCGGTCGATCGCGCGCCCCTCGGGCGTTCGCAGGTCGGGGTCGAGCTCGGCGAGCGCGGCACAACGGGCACGGGCCACCGAGCCGGCGGTCGGTCCGGCGACTCCGTCCGCGCGGATCTCTGCGAAGAGCTCGCCGACCGCCGCCGGCAGGACGGCGGCGAATCTCTGCCGCGGCCCGTGGAGCGCGGCGAGCACCGCGTGCTCCCAGGCCGGACGGCGGAGGGCGGCGGAGGGCGCGCCCTCTCCCGCCGCCGAGAAGAGCGCCGGAGCCCGGCGGCGCTCGCCGGCCGTGAGGCCGATCCGCTCGACCAGCGGCGAGGGTGCTCGCACCTTGCCGTCCTCGTCGGTGCTCTGCCAGGAGAGGGTGACGGCCGGCGCCGCCGAGAGGAGCTGCGCGAAGAGGTAGCGCTCCTCGTCGAAGCCGCCCCGCTTTTCCGGCACGTCGGGCAGCACCCGGCGGAGCACCCGGCGGAGCGAATCGGGCAGGAGGGCGTCCTCCCGGATCGGGCGCGGAAAGGCGTCGCGATTGACCCCGAGCACGAAGAGGTGCTCGAACGTCCGGGCGCGCGCTTCGGTGACGGAGAGGACCTGCACCCCGCCGCCCCGGCCACCGAACGGAGCGGCGCCGAGCCCCGCCAGAGCGCCGTCCACGAGAAGCCACAGCTCCTCCTGGACGAGCGGCAGGCTCCGCGGCAGCTCGGTCGCCAGCATCTCGAGCGCGGCGAAGGCGGCTCCGAGGTCGCGGTCCCCCGGGTTCCAACCGAGGTCGTCGATCAGGAGCGCGCGCAAGCGTCGCAGGTGGTCGGCCGCCGGAGCCGCCTCCGGCCAGCGGGCGAGGCGCTCGCCAAGCCGGCGGGCCGCGGCGACCGCGCTCTCGAGCCGCGCGCCGGAGATCCGCCGGCGGGGTGCGCGGGCGGCCGCCGCGCTACGGAATGCGCCGGCTCCCTCCTCCGCGATCTCCGCGTCCTCCGCCCCCTCGTCCGCGCCGGCCGAGAAACCCTGGCGGATGGGCAGCGCGTAGGCGCCGCCGGTCAGGAGGCCCGCGATCTTCAAATCCGCGGCATCGCGCAGCCGCCCGGCGCCGATCGCGGCGAACGCCAGGCGGAGATCGAACCCCGGCCGGCCGGCGCCGGGCAGGCCGACGACGGCATCGAGCCAGCGGGAGACCGGGGCTTCGCCGCCCCGCTTCAGGAGCTCCCCGAGAGCGCGCAGGCGGCGGCCGGCGGGAGTCAGGCCGCCCTGGACGCCGAGGCCGGAGGCGGGAATGCCCAGCCGCTCGAAGTGGCGGCGGATCGCGAACCGATAGGGTCCGAGATCGCGCGCGACGACGCCGATCCGCTCCGGCGGGACGTTCGAGTCGATCAGGCCGCCGAGGCGGAGCGCGACCTCGCGCACCTCGGCGTCCGTGCCGCCGGCCACGAAGGTGTCGAGCCGGGGCGGCAACGGCTCGGGGCCGGCCGGCGCCGGAGCGCCGGAAACGGCGGCGAGGCGCTCGGCGAGACGTTGCGTGAACGCGCCCTCGAGCCGCGGCTCGGTCTCGGACGGCGGTTCGCCCCCGGAGCGCGGGGCGAAATCCGGCGGCCGGTCGATCAGCACCGTGGCCTCGAGAGTCCGCGCCAGGGCCTCGATCAGGTCGCTCGCGACCCCCGTGGCCTCGGCGAAGCCATGGACGATCACCGCCCGCGCCGGCAGCGACTCGGGCGCGCGCAAGAGGCGATCCGCGGCGCGGCGCAAGAGGTCCGAGGCGCGGCCCGAGCCCAGGCGCTCGAGCCCTTCCGCCGCGCTCCCTGCCGCGCGGACGAGGGCGCGCGCCCGCTCGACGTCCGCGGGGGAGGCGACCGCCCGGCCGTCCGCGGCCAGCGCCTCGTCCGCGGCGGCGACGTGCGCCGGCTCGAGGCCGGCGTCGAGCAGATCGCGGATGGTCGCGACCGCCGCGCCGTAGCCTTCGATCAGGTCGTCGAGACCGCGGCGCAGGACCGGCTCGGCGCGGGCGGCCCGGCGGGCGACGATCTCGAACAGGGCCGCGCCGCGGGGCGCCTCCTCGCCCGCGCGCTCGAGGATCTCGAGCGCGAGCCCGAACAGGGTCTGGACGACGAGGCCCGCAGCCCCTCGCCCCCGCTGGCGGCCGATCGCCGCGGCCACGTCCCGGCGCAGGCTCCGCGACGGCACGACCACGCGCACCGGCCGGCCGAGGAGCGCCGGCTCCCGTTCCGCCTCGGCGAGGAGCCGCTCGATCTCGGCGAGGAGGACCGCTTCCGCGGCGAGCGGTCCGCGGGCGCAAAGGAGCCGGCCTCGCCGCGCCGCGACCGCCGCGGCGTCCTTTGAAGGTGGGGGGGCCGGCGGGAAATCGAAGAGATCGAGCTGTTGCGCCACGAGCGAAGGATATCCGGCGGCCGTCCGCTACGCCGGGTGCCGAGGCCTACCTCAGGACCGAAGGGTGGACGACCGCGTCGAAGCCGAGCAGCCAGGCGCCGATCAGGAGGACGGGCGCGGCGAAGAGGGTGGCGTCCATCCGGTCGAGGATCCCGCCGTGGCCGGGCAGCAGGCCGCCCGAATCCTTGACGCCGGCCTCGCGCTTGAGCATCGACTCGACCAGGTCGCCGAGCTGGCCGGCGACCGCGGTGAGCGCGCCGAGGGCGAGGACCCTCGGATCGAGCGCGCCGAGCTGGCAGACGCTCCAGACGGCCGTCGCGAGGACCCCCGTGAGGAGGCCGGCGGCCGCCCCTTCCCAGGTCTTCTTCGGGCTCACCACCGGCGCGAGCTTGCGCCGTCCCCAGCGCGAGCCGACGTAGAAGGCCGCGGTGTCGCCGAGCCAGACGATCGCGACCAGGAGAAAGGTGAGCCAGGGATCGATCGCCTGGAGGCGGGCGAACGCGACGGTGGGAAGGGCCAGGTAGGGGACGCCGAAGGCCATGATCCCGAGCGCCGGCAGCGTCTGGTCGAGCGGCGCGCGGCCGAGGAGGAGGATCGTCGACACCCCCGGAGCCAGGATCGCGGCGAGGACGAGCAGGTAAAACGGCGACGGCGCGATCCGGCCGGAGGCGACGAGCCAGAGGCCGACCGCCACCGCCGGCACGAGCAGGTGGAGGGCGGCGAGGGGGGCTTGCGGCGCGCGCGGGCGCGCGATCCGGAGGTACTCGACCGTGCAGCCCGCGAGGACCGCGAGCATCATCAGGAAGAAGCCCCACTCCGGCAGGAGGAAGTTCGCCGCGAGAGCCAGCGGCACCCCGATGGCCGCGGTGAGAATGCGTTTCAACGCGAGGATCTCGTCCGGACGGCGCGCCGGCTCTCGGCGAACAGCCCGTCGCCGTCCGCCCCCTGGACGCCGCCGAAGCGGCGGTCCCGTTGCTGAAAGTCGAGGATCGCCTCGTAGAGGTCGGCGCGGCGGAAGTCGGGCCAGGAGGTCTGAGTGACCCAGATCTCCGTGTAGGCGATCTGCCAGAGCAGGAAGTTGCTCACCCTGAGCTCGCCGGAGGTCCGGATCAGCAGATCCGGATCGGGCTGGCCCGAGGTGTAGAGGTAGCGGCCGATCGTCTCCTCGTCGATGTCCGCCCGTTTTCCCGCCGCCCAGTCGGCGACGATGCCCCGGCAGGCGTCGACGATCTCGCAGCGCCCGGAGTAGTTGAGGGCGATGTCGAACGACATCCCCGTGCAGTGCGCGGTCGCCTCGAGAGCGCGGTCGAGCTCCCGGACGACCGAGGGATCGAGCTCCCGGTAGCGGCCGAGCACCTTCAAGCGGATGTTGTTCTCGACCAGGTTCTCGGTCTCCCGCCGGACGTAGTCCTTGAGGAGGTTCATCAGGGTCCAGACCTCGAACCGGGGCCGCTTCCAGTTCTCGACCGAAAAGGCGTAGAGGGTGAGGACTTCGAGGTCGAGCCGGGCCGCGGTCTCGACCGTCACCCGCACCGACTCGACGCCCGCCCGGTGCCCTTCGGCCCGCGGCAGGCCGCGCCGCTTCGCCCAGCGGCCGTTGCCGTCCATGATGATCGCGACGTGGCGCGGCAGCCGCTCGAAATCCAAGCGCCGCACCAGCATCTCTTCAGGAGTACCCGGCTCGGCGAGCTTCGCGACGTCGATCATGGCGGGGCGCTTTAAGCTAGCACATCGCCCCGCTCCGCTCGCCGCGGATTTCGGCTTCCCGCGCTCGCCGGCCCGGAGCGCTATGCTGCCCGCCATGGACCCCGAATGGATCGACCTGGCCGCCGGCCGCTTCTGGATGGGCGGCGGACCGAAAGAGGACGAGAACCCGCGCCACGCGGTGCGGCTCCAGCCGTTCCGCCTCGCCCGGGCGCCCGTCGTGAGGGAGGACTACTGCAGGTTCCTGGCCGCGACCGGCCGGCCGGAGCCGCCGTTTTGGAACGACCCGGCGTTCGGCCATCCGCGGATGCCCGCGGTCGGCCCCTCCTGGGAGGACGCGGTCGCCTACTGCCTCTGGTTTCGCCAGGAGACCGGCACGGCGGCGCGGTTGCCGACCGAAGCCGAGTGGGAGTGCGCCGCCAAGGCCGGGCGCGAGGCGCTCTACCCGTGGGGCGACGATCCGCCGGAGTCGCTGCCCGACTACGCCGGCCGCTGGCTGGCCGGCCCGGAGCCGGTCGATTCCTATCCGTCGCTCCATCCTCTCGGCTTTCTCGGCCTCGGCGAGAACGTCCACGAGTGGTGCGCCGACTGGTACGACACCGCGTACTACGAGGTCTCGCCGGTCGACGCTCCGGCGGGACCCGCGATCGGGTCGAGGCGCGCGTCCCGCGGCGGCTCCTGGCGGCACCAGATCAAGGGAAGCCGCTCGGCGGCGCGCTCGTCGATTCCTCCCCGGCTGCAGTACGCCGACTACGGGTTCCGGCTCGCCGCCCCGGCCGAGGAGACGCCATGAGCGAACGGGAGATGCGCCGCGCGGTGCGCAACGCGGGGATTTCGGGCTTCCTCATCCACACCCTCGCGGCCCTCTGGGTCTGGCGCTCCTGGGGCTCGTTCAGCGCGTCGAACATGCTCGTCTGGATGAGCTTCCCCGCCTCTCTCGCCTATCTCGGTCAGGGGGGAGGGCGGCTCCTCGCCCTCAGCCTCGCCTGCGGCGGCCTCGAATGGGCGGCCCTGGGCGCCCTGATCGCCTACGGGGTCGGCCGGAGCGCGAAAAAGCCGGGTTAAACTCCGCCGGTCATGGTGATGATCGGCAACGTGCGGGTCGACCCGCCGCTCTGGCTCGCGCCGATGGCGGGGGTGACCGACCGCGACTTCCGGCTGATCGTGCGGCGGATCGGCGGGGTCGGCGTCGTCTCGATGGAGTTCATCTCCTCGCGCGCGATCGTCAACGGCAACCTGCGGACCCGCGAGCTGATGTTCTTCAGCGAAGAGGAGCGCCCGCTCGCGATCCAGATCTACGGCTCGGACGCGGCGACCATGCGCGAGGCGGCGCTCGTCGTCGAGGAGCTCGGGGCCGACATCTGCGACATCAACATGGGCTGTCCGGCGAACAAGGTCCTCAAGGGGTGCGCGGGAGCCGCGCTGATGGGCGACATGGCGCTCGCCGAGGAGATCGTCTCGTCCGTCAAGAAGGCGATCTCGATCCCGCTCACGGTCAAGTTCCGGCTCGGCCTCGACGACTGCCGGCGCAACTACCTGGACCTCGGCCGGATGTGCGAGGCGAACGGCGTCGCCGCGGTCGCGATGCACGCCCGCACCGCCCGCCAGATGTTCACCGGCGAGGCCGACTGGACGCACCTCGCGAAGCTCAAGGAGACGCTGCAAATCCCGGTGATCGGCAAAGGCGACGTCAAGGAGCCGGAGGACGCTCTCCGCATGCGGGAGGCGACCGGCTGCGACGGCGTCATGGTCGGACGCGGCGCGACCCGCAACCCCTGGCTGTTCCGCCAGATCGCGGTCCGGATGTCGGGAGGCGGTCCCGGAGCCATCACCGAGCCGTCGCTCGCCGACCGGCGCGACCTGATCCTCGGCCACTTCCGCATGGTCGCCGAGCGCGAGGGCGGCACCTGGGCGCTCCACAAGCTGCGCAAGTTCACCGGCTGGTATACCCACGGCCTGCCGAACGGCCGGCACCTGCGCCAGAACATCAACCAGCTGCCCGACGTGCCGGCGTTCCTCGCCGCCGTCGAGGAATTCTTCGACGAGATCCTGGCCGAGGCCGCTTGAGCCGGCACCCTGAGCCAGGCGGCGAGCCGAGCGGCGAGCGGTCGGTCGAGATCGCGCGGCCGGTCGGGGAAGCGCTCGCCCTCGTCGAGCGCGCGGCCGAGGAGTGGGGTGCCGCCTTCGAACGGGAGGGCGACGGCGGCGCGCTCCAACTGCCGGTCCGGGCGGGCCTGCGCCTGGGCATCATCGAGGCCCGGATCACCGCGGAACCGACCGGCCAGGGCACTCGGCTCGCGCTCGCGCCGACCGGCGAGCAGTGGCGCGTCCAGGGCGCCGCGGTCGTCGTCCTCCTCCTGGCCGCCGCGGGAGGCGTGGTCACGGTCGCCTGGCCGTTCTTCCCCGCGCTCGTGCCCCTCGCGCCCTTCGGAGCGCTCCTCGCGCTCTCCGGCTGGTTCCTCATCGTCTCGCGCCTGCGCAGCAGCCGCCCCGAAGACTTCCTCGCCGCCCTCGAGCTCCTCGCGGAGCGGCCGGGCGGCATTGCCGAAGGACGTGGGGAGTCACGTGTCTCGTCTTGAGTGAGGGGCACGCTTCGCTCGCTTGGGCAGCGTACATGGGCGCCCGCACCGACTAGAGGTTGGGGCCCGCGGATAGCGCAGGAATCCACAGATGAAAACGAAATACCATCACATCGGCATCCCAACCACCGAACGCTTCGCGGGGGAGATCGATCTGCCTCATCTCAAGGTGACGGTGAGCGACCATGCCGATAACCCCTTCGGCATTCAGTGGCAACGGTACTGGGCGGACGCGCCCTACCCCGAGCTGGTCAAAACGGTCCCGCACGTGGCGTTCGAAGTGGACGAGATGGAGGCGGCCCTGGAGGGTTACAAGGTCCTGATTCCGCCCAATCGTCCAAGCCCGGGCGTGCTCGTTGCCATGATTGAGGTCAAGGGAGCCCCCGTGGAGCTGATGCAGATTGATCGATCAATCCGCAAAGACCTCTGAGGGCAGGCCGGTGTGGCAACAACCATGGAGTGAGCACCGTAACGAGTGTACCTCTGCTTCCTCGGCTATCTCGCGTTGTCGGCCAGCTGCCTGCCCCTCGCCCGCGGGAGCCGGATCCGAGCCATCCGGACACGGATCCAGAGGACCGCGATCCAGTGCCGGTGCCACGGTGCCACCGGAGCCCGGTCCAGACCTCCGGGAACCGGATCTGTGGTCCTCGGAACGAGATCCGGACTGTCCGCATTCGATCCGCTCCGTTCGGAACCCGAGCCGGGCCGCCTGTAATCTCGTGAATCGGATGAATGATCGGATCTTCG
>DATMZM010000414.1:0-3370 GCA_035607445.1 Thermoanaerobaculia bacterium | reverse complement strand
GCCGACGTCTATTTCGACTGGCTGGGCAAGCAGAAGATCCTCGAGGTTCGGGGCGACCAGGTGACGCTCCCCGGCCGCGGCCCCGAGCTGACGAGCGAGGAGTCGAAGCTGTCGCGAGAGGTCCTCGCCCGGTTCCAGGAGGGCGGGATCGAGGTCCCCTCGCCGGGCGACATCCAGCGCGATCTGAACGCCAAGCCGCAGATCCTCGAAGGGGTGATCCGGCACCTGGTGGCGAAGGGCGAGCTGACCAAGCTCCCCTCCGGCCTGATCCTGGCGAGCAGCGCGCTCGCCGACTTGAAGCGCCGGCTGCTCGCGACCGGCTGGGACCGCTTCACGATCGGCGATTTCAAGGATCATTTCGGGCTCTCGCGCAAGTGGGCCATCCCGCTCCTCGAGCACCTCGACTCGAGCGGCGCCACGCGGCGCCTGGGCGATGAGAGGATGGTCGTGCGCTGAGGGGCGCCGTCATTTCTTGCAGCGAAGGAGGGAACGATCATGCAGACCATCGCCGTTCTCGGCGCTTCACACGACCGCCGCAAATACGGCAACAAGTGCGTGCGCGCCTACGCCCACGCGGGCTACAGGGTCTTTCCGATCCATCCGACGGAGACCGAGGTCGAGGGCTTTCCCGCCTTCGCGAAGCTCGCCGAGATCGCCGAGCCGCTCGATCGGATCAGCGTCTACCTGCCGCCCCCGATCACGCTCTCCATGTTGCCGGACATCGCGGCGAAGGGCGCGGGCGAAGTCTGGTTCAATCCCGGCTCGGCCGATACCCGGGTCCTCGAAGAAGCCCGCCGCCGCGGCCTCTCGATCCGGCCAGGGTGCAGCATCGTCGACATCGGGCTTTCGCCGGCGATGTTCGGCGAGTAGGACTCAAGCTGATCCATGCGTCCGGTCTACTTCGTCAAGTATTACGACAAGGGCTCGACCGTCATGGCTGGCGATCAGATCGCCGAAGCTCTGCGGGCGCGGGGGTGCGAGGCCCGGTCGGTCTATCCGGACGACGTCGAGGACGTGCGGGACGCGATCCTCGTCTTCATCAAGACCTCGCGCTGGTGGCATCTCGCGCGGGCGCGGCGGAATCGCAACAAGACCGTCCTCGACGTCCAGGACACGGTCGTCTTCAAGCGGCGGATCAAGAACCGGCTCTGGTTCGACGGGATGATCTGGAAGAACCGGCGGCAGACCGAGGACTTCGGCCGGCCCGGGCAGCTCGACCGGGTGATCTACCACCAGTGGGATCCCCGCTACGTGGTCAACCGCCTGCCCGAGGGGGAGCTCGCGATCGGCTATTTCGGCCTCGCCCGCTCGTTCCGGCTCTGGGGCAGGGTGCCGGGCGTCGACTGCTTCGACGGCGACTACTTCCGGCGCGCTCTCGACTACAACTGCCATCTCTCGGTGCGCGAGGCGGGGCGCGAGTTTCTCTACAAGCCGAATTGCAAGGTGTCGACCGCGGCGGCCTGCGCCGCGAACCTGATCACGACGCGGGACCTGAGCACCCTCGAGTTCCTCGGCGAGGACTACCCGTACTACACGCGGGATGCCTCGCTCGACGCCGTGCTCGAGGGGGTCGAGAAGGTCCGGGCGACCTTCGGCGGTCCGGAATGGCGGGACGGGCTCGAGCGGATGCGCGCGGTGCGCGAGGCGACCTCGATCGAGCGGGTGATCGACGAATACCTGCGCTTCTTTGCCGATCTCGGCTGACCGGATACTCTCCGCTCGGAGACTTTCGAGGAGGCTCAGATGGCGGTCGAGATCACCGGCAGGTACATCGGCAATCTGAAAATGGAGCTGACGCACGGACCGTCCGGGGCGCTGCTCAAGACCGCGGCACCGGTCGACAACAAGGGAGACGGCAGCTCGTTCTCCCCCACCGATCTGGTCGCGGCGGCGCTCGGCTCGTGCATGGTCACGACGATGGCGATCGTCGCCGAGCGGGACGGCATCCCGGCCGAGGAGTTCTCGTTCCGGGTCGAGAAGCACATGGTCAACGATCCGCGGCGGATCGGCGCGCTGCCGGTCGAGATCCGCATGCCGGCCGGCCTCTCGCCTGACCAACGAACGAAGCTCGAGCGGACCGCCCACACCTGTCCGGTCCATCGGACGCTCTTGCCCGAGGTCGAAAAGACGGTGACGTTCGTCTATCCGGACTGAAGGCGCGGCTCGATTTCGGGGGAAAAAGCCCCGAAGTGTTGAGATCGAGGGGGGTGTTTTCCGTCTATTACAGGGTGGAGGGACTCTCCACCATGACCAGCCACGACCGGTTGTTCAAGAATTTGTTCCGCGCCTTCTTTCTGGATCTCCTCGCTCTGGCTGACGGCGAGCTGGCGGCAGGCCTCTCCCGAAAGGGCATCGAGTTCCTCGAAAAGGAGCTGTCTCTCGTTCCGGAAGGCAAGCGCCGCGAGGTCGACCTTCTGGCGGCGATTCCGGATCAAGCGGGGGAAACCAGGCTCCTGGTCCATCTCGAGATCGAAAAACAAGCCCGATCGACCATTGGGCGCCGCCTCTGGCGTTACTCGCTCCAACTCCATTTGCGCCATCGCGAGCCTCTCGTCTCTCTCGTCGTCTTTCTGCATGGCGGGCCGTCAGGACCGGTGTGGGCGGTCCACATCGAAGAGGCGCGCGGACGGGAGACCACACGCTTCTCGTATCTGTCGTTCGGGCTCTCAAGGATGCCAGCCGAGGATCTCCTCGCCCGGCCCGAGCCTCTCGCCTGGGGCCTCGCCGCCCTGGCCCGGCCCGGCGCTCTCGGCCGCGTAGGGCTCAAGCTCGAGCTGCTGCGGCGGATCGCCGGAGCGAAAATCGGCGAGGTCGAGCGACTCCTGTTGGTCAACTGCGTCGAAACGTATTTACAATTGACGGGTCGGGAGGCTACGGAATTTGACGCGCTCCGCACTCGCGACTCTCTGGAGGTGGAAGAGATGGAACTGACCTGGGCCGATCAGATCGAAGCCAAGGGTGTCGCGAAAGGCATCGAGAGAGGAGTAGAGAAGGGCGTCGACCGCCTCCGGCAGACGGTGCTCCGGCAACTGGATCAGCGGTTCGGGCAAGTCTCTCCGGCGCTGCGCAGGCGAGTCGAGGCGATTCGCTCGCTCGACGAGCTGGGCGCGATCGCCGATCGGATCTTCGAGGTGCAGGTGCTCGAGGAGTTGGGGCTGGCGGACTGAGCTCCCGTTTGGGGTCGGGGCGAAGGCCTCGAGCCCCTGATTCCGCCCCGTTTCAATCGGTGGCGGTCGCAGCCGGTTCTTCGATCGGCGCCGAGCGCAGCTCTTCCGCCACCCGCACGAGCTGATGGGTGAAGCGGGCGGTGCGGGCGTCGAGCCAGCCTTCTTGGATCTCCTCGTACAGGGCATCCCGCCTGGCCCGGTTG
>DATMZM010000185.1:0-2618 GCA_035607445.1 Thermoanaerobaculia bacterium | reverse complement strand
CGAGATCCCGGGGGTCGAGCCGCCGATCGCCGCCGCGCCGGACGAGCCGGGCACGGTCTACGCCTGGGACCCCGCGGCCCGACGGATCGCGAAGAGCACCGACGGCGCCCGGACGTTCCGCTTGACGGGAGCGATCGCCCTCAAGCCCGCCGACGAGATCCTGGCGCTCCACGCGACCTACGGCCGGCCGGCGAGCGTCTTCGCCTCGTTCCGCGGCTCCTTTTCGGCCGGCGGCCTCTACCGGAGCGGCGACGGGGGAGGGCATTGGAATCGCGTCGCCTTCGTTCAAAGCGGAGCGCTCGACGTCACCTCCGAGCCGGGCAATCCGCGCCGGATCCTGGCCCTTCGGCGCGACGGGATCTCCGCGAGCGACCAGGCGGGGCGAGGCGGCACGTTCCGCCCGCTCGTCTTCTTCTCGCCCGCCGAGATCGCGGCCGATCCGTTCTCCCTCGCCGCCGTGCTGGGCGGCCCGTACCTCTCCGCCGGCGGCGACCTCTTCCGCCCGGTTTCGAGCTCGCGGTCCGAACGGGTCTCCGAGCGCGGAATCGAGGCGTTCGGCGTCTCCGCTCTCGCGTTCCATCCGCTCGATCCCTCGCACGTCGCGCTCGAGACCTTCCACGGCTGCATCCGCGACTTCTGCGATGGACGCACCGACCTCTCGGTCGACGGCGGCGCGACCTGGACCCGGCTCGGCTTGCAGAACGCTCCGGCGGATTTCATCGACGCGCGCGCTTTCGCCTTCGATCCGGCCTCGGTCGCCCGCTTCGCGGCGATCCTCGGCGGGCACGTCGTGCTCTGGCAGCCGGCGGGAGGCGGCGACGTCCTCAGCGCGTCCGTGACCTCGCTCGCGTTCGCGGACGGCGGCGCTCTGCTCGCCGGGGGAAGGATCGGCATCGTGCGGAGCACGGACAGCGGCGCGACCTGGCAGACCACCCTCGAGCCGGCGATCCCGCCGACACCCGAGCATCCTGCCGGCGGCGAGCGGAACGTCGTGCGGCTCCAGGCGAGCCCGTACGATCCCGACCGGCTGTTCGCCTTCGCCTTCGACTACGCGCAGCACAATCCGCGCCTGCCGCCGGGAAACCCGGCGATCTATCGCACGGCGGACGGCGGCCTCACCTGGTCGAAGCTGCTCGACGGCACGGGCGACGTCGAGTTCGTTCCGGGCGCGCCGAGCAGCCTCTACTTCCTGACCGGCACCGAGCTCCTACGATCGGACGACGACGGCGCGATCTTCGTCGTCCTCCACACCTTCCCGCTCCCGCAGCGAGTCTCCGGCTTCGCGATCGATCCCGCCGCGCCGCAAGACCTCTACGCGGCTTCGGCCAGCGGCCTGCTCCGAAGCCGCGACGGCGGCGAGACCTGGGCTCCGGCGCCGAGCGCGATCGCTCCCTGGGGAGCCTTCCGGCGCGCGCTGGGAAAGGTCTGGGTGGATCCGGCCGAGAGGGGCCACGTCTTCGCGGCGCCATCCGCGGGCGGGCTGTTCGAGGAGAATTGAATGACGAATGGCGAATCGAGAATCACGAATTCCAGCCCTAATTCGTGATTCGAGATTCGTCATTCTCGATTCGCCCGAGATTCGCCATTCTCGATTCGCCCCTGATACCCTTCGGGCACTATGACCGCCACGGCTACCGAGACCCTCGTCCGCATCGCGCACAGCCCGGATTCTGACGACGCCTTCATGTTCTACGCCCTGACCCAGGGGCTCCTCGACGTCTCCGGCCTCGAGGTCGCTCACGAGCTGCGCGACATCGAGACCCTCAACCAGGCCGCGTTCGCCGGGACCTACGAGATCACCGCGCTCTCCTTCCACGGCTACGCGCATCTCGCGGACCGCTACCAGATCATGCCTTCGGGCGCGAGCTTCGGCGACGGCTACGGCCCGGTCGTGGTCGCGAAAGAGCCGCTCACGCGCGACGACCTCGCCGGCCGGACGATCGCGATCCCGGGCCAGCTGACGACGGCCCATCTCGCGTTGCGGCTCTGGCAACCGAGCGTCGAGACGGCGATCGTGCCGTTCGACGAGATCCTCGACGTCGTCGCGTCCGGCGAGGCGATCGCGGGCGTCGTCATCCACGAGGGGCAGCTGACGTTCCAAGAACAGGGCCTCCACGCGGTCGTCGACCTCGGCGCCTGGTGGAAGGGTGAGACCGGCCTGCCGCTGCCGCTCGGGGGCAACGGCATCCGCCGCGACATCCCGGAGGATCTGAAGCGCCGCCTCTGTCGCCTGCTCACCGAGAGCATCGCCTACGGTCTCGATCACCGGCAGGAGGCGCTCGGCTACGCGATCCGCTACGCCCGCGGCCTCGAGGACGACCTCGCGCGCTCCGACACGTTCGTCGGCATGTACGTCAACGAGTGGACCCGCGACTATGGAGACGCCGGCCGCCGCGCCGTGCAGCTGCTCCTCGACCGGGGCTTCGAAGCCGGCATCCTGCCCCGGCGCGTTCAGGCCGAGTTCCTCGCCGCGTGATGCTCCCGGGCGCGCCGCCGGCAGCGCTCGTCTTCGATCTCGACGGCACCCTGATCGATTCCCGGCGCGATCTCGCGACGGCGGTCAACCGCCTGCGCCGGGAGATGGGCATGCCCCCGCTGCCGGTCGAGCAGGTCGTCGC
>DATMZM010000350.1:0-9480 GCA_035607445.1 Thermoanaerobaculia bacterium | reverse complement strand
CGACGTCCTGGAGGCGCGGCGGCTTCTCGCCCACCGCGACGAACGGCGATCCGGCGTAGAACGCCGCGAGCTCCGCGACCGCCTGAGCGGTCGTGGTCGGCCGCGCGGTGCGGGCCTGGATCGTCGCGTAGATCCCGCGCGCGTAGGGTCCCGACTGCGGCACGAACGCGATCTCGACCGGAGCGCCGGCCGCGGCGCTCGCGTGCAGGCGCATCTCCGGCTCGTGCCGGTGACCGAGCGGGTTGTAGGCGAAGACGTTGCTGCGCCGCTCGGGATGGTGGGTCGTCGCCGTCGGCGTCCGGCCGGCGCCCGTGCTGCCGGTCACCGCCACGACCGAGAACCGGGGCTCGATCAGACCGAGCCTCAAGAGCGGCACGACCGCGAGGAGGACCGCGGTCGTGAAGCAGCCGGGGAGGCAAACGTGCCGCGCGCCCGCGAAGCCGGGCCCCGTCGCGAGCTCCGGCACGGCGGAGACGAACGATCCGATCCGTCCCGGCGCACCGTGCGGATGGCCGTAGACCCGCTCGTACTCGAGCGCCGTCGGATAGCGGAAATCGGCCGAGAGATCGACCAGGTTCGCCCGCGCTCCCGAGCGCTCCGCCTGGTCGAGCACCCGATCGAGGAGCGGCGCCGAAGCGCCGTGCGGCGCGGCCGAGAAGACCGCCACATGGTCGTTCTCGCCGACGAGCCGCTCGAGGCTCTCGCCGCCTTGGAAGACGAGATCGGGAAAGGCACCCGCGAGGTGCGGAAAGACCTCCTCGACCCGCTTGCCCGGCTGGCTCTCCGAGATCACCGCGACCTCGCGCAGGAACGGGTGGACCGCGAGCAGCCGCAGCAGCTCGCCCGCCACGTAGCCCGTGCCGCCGAGGACGATCGTCCGCGTCGGCGCGCTCACGAGACGATCTCCCCGCCGGCGGCGCGCGCCGGGTCGTAGGGCACCAGCCGGGAGCGGACCAGCTTGGCGAGCCTCTCGCCGTCGATGCGCGCGTTGATCGCCGGCACGCCGAGGGTCTCCTCGATGATCCGGGTGCCCACCAGGTTGTCGCTCGCCGGTCCGGTGACCCCGACGGGCTCGATCCCGTAGCGCTCGCGCAGCAGGCGGACGCCCCCCCAGGCGGCGACCGGATCGTTGGCGGCGAGCACCACCGCGGTGAGCGCGGCTCGGATGTCGGCGTCCTCCAGGATCGCGTCGACGCCGTACGCGCCGAGCAGGCCGTCGCCGAGCTCGACGACGATCGCCTCCGGCCGGCCGGCCGCGAGCTGGGTGAGCAACGTCCGGGTCACCGCCGGGGCGTTTTCCGGCGCGGACGAAACCACGCCGAGATCGGTGAAGATCGCCGTCGTTCGCGCGCCCGAATCCTCCATCGCCAGGATGTCCCGGCGCAGCGAGACCCCCGTCGCCTTGAAGGCGTCGACCGTGTAGCCCCATTGCGTCAGGCAGCGGATCACGGCGCAGGCGGCGGCCGTCTTGCCGCTGTTCATGCACGATCCGACGAAGGCGACGACCGGCACGTCGAGCACGTCGAGCGGAGCCGCGAGGTCGAGCGGACGCTCGCCGATGCGCGCCGGCACCCCGACCCTCTCGCCCAGGAACGGGAACGAGAGGACGGCGCCCAGCACCTCGCCCTCGAACGGCGGGCCGAGGTCCGGGTTGCTCGAGTCGCAGATGCCGAGCACGCCGCCCATGTTGAGCAGGTGGATCCGGTCGCCCACGACGAGGTGGTCCGGCAGATGGCCCGAATAGCCGAAGAGAGCATGGCGGTGGCCGAGGGCGCCGGCGACCACGTCGCCCTTCTTCACCTGGGCCATCCGGCCGCTCGGCAGCTCCAGCTGGTTGTAGGTCGACTTGTCGTTCGCGACGCGGACGGCGACCACGATCCCCTCGCGGCAGGGGATCTCGGCGCTGATCAGCACCTCCCGCTTGAGCCGGCAGCTCCGGGTCACGGAGGCGATCTTGTCGAGCACGACGGCCCTCATGGCGCCGCCTCGTTCGCCGCGCGGTGGTGGAGCATGCCGGGCAGGGCCGCGAGGCGCGACAGGCCGCGCGCGTCTCGAGACGTCCATTCGCCGGCCGCCTCGCCGTAGGCGCCGCGGCTCGCCGCGAGCAGCGAATGGGGCGAGGCGACCCCCTCGACGAACAGGCTCCCGGGGCGGAAGAGGAGGCGCGCCTCGCCGGTCACCCGCTCTTGCGACGAGAGGAGCAGGGCCTCGACGTCGCGGCAGGCGGGCTCCAGATGCTGCCCTTCGTGGACGAGGTCGCCGTAGATCGAGGCGATCCCCTCCTTCACCCGCTGCTGGCGGCCGGTGAGCGTCAGCTTCTCGAGCTCGCGGTGGGCTGTCAGCAGCACTTCCGCGGCCGGCGCCTCGAAAGCGACGCGCCCCTTGGAGCCGAGGATCGTGTCGCCCAGGTGGATGCCGCGGCCGATCGCATAGGGCGCGGCCTCGCTCTCGATCCTCTCGACCAAGGCGACCGGCGCGAGCGCCTCGCCGTCCCAGGCGACCGGCACCCCGCGCTCGAAGGCGACCGTGTGCCGGACCGGCTCTCGCGGCGCGGCGAACGCGCCGCGGGAGAGCACCCAGGCTTCCTCCGGGATCGAGCCCTCGCTCCGAAGCGTTTCCTTGCCGCCGATCGTCACGCCCCAGAGGCCGCGGTTGATCGAGTAGGCGGCGCCGAACGGCGGCACCGGCAGACCCCGCGCTTCGAGGTAGGCGACCTGCTCGGCGCGCGGGCGCGGCTGGTCGCGCACGGGCGCCAGGATCTCGACGTCGGGCGAGAGGATCCGGAGCGCCACCTCGAAGCGCACCTGGTCGTTGCCGGCCGCCGTGCAGCCGTGCGCCACCGTGCGCGAGCCGAGGAGGGCGGCGGCGTGCGCCACCGCCTGGGCCTGGATCGATCGCTCGGAGCCCACGCACAGGGGGTAGACCTGGCCGCGGCGGACGTTGCCGAAGATCAGGAAGCGCAGGACGCGAGCGAAGAACTCGTCGCGCGCATCGACCAGCCGGTGCTCGACAGCGCCGAGCGCGCGCGAGCGGACGGCGAGCTCCTCGGCGGCTCGCGCATCGAGCCCGCCGGTGTCGACCGTCACCGTGACCACCTCTCGAGAGTAGGTCTCGGCGAGCCAGGGGATACAGTACGACGTGTCGAGCCCGCCGGAGAACGCCAGGACGATCGGCTCCCCCGGCGCGGCCCGGCTCTCGATCCGGCGGTCGGTCTGGCTATCGGTCACCGCTCGTTGCCCTCCCGCGGGAAGTCCAGGTGGAGGAGGAACCGCTGCTGATCGCGCGCGTTCGCGGTCGCGACGAACACCGTGTCGTCGCCGGCCAGGGTGCCGACGACCTCGGGCCAGCCCGCGCCGTCGATCGCGAGCCCGACAGCCTGCGCTCCCCCCGCCGGCGTCGAGATCACGGCCAGGTTCGGCCCCGCGGTCCGCGCGCCGAGGACGAATCGGACGATCGCCGAAAGGTCGCTCCGCCCCTCGCCGGCCGGCGCCGGCGCGACGTAGCGGCCGGCGACCTTCGCGATCCCCAGGAAGCGGAGGTCGCGGCTGACGCTCGACTGCGTCGCCTCGAGGCCGCGCTCGGCGAGGAGGCCGACCAGCTCCAGCTGGTTCGCGACCCGGTGGTTCCGGAGGAGCTCCAGGATCACCCGTCGCCGGTCGCGGTGAGAATCGTCTTCGAGGTCCATGGGTCGGATCGACTCCTCCATGCAAAAGAATGCAGAGAATCCTGCATGAATCTGCATGAACAGTCAAGAGTCCGGCCGGCCGCGCAGCCTAAAAAACCGTTCGGGCCTCCCCGCATGGAGCGGAGAGGCCCGAAGGAGAGGCTCGGAAACAGGGAGAGGTTCGACGCCGGTTACGCGTTCCGCCGCCTGAGCATGAGGATCGACAGGCCGGCGAGGAGCGCCACGAGCGTGAGCCAGCCCACGGTCGACAGCGTCGGGATTTCGGTCACCGGGGCACCTCGGACCGTTGCGGCCGACGTCGAGCTGTTGCTGCCCGGGACCACGGTGTCGAACTGATCGGCCGTGACGCTCGCCGAGTTCGAGAAGGTGGAGCCGTCCGGGAGGGTGTTCGGCGTGTTCACCACGATGGTGATCACCGGCGCCGGGCCGACCGGCAAGCTCGGCGTCGTGCAGGTGACGATTCCCGCGGCCTGATTGCACGTCCAGCCGGTGCCGCCTGCGCTCACGAAGATGGCTCCGGTCGGCAGCGTGTCGGTCACGGTGACGTTGGTCGCCGTGTCGGGGCCGTTGTTGGTGACCTGGAGCGTGTAGGTCACCTGGTCGCCGGCCTGGATCGTCGACGGACCCGTCTTGACGATCGAGAGGTCCGAGTTCGGGCAGGGCACCGAGGTGAACTCCTGCAGCTTGAACACGATGTTGTCGACCGCGACGCCGCACGGGGCGACGTGACCCGCGATGGTGCAGTTACCGTTCGAATCCTCGGTGTACTCCCAGCGCAGCTGGACCGAGCGACCGACCATGCCGATGCCCGGGAAGACCATCGAGACGTGCTGCACGCCGCCCGAGTCGCCGGCCCAGACCGACATGTCCTGGAAGTACGGCGCCGAGTTGTCCCGGATCAGGTGCTTGGGGAAGTGCTTGATCGCACCGGACTGGATCGATTTGGCGAACGCCTCGGTCAGGACCGAGCGCAGCAGCGCGCCGCTGGTCTGATCGGTGATGCGGAGGGTCAGGCCGTCGTAGGCCTGCACCACCTGCGTCGGCTCGTCCTCCGTGTTGTACCGGATGTCGAAATCGAGCAGGACGTACGAATTGCCCGCCGCCGCCGGGATCGCGATGACCGGCGAGAACGCGCGGCGGAACTCTTCGACCGAACCGTCGTTGTCGTGGAACAGCCAATTGCTCGCCGTGCCGGCGAGCGGCGCCGCCGCGGTCAACCACGGATCGTCCGGCGAGGCCGGACCGCCGTTGGACAACGTCCAGCCGGCGGGCAGCGCCGGCGGCGTGACCCCCTCGAAGTTCTCGCTGAGCAGGCTCGTCATCGTCCCCGGGGTCCCGGTGTCGACGGTGAGCGGGATTTCGGTCGTCCCTTGCGTCGAGGTCAGCGCCAGGTTGAAATCGATCTCGGTGCCCGGCACGAACGCCGGTCCGAGGGTGAACTTGAAGGGCGCTACGCTGGCGCCGGTCCCGCCGGCCGCGATGTTCGGGAACGCGACGGTCGGCGTGTCGATCGTCACGTTCGCGGTCGCCGTCGAGATCGTGCCGGAGATGGCGGTGATCGTCGTCGGCGAAGAGACCGGATTGGTGACGTAATTCTCGAGCGTCACGGAGAGGTTCACCGATTCGCGCGGGTCGAGGAAGCCGTTGCCGAGCGCGTTGCAGCTCGCCTCGGCCGTGGTCTGCGATTTGAACCGGAGCGGGACGATCTGCTGGCTGACGGCGCGCTTGTCGACGTAGGTGTCCGGCGTGATCGTCGAAGCCGAGGTCGGCTGGCCGTCGTCGAAGCGAACGCGGCGCGACGTCGCGCCCCAAACCGAGTAGTGGAAGCCGGCCACCACGACGTTCTGGTTGTAGTCGCCCAGGTTCGGCTGGCTGGTGTCGTTGCCGTAGCCGGCGTGGAACGGACCGTCGAGAACCGGCGTCGGCGGCGTCCAGGTCGTGCCGTTGTTGGTCGAGCGGGTGTACATCGCCTCCGTCATGTCGCCGGTGTCCTCGACGTCCTGGTCGAGCCAGATGACGTGGACGCTGCCGTTCGAATCGTCGACGGTGACGTTCGGATACCACTGCGCCCGGTCGTTGCCCGGATTGCTGTCGATCAGCGTCGGCGTACCGGCGGCGCAGGCGCCGGTGAAGGTCCGGAACGCGATGTCGCCCAAGCCCACCAGGCTGTTGCGCTGGTAGACGACGTAGACCCGTCCCGACGTCGGATCGACGTCGATCGAGGGCGAGGTGTTGACGCGGTCGTTGCCGACGATCTGGTCTTCGACCGCGAAGTCCGTGAGGTCGAGGTCGGCCTGCGGGCTCCAGGTGACCCCGCCGTCAGTCGAGCGAGAGCAGCCGACGTTGTGGTTGTTGAGGGCGTCGATCGTCCGCCAGACGACGTAGGCCGTCGAGTTCGCGTTCGTCGTCCCGGGCAGGAACTGCGGCATCGAGGACTGGACGAAGCCGGTGTCCGTGCCGATGACGACGCCGGGCGACCAGGTGGCGCCGAAGTCGTCCGAGAACGTGGTGCGGATCTCGATCGCGGCGCCGAAGTTGGTCCAGCTGATCATGATGCGCCCGGTCGCCCGGTTGACCGACATGAACTCCTTGTCGGCCGCGGCGCCGGCGATGAACGCCGCGGTGACCTGGAACGGACCGGCCCAGGTGCCGCCGGTGGGATCCGACGTGTGGACGCACATGCCCTGGAGGCCGTCGCCCGGGCGGACGAAGATGGAGGCGTAGACGAAGCCGCCGGCGCCGCCGTTGAGCTGTGGGTTCCACTCGAGCTCCGGGTCACCGAAGACGCTGCCGCCGGCCATCCCCGGCAGGACTCCGAGGCCGCCCGTGCCCACCGGCACCTCGTTCCAGGTCGCGCCGCTGTCCGTCGAACGCGCGATGCCCGACAGCGAGACGGGCGAGATGGCGAAGCCGCGCTGCTCGTTGTAGCCCGCGGTCAGGACCGTGCCCGCCGGGTTCGAGGCGATCGTGGTCTCGCTCTGGAGGGAGACGTCGCCCCCGGCGCCGTGCACGATGATGTCGGTGCCGCCGATGACGCGATGGAACGGCGGGCGCGCCGCGCTCGACGCGCTGACCTCCGGCCGCGCGATCAGGCCGGCGGCGATGGCGCCCATCGTCGACATCTGCTGGTAGCGCTTGCCCTCGAGGGTCTGCGGTTGCTTGGACGCGAGCCGCTCGATCTCGGCCGCCGTCCTGCGCGGAGCCGGGGCGAGCCCGTCGCCGGCCTGCCTCAAGCCGGCGAAGAGGCCGCCGCCGACGAGACCGATGGCGAGCATGGTCAAGCCCGCTCGAAGACCCACTGCCCGCTGCGATGTGCGTGTCATGTCTCATCCTCCTGGGCCGCCCTGTCGGAAGAGAGGCGGCCCAACTCGCCTGAAGGCCAAGCCCATTCGATTCGGCTGCCGAGAAGGCAGCCGGGGGAGCAGTGTTCGATCACTCGACGGTGAGGTCGGAGCGCAGCGGGATCGGACCCGCCACCGTGCTGCCGTCGCGCCGGTTCGCGACCACCTGGAAGATCACGCCGCCCGCGGCGTTGCTCGGCACCCGCCACTCGAACGAGTTGACGTTGCCCTTGACGGAGCCCAGGGGCACGAAATGGGCGCCGCGGTCGAAGGATCCGAGGATCCGATAGCTCGAAACGCCCTTGACCGAGCTCTGCCAGGTCAGGCCCACGGTGTCGCCGCCGCTGGCGACGTTCCTGTCGGTGCTCGCGACGGAGACGGTCTGCGGCGGACGCGGCGCTTTCGCCTCGATCGTGAACCGGAACTGCGTCTGCGGGTTCCAGGGCGTCATCGTGAACAGCTCTTCGCTCTCGGCGCAGCTGAAGCGCAGGTCGAGGACCGCGCGCTTGGCCGGGATCGCGGGGACGGTCCAGATGAACTCCCTCACGAGGGGGCTCATCATCGGCGTCAGGCGCAGGTGGTTGTTCACGCCGCCGTCGAGCGAGAGGAAGATCTCCTGCTCGCAATCGGTGATCAGCGCGTCGTCGTCGAGCTGGACGTTCCAGGAGATGCGGATCTGCTCCCCGGCACCGACGATCGAGCCGGCCGGAGGGGTGACCTGGGTGACCTGAAGCGCGTTCGCAGCCACGGCGCACGGGGCGAGGACGAGGAAAGCTATCGCCAGCTTGTTCATGGAAGGTCGACCTCCCGAGGTATTATGGTGACAACTTACTGCCACAGCCCGCCGCAGTCAACTGCTATCGCCGTGATTCGTCCCACAAAACCGGATCGAGCTCGGCGCCGAGCCCCGCCCGCGGGGCGTCGCGCCCGGCCGGACGGCCCCGATCGCCGGCGACCGGGCTCTCGCGCCGGCCCGGTTTTCTAGATGAACGTCCCGCCGGGCCCGTAAGTTGTCGCAGAGGTCAGCGAAACTCGAAGCCTGCGCCGCGCCATCCCTCGAGGGGGGACCCGAGCTCGCGCGACCCGTGACGAAAAGGAGAGAGCACCATGCGTCATCGCCGAGATTGGGTGTGGGCCCTCGGGGTCCTCGCGCTGCTCCTCGCCGGGCTCCCGCCGGCGGCGAGGGCCGTCTCGATCGCCACCCGTTCCCCGCTGGTCGCGCTCGACAGCGAGGGCATCGCCGCGGTCCATTTCGACGTCTTCCTCTGCGACGTGTGCGACACGACGTCGCAGATCTACCAGTTGAAGCACATCTCCGTCTTCGCCGATCGCTCCGTCGTCTTTTCGCTCACCCGCCGGAACCTCGACGGCTCGACCGGAACGACGACGACCGTGGCGTCCGGCACGGGGAGCCAGGCGGCTTTCGACGACCTCCTCCGCGCTCTCGACGAAGCGCGCTTCGAGGGCCAGCATCCGGACTGCGCCGTCGAGATCGTCCGCAACCTCGAGCCGCCGCGACCGGATTCCATCCTCACCGAGAGGACCCGCGACCGCTACACGCTCCATGCGTTCGGCGACTCCGGGCGCATCGACCGCCTGAGCCTCGGCTCCGAGGCGCCGACCCTCTGCCGGCAGGAGATCCGCGGCGCCGTGGTCGCCGTGCTCGACTACGCGGAGCGGGCGACCCGCGGATCGCTTCCCCCGCAGACCGGGGTCGCGGTGACCCTCCCCCCCTTGGTCGAGCTCGCCGGCGAGGGAACCGCCAAGCTGTCGATCAAGCTCCTCTTCGACGCGTCCCCGCTCGTCGAGCCGATGTTCGCGCTGCGCAACCTCACGATCTTCACCGACGGCTCGGTCGCTTCCGTGCTCACCCGGAGCATCGACCAGGCGACGACCCGGGTCGCGACCGGCCGGGGCACCGAAGCGGCCTTCGCCACCCTGCGCGGCAAGCTCGACGCCGCGGGCTTTCCCGCCTGGCGAGGTGGCGACTGCTTCGTCACCCGCAACCGATCCCTCCCCCCGTCCCACGACGGCGTCACGCAAGGCGTCCGCGAAGCGACGAAGGATGCCTACGTCATCCACGCGGTCGACGCGGCCGGCGGCATCCACGAGCTCGACCTCGATCCCAACAAGGCCCGGAAGGCCTGCCCCGGCCCGCTCCGCCAGGCCGTGCTCGCGATCCTCGACTACGTCGAATCGGCGACCGGCGGCCCGCTCCAACCCCCGCTGTAAGCGCACGCGGCAACCCCCGGATCCGGCGCCGGTCCGGATTCCGGGGCGGTGCTCAGCCGCCGATCACCACTGTTTTGCCGCTCACCACCAGTGTTCTGGCGCAGATCACTGGTGTTCAACCCCTGGCCACCACTGTTCTGGCGCCCACCACCAGTGGCCAGCTCCGGATCACCGGTGTTCTGGCTCTCACCCCTGGTGTTCAGCCCCTGGCCACCACTGTTC
>DATMZM010000173.1:0-3196 GCA_035607445.1 Thermoanaerobaculia bacterium | reverse complement strand
TCGGCCAGCTCGGCGAAAATCGCGAGCGCGTTCGCCCAGAGCGCCTGGATCTCGACCGGCTTGCCGGTGCGCGGGGTAACCACCCAATCCCCCACCTTCGCGTCCATCCAGGTCAGCTGCACGCCCGGCTCGCCGGCATGGAGGAGGCCATCGGGCTCGACCCGGATGCCGTGGCGCGTGCCGCGCTCGTGCCAGGCCAGGACGTCCTTGAGGACGGGCATCAGCTCGTCGCGGACGAACGCCCCGTCCGCCGTCGCCTCGAAATACCTCCAGGCGGCGACGAAGAGCCAGAGCGTGGCGTCGGCGGTGTTGTACTCGGGCCGGCCGCCCGCTTCGGGCGAGGCGTCCGGAAAACGGTTCGGCAGCATCCCCTCGCTTGCCGCGTTCGCGAAGGCGCGCAGGATCCCCTTCGCCTCGTCGAAGCGCCGGGTGACCAGGCAGAGGCCCGGCAGCGCGATCATCGCGTCGCGTCCCCAGTCGGAGAACCAGGGGTAGCCGGCGATCACCGTCGAGAGCGTTTCGTCGCGGCGGACGAGGAAGGCGTCGGCGGCGAGGGCGAGCGCGCGGCAGAAGGGATCGGGATTGCCGAAGCGCTCGAGCAACCCCTCGCGCCGCGCGCGTTCGGCCGCCGCGAGATCCCAGGCGTCGCGACCGGCGGGAGGCTCGGTCGAGATCAGGACGCCGAGGCGCTCGCCGGCCGCCAGGTCGACGGTGATCGTGCCGGGCGTGAACAGATCCTCCTCGAAGTCGAGGCCGCGCTCGCGTTCGAGGTCGTACTGGAACCTGTAGTACCAGTCGGGGCTCGCGGCGTACGCGCCGCCCGGAACGTGAACGAACACGGCGGGCACGCCGTCGTAGCTCGCGTAGCGGAACGTGCCGTCCTCGAAAACGCCCGTGCGGCGGACGAAATCGTTGGCGCGGCCGAGCGCGTGGAAGTCCCGGCCAGAGAAGAAGGGACGGAGCGTCAAGCGCACGGGAGCGTCCGCCGCGAGCAGCTCGTAGAGCACGAGCGTCGCGTTCTCGCCGTGGACGGCGGCGATCGTCTTGCGGAGGCGCGCGGGGCCGATCTCGAAATCGAAGGTCGGGAACGGCTCCCGGGCAAAGCGCATGAGGTGGCGGAAGCCTTGCGGATGGACGGCTCCCGGGTAGCGGCTGGCGCCGAGCTCGAACGTCTCCGATCCCGCCACGACCGTCTCGTCGAGCCGCGAGAGCAGGACCTTCCGCCCCACCGGCGGCTCGGTCGCGGCGACCAGCAGGCCGTGGTAGCGCCGCGTGTGCGCGCCCGAGACGGTCGAGCTCGCCCAGCCGCCGAGGCCGTTGCCCTCCAGCCATTCGAGGCGGCTCGAGCGCTCGAAGTCCGCGCAGATCTCGCGGCCGAATTCCCAGCTCGGGATGGCGGTCATCGCTTGGGCGGGGCGAGTAGATTCGTCACCAGCGCCGTCCATCCCGTCTGGTGCGAAGCGCCGAGACCCCGGCCCGTATCGCCGTCGAAATACTCGTAGAACAGGAGATGGTCCTTGAACCAGGGGTCCTCCTGGAGCTTCGCCTGATCGCCGAAGACCGGCCGGCGGCCTGCGAAGTCGGGCAGGAACAGGCTCGCGAGGCGCCGGGCGATCTCGTCCGCGATCTGGCCGAGGCTGAGCAGCCGGCCCGAGCCGGTCGGGCACTCGATGCGGAACTCGTCGCCATAGTAGGTCTGGAAGCGGCGCAGCGACTCGACGATCAGATAGTTGACCGGGAACCAGACCGGACCGCGCCAGTTGGAGTTCCCGCCGAACAGCCCGGAGTCGGATTCGCCCGGCTGGTACGAGACGGAGAACGACCTGTCGCCGACGGTGAGCCGGTAGGGGTGGTCGAGGTGGTGGCGCGAGAGCGCGCGCACGCCGTGAGGGGAGAGGAACTCGGTTTCGTCGAGCATGCGGGCGAGCACCTGCTTCAAACGAAAGCGGCGGAGGAGAGCGAGCAGCCGGCGCTCCTTCCGGCCCGGTTCGTGGATGCGCGAGACCAGTTGCGCCAGATCCGGCCGGTAGTCGAGGAACCACCGCATGCGCTCTGTGAAGCCGGGGAGCCGGTCGAGGAGATCCGAGTCGAGCACCTCGACGGCGAACATCGGGATCAGGCCGACCATCGAACGGAGGCGCAGGCGCTCGTGGCTGCCGTCGGGCAGGTGGAGGACGTCGTAGTAGAAGTTGTCCTCGTCGTCCCAGAAGTCGATGCCCGAGCCGCCGCCGCCGCCCAGGTTCGCGAGGGCTCCCGCGACGTAGAGGAAGTGCTCGAAGAACTTGGTCGCGATGTCCTCGTAGACGTGGTCCTCGACCGCCAGCTCGAGGGCGATGCGGAGGAGGTTCAGGCTGTACATCGCCATCCAGCCGGTGCCGTCGGCCTGATCGATGTGGCCGCCCGTCGGCAGCTCCGAGCTGCGGTCGAAGACGCCGATGTTGTCGAGCCCCAGGAAGCCACCCTGGAAGACGTTGCGACCCTCCGCGTCCTTGCGGTTGACCCACCAGGTGAAGTTGAGCATCAGCTTGTGGAAGACGCGCTCGAGGAACTCGCGATCGGCGCGGCCCGTCGCCGCGCGGTCGATCTCGTAGACGCGCAGGGCCGCCCAGGCATGGACGGGAGGGTTGACGTCGCCGAACGCCCACTCGTAGGCCGGCAGCTGGCCGTTCGGGTGCATGTACCACTCGCGGGTCAGGAGCACCAGCTGCTCCTTGGCGAACTCCGGATCGAGCTCGGCGAACGGCACGCAGTGGAAGGCGAGGTCCCAGGCCGCGTACCAGGGATACTCCCACTTGTCCGGCATCGACATGACGCGCGAGTTGTTCAAGTGGAACCAATCGTGGTTGCGGCCGGCTCGGCGCTCGGCCGGCGGCGGAGGCATCGCCGGATCGCCGGCCAGCCACTCGGGGATGTCGAGCAGATAGAGCTGGCGGTTCCAGAGCAGGCCCGCGTACGCCTGCCGCTGCACGCGCCGGGATTCCGGATCGGCGGAGGCGCCCGGCAGCGCGGCGTAGAACGCATCGGCCTCGGTGCGCCGCGCGGCGAAGACCGCTTCGAAGCCGGCGAACCGGCCGGCGGGGTCGGCGGGCAGCGCGCGCGCGAACCGGAGACGAATTTTCGCGGTGCTGTTCGCGGTGTCGGCCGAGCCGAGCTCGAGGTCGTAGCGCGCCGCGACCTTGGTGCCGCCGGGCTCGGC
>DATMZM010000019.1:0-7693 GCA_035607445.1 Thermoanaerobaculia bacterium | reverse complement strand
CGCCGCTCGTGCGCACGGCGCGCAACGGCGAGCTGTTCGCCCGCGCGGTCGAGTGCGCCCGCGCCCTCGGATTCGATCTCGGCGAGGCCGCCGTCGGAGGCGGATCCGACGGCAATTTCGCGAGCCCGCTCACCGCGACGCTCGACGGCCTGGGCGCTGTCGGCGGGGGAGCCCACGCGGCAGACGAGCACTTGGAGATCGATCGCTTGCCGGAGCGCGCGGCGCTCCTGGCGCTCCTCCTTCTCGCTCCCGATTCGTCCGCGGTGTAACTTTCCGGCCCCCGTGGTCGTAGAGCGGTCGAACGGCTTCGGCCGCCGGAGACCCAGACCATGGAACAACTGCTCAAGGATCTGCGCTACGGCCTGCGCATGATCGCCAAGACCCCCGGCCAGACTCTCGCGGCGGTCGTCGCCCTCGGGCTCGGCATCGGCCTGACCGCCGCGATGTTCAGCATCGTCTACGGCGCCGTCCTGCGCCCCCTGCCGTTTTCCGAAGTCGACCGCCTGATCGATCTCGAGCAGCAGAACCTCGCGCGCGATCAGGAAAACCTCGAGGTCGGCCTTCTCGACTTCCTCGAATGGCGGAGCGCGCAAACCTCGTTCGAGGGCATTGCGGCCTACGAGCCCACGACCTTCAACCTGAGCGGTACCGAGCGGCCGGAACGCGTCGATGGCGCGAACATCTCGGCCAACATGTTCCACCTCCTGCGGGTTAAGCCGGCGCTCGGGCGCGACTTCCTTCCCGGCGAGGACAGCCCGACCGCGGCTCCCGTCGCGCTCCTGTCGTGGCAGATCTGGCACAGCCGCTACGGCGGCGATCCGCACATCCTGGGTCGCACGATCCGCGTCAACGCCGAGCCGGCGACCGTCGTCGGCATCATGCCGCCGCATTTCCTGTTCCCCGACGAGCAGGTGGTCTGGGCGCCGCTGCGGATCGACCCGGCGAAGGTCAAGCGCGGCGACGGCCATGCCTACCAGGTCCTCGGCCGGCTCAAGCCCGGCCTCTCCCTCGAGCGGGCCGCGGCCGAGATCTCCGCGGTCAGCCGGCGTCTCGCGCAGCAGTTCCCGGATACCAACGCCGGAGTCGACGCGCTCGTGCAGCCGCTGCGCAAGCGGTTCATCCCAGCGCAGATCTCGAACCTGCTCTTCCTGATGCTCGCGGGGGTCTTCTGCGTGCTCCTGATCGCTTGCCTGAACGTCGCCAACCTGATGCTGGCGCGGGCGTCGACCCGCACCCGGGAGCTCGCGATCCGCTCCGCTCTCGGCGCGGGACGGCGACGCGTCCTGGCGCAGATCATGGTCGAGAGCTGCCTGATCGCGGCGCTCGGCGCCGGCTTGGGGCTGCTCCTCGGCGGCTGGGGTGTCCGCCTGTTCAACCTCGCGATCGCGGATCGCCAACCGCCTTACTGGATGCGCTTCGAGCTCGACGGGGCGGCGCTCCTCTTCACGCTCGGCCTCGCCCTCTTCTCGGGGCTGGCCTGCGGCCTGGTGCCGGCGCTCCAGGCGGCGCGGGCGAACTTGAACGAGGTGCTCAAGGACGAAGGGCGCGGCGGCTCGAGCTTCCGCCTCGGCTGGTTCAGCCGCGGAATCGTCGTCGCCGAGATCGCCTTCTCCTGCCTGCTGCTGATCATGGCCGGACTGATGGTCAAGAGCGTCGTCGAGCTGCGCCATGTCGACTCGGGCTTCAGCACGGCGAGCTTGCTGACGCTGCGCGTCGCCCTCTTCGACGCCGCCTACCCGACGCAAGCGGAGCGCATCCGCACCTACGGGGAGATCCTCGACCGCCTGGACGGCAAGCCGGGGGTGACCGCGGTGGCCGCGACCTCGTCGCTGCCGGTCAACGGCACCGGCACCGAGCTCTACGCCGTCGAGGGGCGCGCCTACCCCAAGGCGAACGAGCTGCCGCAGGCGAGACTGCAGACGATCTCGGCCGGGTTCTTCGACGTCTACCAGGCGAAGATCCTCTCCGGCCGGGACTTCTCGCGCCTCGACACCGAAGGGCGCGAAAACGTCGTGATCGTCAATCACAGCTTCGCCCAGAAAGTCTTCCCCGGGGAGGATCCGATCGGTCACCGCATCCGCGTCGGCCGCGAGATCAGCGGGCCCTGGCGGCGGATCGTCGCCGTCGTGCCGGACCTCGCGATGAACGGGCTCGACAAGAAGGATCCGCAGGGCATCTACCTCCCGCTCGGCCAGAGCATCGAGGAGCACAGGATGTCCTACGTCCTGCGTACGCCGGCCAACCCGATCTCTCTGGCGGCCATGGCGCGCGCCCAGGTGACGGCGGTCGACAAAGACCTGCCGATCTACTTCGTCTACACGATGGACGAGGTGGTCGCGCGGGCGCGCTTCTTCAACGACCTGTTCTCCGCGCTGTTCGCGATCTTCGGCATCGCGGCGCTTCTCCTCGCCTCGGTCGGGATCTACGCCGTGATCTCGTTCTCGGTCGGCCAGCGCACGCAGGAGATCGGCGTGCGCATGGCGCTCGGCGCGGCGCCGGCCAAGGTCCTCGGCCTGCTGCTCGGCCAAGCCGCCCGCCAGCTGCTGATCGGCCTGGCGTTCGGCTTGCCGGTCGCGTTCGCCGCCTCGCGCATTCTCTCGGACATGTTGTTCCGGGTCGAGCCAAGCGATCCGTCGATTTTCGGCGGCGTGCCGATCGCTCTCGCCCTGGTGGCCTTCGCGGCCTGCTCGCTGCCGGCGCGGCGCGCCATGCGCACCGACCCGGTCGTGGCGTTCCGAGGCTGACCCCTCGCCGGGGCGAGCGGCTACGGCCCTCGCCCCGTCTCTCCGGGAGCGCTCGCGGCCGATCCCTCGGAGGCTCGGCTATCATCCCTCTCCGGTGAACCGCCCGTCCGAGTCGGAGGTCCCCGCGGTCGCTCCGCAGGGGGAGGTGACGCAGCTGCTCGCGGCTTGGCGCCGGGGCGATCGCAGCGCCCTCGATCGCCTGGTGCCGCAGGTCTACGGGGAGCTGCGCCGGCTGGCCGATCGCGCCTTGCGCGGCGAGCGGGCGGCCCACACGCTCCAGCCGACGGCCCTCGTCCACGAGGCCTACTTGAAGCTCGCCGGGGCGAAGAGCCCGCGCTGGCAGGACCGCCTCCATTTCTTCGCCGTCGCCGCTCAGCTGATGCGCCGGATCCTGGTCGACCACGCGCGCGCTCGCAAGGCGGCGAAACGCGGCGGCGGCGCCCTCCTCGTGCCGTTCGACGAGGAGCACGATCCCGTCGAGCGGAGCGCGATCGAACGGGCGACCGAGCTGGTCGCTCTCGACGACGCCCTCTCGGCGCTCGCCGCGCTCGATCCGCGCAAGGCGCGCATCCTCGAGCTGCACCACTTCGGCGGCCTGTCGATCGCCGAGACGGCGGAGGTGCTCGAGCTCTCGACCTCGACGATCGGCCTCGAGGCGCGGCTCGCGCGGGCCTGGCTCCTGGTCGAGATGGGCCGCGGCGTGCGCGGAGACGCGCCGTGACGCCCGAGCGGTTTCGCCGCTTGGAGGCGGCGTTCGGAGATCTCGCCGCGCAGCCGCCGGGAGAGCGCGCGGCGGCGCTCGCCGCTCTCGCCGCCGCCGAGCCGGATCTGGC
Source organism: Thermoanaerobaculia bacterium (assembly GCA_035607445.1). Classification (GTDB taxonomy): domain Bacteria; phylum Acidobacteriota; class Thermoanaerobaculia; order Multivoradales; family UBA5704; genus DASYKS01. The sequence continues at coordinate 4,116 of DATMZM010000019.1, read as the reverse complement.
CGCGGATCTGGCCGCCCTCCTCGCGGCGGACGCCGACGCGACCTCGGTGATCGAGGCGACGGTCGCCGCCGGTGCGCGCCTGCTCGCGACCGGCCCCGAGGTCGGGCGCCGGGTCGGGCCCTATCTGCTCGAGCGGGAGCTCGGCCGCGGCGGCACGAGCACCGTCTACCTCGCGCGCCGGGTCGAGGGCGACGGCGGAGCTGTCGCGCTCAAGCTGCTCGATCGGCGTGGAAATGGCGCGGAAGCGCTCCGCCGCTTCGAGAACGAGCGGCGCATCCTCGCGGCTCTCGAGCATCCGGGCATCGCGCGGCTCCTCGACGTCGGCCTCGCCGAAGACGGCCGCCCCTTCGTCGTCCTCGAAGTCGTCGAGGGCTTGCCGATCGACGTGTCCTGCGAGGCGCGCGGGCTCGACCTGCCGGCGCGGATCCGGTTGTTCTGCGACGTCTGCGCGGTCGTCCACGCCGCCCACCAGCGGCTGGTCGTCCACCGCGACCTGAAGCCGAGCAACGTCCTCGTCACCGCCGCAGGCGCGCCCAAGCTGCTCGACTTCGGGATCGCCCGCCTGCTCGACGAAGAGGGTGAGCGGACGGCGACGATGCTCGTCCAGCTCACCCCCGCCTACGCGAGCCCGGAGCAGCTCGCGGGCGGGCCGGTGACCACCGCGACCGACGTCTACTCGCTCGGCGTGCTGTTGACCGAGCTCGCGACCGGGCGCCGGCCGTTCCGCACCGAAGGGCTGCCGCCGGCCGAGGTCGAGCGGATCGTCCGCCAGGAACCGCCGAACTTCACCGGCGCGCGGCTGCCGCCGGATCTCGAGACGATCCTGCGCATGGCGCTGCGCAAGGAGCCCGAGCGCCGCTACGGCTCGGTGGCGCAGCTCGCGGAGGATCTCGGGCGTTTCCTCGACGGCCGCCCGGTCGCCGCGCGCCCCGACACCTGGGCCTACCGGACGGGGACGTTCGTACGCCGGCACCGCTGGTCGGTGGCGGCGGCCGGCGCGTTCGTCGCTCTCCTCGTCGCGTTCGCCGCCGCCTCGGCGGTCCAGTCGGCGCGGATCGCGCGCGAGCGCGACCGGGCCGAGCGGGTGTCGTCGCTGCTCGTCGAGCTGTTCGAGCAGTCCGATCCGAACGAGCGGCGCGGCAGCTCGGTGACCGCGCGCGAGATCCTCGACCGCGGCGCGGCGCGGCTCGCCTCCGAGCTCGGCGACGAGCCGGAGACCCGCGCCGACCTCGAGGAGACGATCGGTCGCGTCTACCAGAACCTCGGCCTCTACAAGAGCGCCGCGCCTCTCCTCGAACGGTCGCTCGCGACCCGGCGGCGGCTCTTCCCCGGCGACCACTTGAAGGTGGCGAGCAGCCTGAACCGCCTGGCGGTGGTCCGAGCCCTCGCCGGCGATTACGCGCGCGCCGAGCCTCTCTTCCGGGAAGCGCTCTCGATGCGCGAGCGCCTGCTCGCTCGCGACGATGCGGACGTCGTCGCGAGCGTCAACAACCTCGCTCTCGTGCTCCACGACGAAGGGGACTACGAAGCCGCCGAGACGCTCTACCGGCGCGCCGTGACCCTCGACTCCCACCTGCCGCTCGACGAGCGCGATCCGGTGGCCGAGATCAATCTCGGTTTGCTCCTGGTCGATCGCGGCGAGCACCAGGCTGCGGCGCGGATGCTCGGTTCCGCGGTCGAGAGGGTGCGCGCGCGGGTCGGGGGAGAGAGTCCGGTCTTCGCCGAGGATCTCGGCTACCTCGGCCTCGCGCTCCAGGGCCTCGCCCGCTATCGCGAGGCGGAACGGCTGTTCCGGCGCGCGATCGCGATCGACGGCAAGGTCCAGGAGGGCGAGCACGTCGATCTCGCGCGCGACCTCCACCTGCTCGGGTCCCTCCTCTACGAGCGCGGCGACCTGGCGGCGGCCGAGCCTTTGCTCGAGCGCGCCGCCTCGATGCGCGAACGGCTGCTCGCGCCCGACCACCCCGAGCTCGCGGCGACGCGGGAGCGATGGGCGCGCCTGCTCGCGGAGCGCGGCGCGGGAGAGCGCGCGGCGGCGCTCGCCGAGCGCTCTCTCGCCGCGTTCCGCGGCTCGCTGCCCCGAGGGCACCCTTCGAGCGCCGAGGCGCTCGTCACGCTCGCCGAGATCCGGATCGCCGCAAGCCAATGCGCCGGCGCGCTCCCGCTCGCCCGGGAAGCCGTCGCGATCCGCGCGGCCCGGTTGGCACCCGCGGACTGGCGGGTCGCGGAGGCGCGCGGCGTGCTCGGCGCCGCGGTCGTCTGCTCCGCCGCGCCGGGCGGCGCGCCCGAGGGGGAGCGGCTGCGCGCCGAGAGCCGGGCCCGACTCTCGGCCGCGCTGCCACCCACCCATCCCGCGCTACGCTGGCTCGCGGCCCGCGATCGCTCCGGGCGGTCTCCGGGCGCTTCGGGCGCTGCCGATCAGAAGTCCGGAAACGCCTCGAAGATCCCCCATTCGACGAGCGGGTCTCCGATCACGTTGATGCCGTCGAAGCCCCCGTTCTCGGTGTCCACCCTCTCGCTCAGGTTGATCGCGCCGAAGGCGGGGCTGACGAGCGGATCCTCGTAGGTGAACGAGGTCGCGCCGAAGCGGAGCCCCAGGAACGCGCCGCCCGGCGGGATCGGAGTGCCGTTGGCCGGGGTGAAGTTGGTGTCGGCCGAGAAGTAGCGAAATTCGTAGTGGCCGGAGTTGGCGGCATGGTCGTTGACGAACGTCGTGTAGCCGGGCCAGTAGAAGCTGCCGTCCGCCCTGACCAAAGGAGCCACCTTTCGAATCCGCGCCGTGCCGGCCACGGTCACGTTGAATCCATCCCCGGGCTCCGCGCCGTTCGCCCCGATCAGCTCCTCGCCCCAGACCTTGTTGAAGCCGGAGTTCGCGACCCCGGGCACGTCGCCCGCCGTGCGCATCGTCCAGCCGACCAGGCCGGGCTTGCAGGCGGTGATCCGCATCCAGCCGGCGAAGACCGGCGTCGCCGGATAGTTGGGCGAGCTCGGCAAACCGGGGCCGATCCGGAGCATGGCGCCGCGCGGGAAGGTCGCGAGGTTTTCGCCGGGTCCGACCGCGGCGCCGTTGCGGTCGAAGTAGCGGACGTGCACCGGGCCGATGTCCGAGGTGGTCGGGTTCAACAGGCCGACGATGGTCTGGATCCCCGGCGAGGTGGTCTCGAACGTCAGCTCGGCGTTGACCAGGCTGGCGGAGGGAGTATTGGCCATCATCGCCGAGCCGATGCGGAAGCGCCCGCCCTGCACGCCGCCCGAGAACAAGTCGGCCATGACGACGTCGCCGAGAACCGGCTGGTTGGCGGTCACCACGACCCGGTAGTCGTCGTCGACCGGCGTGCCGGCGAGATAGCCGGTCAGGAACTGGTTCCACAGCGTCAGATCGAGGTGCGTCGCGAACGCCGGGATGGTGACCGTGAAGGGAGGAATCACGACGCCGAGCCGCGAGGTCAGGCTGAACACCGCAGTGGTCGGCGTCGAGTTCGGGTTCATCACCCAGAAGAGCGGCGCGTTGCCCTGGAGGAAATCGAGCGCCGCGGTCGTCGAGCGCGGCAGCGGCCCGAGGTAGAGCTTGGTCTTGCCCGCCTGCGCGGCCTGCAGCTGCTGCATGGAGGAGAGCCCGGGCTGGAACGGATCGGGATCGGTCAGGAAGTGGCCTCCCGCAAAGCCGGTCAGGTTGACGGAGGTCGCCCAGTGGACGGTCACGCCGACGATCGGCACGCCGTTGGTCGAGCGGATGCGCGCGGCGCCGCGCCCCGGCCCGGGGACCGAGCCGAACGCGAGCGGGCTCGCCACCTCGGTGTGGGTTCCCTCGGCGGGGATGGTCGCGGTCGTGGTCGCGAGGAAGTTTCCCCCTTCGTCGAAGTAGTCGATGGCGATCGTCGCGGCAGCTCCCGGCGCCGGCGTCGGGTTGGTGACCACGATCACGCTCTTGAAGCCGGCGAGCTCGGCCGGGGTCGACGGCAAGTAGAAGAGGCCGGCGGCGAACTTCTCGAGCGTGGGGTACCCCTGGAGATTGGTCGACGAATGAAGGAAGAAGTGGTCCGGCTGCGTGCCGAAGTCGTCGGCCGGCCGGTTGGTGACTCCGGAGGGAATCGGCTGGACCTGGGCCAGACAGAG
>DATMZM010000024.1:0-3183 GCA_035607445.1 Thermoanaerobaculia bacterium | reverse complement strand
GGTCCACTTCTTCGACCCCCACCAGCCGAACAACCCGCCGGCGGGAGAGAGGATCAAGTCGCCGACGCCCTACGACGCCGAGATCGCGATCGCCGATCGCGGGGTCGGCATGCTGCTCGACGAGCTGCGGAGCCTGGGCGTGCTCGACCAGACCCTCGTGGTCCTGACCGCGGACCACGGCGAGAGCCTGGGCGAGCACGGCGAGAAGACCCACGCGGTCTTCATCTACGACGCGACGGTGCGCGTGCCGCTCGTCCTGCGCAACCCCACCCTCCTGCCCGAGGGCAAGGTCTACTCGGGACCCGTCCGCACGGTCGACGTCGCGCCCACGATCCTCGCCGCGCTCGGCCTGCCGGGCGGCAAGGAGATGCAGGGGATCGACCTCCTGCCGGCGGTGCGCGGCAAGGTCCCGCCGCCCGACCTGCCGCAGTACTCGGAATCGCTGACCTCCGAGGTCGGCTTCGGCATGGCGCCGCTCTTCGGCATCCGCCACGGCGGCTGGAAGTGGATCCGCGCGCCGCGCCCGGAGGTCTACGATCTCGGCAAAGACCCCAAGGAGCTCCGGAACCTGTACGCGACCGAGGCGCGCCGCGGCGCGGCGATGGACGTCGAGCTCGAAAAGGTCCTCGACGACAGCCGGCGCCACGCCGTGGCCGCGAACGAGAACCCGATGGACAAGGAGACCGAGGAGACGCTGCGCGCCCTCGGCTACCTCGCGCCCCGCGGCCAGCGCGAAGCGATGGCGGGGATCGATCCCAAGGACGGCATGGTCCTCTACCAGAAGCTCGAGGACGCCCGCCACCTGGCCCAGAACGAGCACTGGCAGGAGGCCGAGAAGCTGATCCGCGAGATCCTCGCCGCGACGCCCAAGAACGTCACCTGCTGGAACATCCTCGCCCTCGCCCGCCTGCGCCAGAACGACGGCCAGGGCGCGCGCGACGCCTACCTGCGCTCGCTCGCCGTCGAGCCGAACCAGGCGCGGGTCTTCGCCATGCTCGGCTCGGTCTCGCTCCTCGAAGGGGATCTGACCGGCGCCGAGAGGCAGTACAAGAAGGCGCTCGAGCTCTCCCCCGGCTTCGTCGAGGCGATGAGCAACCTCGGCCTGCTCGCCGCCTTGAAGGGCGACCGCGAGCAGGCCCTGGCCTGGAACCGCAAGGCGCTCGCTCTCGATCCCAGCTTCCCGCGCGCCTACCGGAGGCTCGCCGACATCTACTATGAGCGCGGCGAGTGGGGCAAGGCGCTCTACAACTACCGCCAGGTGATCAAGATCGCGCGCTCGGACTTCGCCGCCCTCGTCCAGGCCGGCAACTCGGCCCGGCGGCTCGAGCGCCCGCTCGACGCCGAGCGCTTCTTCAGGAAGGCCGCGCGCCTGCGGCCGGACAGCTGGATCCCGGACTACAACCTGGCCTGCTTGAAGGCGAGCCGCGGCGACGCGCCGGGAGCCCTCGCCGACCTCGAAAAGCTCGCGGGCAAGGGCTTCCACCGCGCCGACCTGCTCGCGAGGGATTCCGACCTCGCCGCCGTGCGCGCCCTGCCGGGGTTCGCGGCGCTCGAAGCGAAGGTCCGCGCCGCCCGGCCCGCCAACAACGCCCCGAGCGAAGAGGCGATCGTCCTCTCGACGCATTAGTGAGCTTCGCCTCAAACCCGTGTCGGGGGGCAGCTTGCCTGCCCCCGGGCGGAGGCAAGCTCCGCCCCTACCAAACGCAGCCCGGTGCTGTGTTAGTTTTCGCCGCCATGTCTTCGGATGCCTCCGCCACCCCCGCCCTCCGCTGCCGCGGCCTGGTCAAGCGCTTCGCGGACGTGACCGCTGTCGACGGGCTCGACCTGACGGTCGAAAGCGGCGAGTGCTTCGGCCTGCTCGGCCCGAACGGCGCCGGCAAGACGACCACGATCGAGATCCTGGAGGGGCTGACCGAGCCCGACGCCGGGGAGGTCGAGGTCCTCGGCCGCCGCTGGGACGAGGGCGAGCGCGAGCTGCGCGAGCGGCTCGGCATCTCGCTTCAAGAGACGCAGCTCAACGAGAAGCTGACCGTCGGCGAAACGGTGCGCCTCTTCGCCTCGTTCTACGCCCGCGGCCGCGATCCCGAGTCCGTCCTCGCCGAGCTTTCGCTGACCGAAAAGCGCGACGCCCGCGTCGGCAAGCTCTCGGGCGGCCAGAAGCAGCGCCTGGCGGTCGCCTGCGCGCTCGTCGGCAGCCCCGAGATCCTGTTCCTCGACGAGCCGACGACGGGCCTCGACCCGCAGAGCCGGCGCGAGCTGTGGGAGCAGATCGGCCGCTTCCGCGCGACCGGCGGCACCGTGCTCCTGACCACCCACTACATGGACGAGGCCGAGAAGCTGTGCGACCGGATCGCGATCGTCGACAAGGGCAAGGTGATCGCCCACGGAACGCCGCGCGACCTGATCTCGCAGCTGCCCTCGGCCTACGTGGTCGAGATCGACACCGAGCCCGATCTCGACGCCGCGGTCTGGCAGGGCTTCCCCGGCGTCGAGGAGGTCCGGCGGCTGGGGGAGGTGTGGTCGCTCGCCGTCAGCTCGCTGACCGCGACGGTGCCCGAGCTGCTCGACGGCGTCGAGCGCGCGGGAGCGCGGCTCGTCCACCTCTCGACCCACCGCGCGACGCTCGAAGACCTGTTCGTGGCGCGCACCGGGAGGGCGCTGCGCGATGAGTAGGCGCCAGGCCCTCGGCCAGCTCACGCTCTGCCGGATGAAGGAGTTCCTGCGCGAGCCGGAGGCGGTGTTCTGGGTCTTCCTCTTCCCCGTCCTCCTCGCCGTCGCGCTCGGCCTCGCCTTCCGCGAGAAGGGGCCCGAGAAGATCCCGGTCGGCGTGGTCGAAGGCGCCGCGGCCCCGCAAGCGGTAGCAGCCCTCGCGCGCTCTCCCGTCCTCGCGCCGAAGGTCTACGCCGAGCCAGCGGGCCGCGAGGCGCTGCGGACGGGCAAGATCTCGCTCCTGATCGAGCCGGGCCCGCGACCCCTCTTCCGCTTCGACGAAACCCGTCCCGACTCCCGCATCGCCCGCGTCGAGGCGGACGACGCGATGCAGCGCGCCGCGGGCCGGCGCGATCCGTTCGCGGTCCAGGTCGAAAAAGTCACCGAGAAGGGCGCGCGCTACATCGACTTCCTGGTCCCCGGCCTCCTCGGCATGAACCTGATAGGCACAAACATCTGGAGCCTCGCCTTCTC
>DATMZM010000307.1:0-16240 GCA_035607445.1 Thermoanaerobaculia bacterium | reverse complement strand
CGGACACCGGATCGAGCTGGGCGAGATCGAGTCGGTGCTGGGGCGTCATCCGGGCGTGGCGCTGGCGGCGGCGACGGTCTTCGGCGAGGGCGAGGACAAGCGGATCGCGGCCTACGTCTCGACGCGGCCGGAGGCCGGCTCCCTCGGCGCGGCGGACGCGGCCTCGCTGCGCGAGGAGCTCGCGAGCTTCCTGCGCGGGCTCCTCCCGGAGTCGATGATTCCGTCGGTCTTCGTGCGCCTCGACGCGATGCCTCTCTCGCCGAACGGCAAGGTGGATCGCCGGCGGCTGCCGGCGCCTCACATCGCGGCCGGCGCGGCGCTCTCACCCCCGCGGACGCCGACCGAGCGGCGGCTCGCGGAGATCTGGCGGGAGCTGCTCGGTGGCTTGATCGGAGCGGAGGGCATCGGCCTCGAATCCAGCTTCTTCGACCTCGGCGGGCACTCGCTGCTCGCGACGCGGATGGTCTCGCGCGTCCGCGAGGTGCTCGGCATCGATCTGCCGCTGCGCCGGGTCTTCGAGGAGCCGGGGCTCGAGCGCCTGGCGGCGGCGATCGACGCCGAAATCGCCAAGCACGACCTCGCCGGCTCGGGCCTTGACGGGATCCCGCCGCTCGTCCCCGAGGCGCGGATCGAGGCGGCGAGCGGCGAGATCCTCGCGCCCCTGTCGTTCGCGCAAGAGCGGCTCTGGTTTTTAGAGCAGCTCCAGCCCGGCACCTCGGCGTACAACATCTCGTCGACCGTGCGGTTCGAGGGCGGCCTCGACGCCTCGGCCCTGCGCGCGACGCTCGACGCGATCGTCGCCCGCCACGAGATGCTGCGCACGAGCTTCGCCGTCCGCGACGGCCGGCCGGTGCAGCGGATCGGCGCGCCGGTCGCCTTCCCGTTCGAAGAGGTCGACCTGACCGGCCTGCCGGAGGGCGCGAGGGCCGAGCGGGCGACCGAGCTGGGCGCGGAGGCGATGCACCGGCCGTTCGACCTCGGGAGCGCGCCTCTCTCTCGCGCTCTCCTGGTGCGGGTCGGCGACCGGAGCCATCTCCTGACCGTGGCGATCCACCATCTCGCGACCGACGGATGGTCGACCGAGGTCCTGCTCGGCGAGATCTCTGCGTTCTATCCGGCGTTGCGCGCAGGGCGGACGGCGGCGCTGCCCGCCTTGCCGGTGCAGTACGCCGACTACGCGATCTGGCAGCGCCGCTGGCTCGCGGGCGACGTGCTGGCCCGCCAGCTCGCGACCTGGCGCGAGGCGCTCGCCGGCGCGCCGCCTCTGCTCGAGCTGCCGCTCGACCGGCCGCGGCCGGCGGTGCAGACCTTCCGCGGCTCGCGCCATCTGTTCGAGGTGCCGGCGGAGGTCGCGGAGCCGCTCCGCGCGCTCGGCCGGCGGCACGGCGCGACGCCGTTCATGACCCTTCTCGCCGCTTTCGCCGCTTTCCTCGGACGGATCGCGAACGTCGAGGACGTCGTCGTCGGCACGCCGATCGCGGGCCGGACGCGGGTCGAGGTCGAAGGCCTGATCGGCTTCTTCGTCAACACGCTCGCCCTGCGCACGGATCTCGCGGCCGATCCCTCGTTCGCCGAGCTGCTGGTGCGGGTGCGGCGCAGCACGCTCGCCGCCTACGCGAACCAGGACGTGCCGTTCGAGCGCGTGGTCGAAGAGCTCCAGCCGGTGCGCAGCCGCGCCCATTCGCCGCTCTTCCAGGTCCATCTGGTGGTCGATGCGGCGCCGGTCCGGGCCGCGGCGCCGCTGCCGGACCTGGCCGTCCTGCCGGTCGGCCAGACGCTCGAAGTCTCGAAGTTCGACCTGACGCTCGTCGCCTCCGACCGCGGCGCGGGCGAGCCGCTCGCGGCGCAGCTGCGCTACAACGTCGAGCTGTTCGAGCCGGCGACCGTGGCGCGCTTCGCCGATTGGTTCGGGACGCTGCTCGCGGGCGTCGTCGCGCGGCCGGAAGCGCCGCTCTCGACGATCCGTCTGATGGCCGGCGACGAGCGGCGGACTCTGATTTCCGGCTGGTCGGGAGCGGGCGCGATCGGAGCCGGCGCGTTGGACGGGCCGGCGGTCGAAGGGGAGCCTCGGCCGCGGCTCTTGGCGGCGCTCTTCGCCGAGCGGGCCAGGGCGCGACCGGGGTCGCTCGCCATCCTCTTCGAGCAGGAGCGGGTGAGCTACGGCGAGCTCGATCGCCGCTCGAACCGGCTCGCCCGGCACCTGCGCGCGCGGGGCGTCGGACCGGAGGTCCTGGTCGGGATCCTCCTCGAGCGCTCGCCGCGTCTGATCGAAACGCTGCTCGCGGTCTGGAAGGCCGGGGGAGCCTATCTGCCGCTCGATCCCTCGCTGCCGCCGGCGCGCCTGGCCTGGATGATCGGCGACGCGTCGCTCGGGATCCTGGTCAGCGAAGCGTCGCTGCTCGCGAGCCTGCCCGACCGCGGTGCCGCATCGATAGATCAGTTGATCGACCTGGACGCCGCGGGGCCGCTGATCGAGAGGGAGAGCGGCGAGGATCCGGGCTTCGCCAGTGATCCGGCGCGGTTCGATCCCGATCATCTGGCGTACGTGATCTACACCTCGGGCTCGACCGGCCGGCCGAAGGGCGTGGCGGTGACCCATCGCGGGCTCGACAACCTGACCCGGCAGCAGGGGAGGGTTTTCGAGATCGAGGCTCCGCTCGAGGACGGAGCGGGCGACCCTCCGCGCGTCCTCCAGTTCGCGTCGATCGGCTTCGACGCCTCGGTGTCGGAGATCGCCGTCGCGCTACGAAACGGCGCGACGCTGGTGATGGCCGCCAAGGCGTCGATCCTGCCCGGCTTCGAGCTCTACACCCTCCTGCGCGACCGGGCGATCGCCAACGTGACGCTGCCGCCCTCGGCGCTCGCGGCGCTGCCGGCGGACCGGCCGCTGCCGGCGCTCCGCACTCTCGTGGTCGCGGGCGAGGCGTGCCCGGTCGAGCTGGCGGAGACCTGGGCGCGCGGGCGGAAGCTGATCAACGCCTACGGCCCGACCGAGAGCACGGTCTGCGTCGCGATGAAGGTCTTCGAGCCCGGCGGCGGGCGGCTGCCGCTCGGCGCGCCGATCGAGCAGGTCGAGGTCTACGTGCTCGACCGCTCCGGCGATCCCGCGCCGACCGGAGCGCCCGGCGAGCTGGCGGTCGGCGGCATCGGCCTCGCGCGCGGCTATTTGGGCGCGCCGGAGCTGACCGCGGCGCGCTTCGTGCCGCATCCGTTCGCGACCGAGCCGGGCGCGCGGCTCTACCGTACCGGCGACCTCGTGCGCTGGGTGACGCCGCTGGCGGCGGCATCGGACCGCCGGCCCGAGCTGCTGTTCCTCGGCCGCATCGACCACCAGGTCAAGGTGCGCGGCTTCCGGATCGAGCTCGGCGAGGTCGAGGCGGCGCTCGCCGCCCATCCGCGCGTGCGGGAAGCCGCCGTGGTCGCCCGCGAGGACGGCGGCGAAATCCGCTTGGTCGCCTACGTTGCGCCGCGGCCGGAGCCGCCGGGGAGCGACGGCAGCGCGGCGCCCGAACCGCTCGAGGCCTCCGGGCTGCGCGCCTTCCTGGCCCGTACGCTCCCCGAGTACATGGTGCCGCCGGTGATCGCGATCCTCGCCGAGCTGCCCAAGAGCGCGAGCGGCAAGATCGATCGCCGCGCGCTGCCCGATCCGCGGGCTCTCGGGGCGCCGCTGCGCGAGGTCAAGCCGCCGCGGACCCCCCTCGAGACCTTCCTCGCGCGGCTCTATGCCGAGGCGCTGCACGTCGACGCGGTGGGAATCGACGAGAACTTCTTCGACCTCGGAGGCAACTCGATCGCGGGCGCGCTGCTGATCAACCGCCTGCAGGAGGAGCTGGGCGAGATCGTCCACGTCGTCGTCATGTTCGAGGCGCCGACGGTCGAATCGCTCGCTGCCTTCCTGGTCCGGGAGTATCCCTCGGCGCTCGCGCGCCACTTCGGGGCCGAGCTGCTCGCGGCGGCGGGCGCTCCCGCCGCGGGGCCGGTCGACGAGGCGAAGGTCGCGGCGTTTTCCGCCCTCGTGCCCGAGCGCCGGATGCCGCGCATGGACGGGCGGGCGAAGCTCGCGCCCGCGGCGTTCGTGCTCTCGCCGCCGCGCTCGGGCTCGACGCTCTTCCGCGTCATGCTCGCCGGGCACCCTCTGCTCTTCGCGCCGCCCGAGCTCGAGCTTCTGCCTTACGACGACCTGCGCGAGCGGCGCGACGACTTCCCCGGCCGCTACAACCAGTTCCTCGAAGGGGCGGTGCGCGCGGTCATGGAGCTTCTGCGCTGCGACGCCGCCGCGGCCGAGGCGGTCCTCGACGAGTGGGAGGCAGAGCGCCTGCCGATGGCGGAGGTGTTCGCGCGGCTTCAGCATTCTGCGGCGCCGCGCCTCCTGGTCGACAAGACGCCCGGCTACTCGCTCCATCCGTCGATCCTCGACAGCGCCGAGGCGATGTTCGACGACGCGAAATACATCCACCTGATCCGCCATCCGTACGGCATGATCCGCTCGTTCGAGGAGGCGAAGCTCGACCAGGTCTTCTTCCGCGCCGCGCACGACTTCACGCGCCGCGAGCTGGCCGAGCTGGTCTGGCTCGTCTCGCACCGCAACATCCTGGCCTTTCTCGAGCGGATCCCGGCCGAGCGCAAGCACGCGGTGGTCTTCGAGGAGCTGCTCGCCGAGCCCGAACGGGTGCTCCGCCAGGTCTGCGCGTTCCTGGGCCTCGCGTACGAGCCGGCGATGGCGGAGCCCTACCAGCCGCCCCCGGGCAACGAGTCGGCGCGCATGACGACCGGCCTGCACTCCTGGTCGCGGATGATCGGAGACGTCAAGTTCCACGGCCACGGCCGCGTCGACAAAAGCGTCGGCGACCGCTGGAAGGGCGAGATCACGGAGGACTTCCTCGGCGAGCCGGCGTGGGCGCTGGCGGAGTCCTTCGGCTTCGCGCGCCGGGAGCCGAGCTGGATGCCGCTCGCGCCGGTCGGCTGGTCGGTGGGCGAGGCGCTGCCGCTGTCGTTCGCGCAGGAACGGCTCTGGTTCCTCCACGTGCTCGACCGCGGCTCGGTCGCCTACAACATCCCGGCGGCGCTCAAGCTCCGCGGGCGGCTCTCGGTGCCGGCGCTCCGCGCGGCGCTCGACGCCCTCGTCGCGCGGCATGCGGCCTTGCGCTCCGCGTTCGAAGTCCGGGACGGCGCGCCGGTGCAGGTCGTGCGGCCGGCGACGGCGATCCCGCTGCCGCGCATCGATCTCGACGGCCTGCCGGAAGCGGCGCGGGACGCGGCGCTCTCGCGCGCGATCGCGGTGGAGGCCACGCGGCCGTTCGACCTCGAGCAGGCGCCGCAGCTGCGCGCGGTCCTCCTGCGCCTCGCTCCCGGCGAGCACGCCGGAGTGTTCACGATGCACCACGTCGCGAGCGACGGCTGGTCGACGGGGATCCTGGTGCGCGAGATCGGCGCGGGCTACAAGTCGGCGCTCGAAGGCCATGGCGCGGCGCTCCCGCCGCTGCCGGTCCAGTATCCCGACTACGCGATCTGGCAGCGGCGCTGGCTCGCGGGCGAGACGCTGGCCTCGGAGCTCGCCTGGTGGCGGGAGACGCTCGCCGGGGCCCCGAGCCTCGAGCTGCCGGCCGACCGGCCGCGGCCGCCGGTCCAGACCGCGCGCGGCAGGACGCGCAGCCGGCTGATCCCGGCGGCGGCGCTCGACGGCTTCTCTCGCCTCGCGCACGAGCAGGGTGCGACGCCGTTCATGATCCTGCTCGCCGGCGTCGCCGCCCTCCTCGGCCGTTCGAGCGGCCAGGAGGACGTGGTCCTCGGCACTTCGATCGCGAACCGCACGCGGGAGCAGATCGAGGGGCTGATCGGGTTCTTCGTCAACACGCTGGCGCTGCGTCTGCCGCTCGACGGCGACCCGACCTTCCGCGAGGCGGTCAAGCGTTCGAAGCGCACGGCGCTCGGCGCCTTCGCGCACCAGGACGTGCCGTTCGAGAAAGTGGTCGAAGAGCTCGAGCCGGTGCGCGACCTGTCGCGGACGCCTCTGTTCCAGGTCATGGTCCTGCTCCAGAACGCGCCGGGCGGCGCGCTCGAGCTACCCGGCCTGACGCTCGAGGGGATCTCGTTCGAGCGCACGACGGCGAAGTTCGACCTGACGATCCTGCTCGCCGAGACCGAGGCCGGGCTTCTCGCGACCTGGGAGCACAACCTCGACCTCTACGACGAGGCGACGATCGACCGCCATGCCGAGCGCCTGGAGCGGCTGCTCGCGGCGGCCGCGGTCGCTCCCGAGACCCGCCTCTCCGAGCTGCCGCTCGCGACGCCCGCGGAGATCGAGCAGATCCGCGCCTGGACGCGGCTCGAGCCGGCCGGCCTCCCGGCTCCCGGCGGCAGCCTGGCCGACCTATTCGCCCGCGCGGCGCGGCGAGACCCTGCGGCGGAAGCCCTCCGCGCGGCCGGCCGGTCGCTCTCCTACGGCGAGCTGGACCGGCTCTCGAGCCGGCTGGCGAACCGGCTCCGGCGGCTGGGCGTCGGCCGCGGCGACCTGGTCGCGATCTCGCTCGAGCGCTCGATCGAATTGATCGCGGCGATCCTCGCCGTGCACAAGGCCGGGGCCGGCTACGTGCCGGTCGATCCGATCTATCCGGACGAGCGGCGCGCGTTCCTCCTCGCGGACTCGGGGGCCAGAGCGTCGATCTCCGAGCGCCGTTTCGCCGCTTCGCTTCCGGGCTCGCCGCCGGCCCTCCTCCTCGACGATCCTGGTCTCGACCTCGCGGCGGAGAGCGACGCGGCCTTCGATTCCGGCGCCGGCCCCGGCGACATCGCCTACGTGATCTACACCTCGGGCTCGACGGGCACTCCCAAGGGCGTCGCGGTGCGCCACGGCGAGGTGGCGCGCCTGCTCTCCTCGACCGAGGAGCGGTTCGGCTTCGGCCCGGCGGACGTCTGGACGCTCTTCCACTCCTACGCCTTCGACTTCTCGGTCTGGGAGATCTGGGGCGCGCTCGCCTACGGGGGCGCTCTCGTCGTCGTGCCGCACGAGGTCAGCCGCAGCCCGGAGGCGTTCTACCGCCTGCTGCGCGACGAGCGGGTCACCGTGCTCAACCAGACGCCGTCGGCCTTCCGCCAGCTGATCTGGGCCGAGGAGGCGGTGGTCGCGGCGGACGGACCGGCGGAGCTCGGCTTGCGGGCCGTCGTCTTCGGCGGCGAGGCTCTCGACCTCGCCTCGCTCGCGCCCTGGATCGAGAGGCACGGCGACCGGCGGCCGGCGCTCGTCAACATGTACGGCATCACCGAGACGACGGTCCACGTGACCTACCGGGAGATCCGGAGCGCCGACGTCGCGGCCCGCCGCGGCAGCCGGATCGGGCGGGCGATCCCGGACCTCGCGGTCCACGTGCTCGACCGCTTCGGCGCTCCGAGCCCGATCGGGGTTCCCGGCGAGATGGCGATCGCGGGAGCGGGCCTCGCGATGGGCTACCTGAACCGCCCCGAGCTGACCGCCGAACGGTTCGTCCCCGACCCCTTCGGGGCCGGCTCGCCCGGCGGCGAGAGGCTCTACCGGTCGGGCGACCTCGCGCGGCGGCTCGCCGACGGCGACCTCGAGTACCTCGGCCGGATCGACCATCAGGTGAAGATCCGCGGCTTCCGCATCGAGCTGGCCGAGATCGAGGCGCAGGCGGCGCTCCATCCGGCGATCCGCCAGGCCGTCGTCGTGGCGCGCGAGGACGCGCCGGGCACGCCGGGAGACAAGCGGCTGGTCGCCTACGTGGCGACCGACGACCCGGCCTTCTCGGGCGATGGCCTGCGCGACTTTTTGAAGCGCCGCCTGCCCGACTACATGGTGCCCGCGGCGGTGGTCGCCCTCGCGCGGCTGCCGCTCACGCCGCACGGCAAGGTCGACCTGCGCGCGCTGCCGGCGCCCGAGCGCGAAGCGCCGGAGCGGGCCTACGTCGCGCCGAAAACGCCGGTCGAAGAGCAGCTCGCGGCGATCTGGGGCGAGGTGCTGCACGTCGAGCGGATCGGAGCGACCGACTCTTTCTTCGACCTCGGCGGCAACTCGATCCTCGCGACCCGCGTCTTCGCCCGCCTGCGCGAGGTGTTCGGCTTCGAAGTGCCGATGCGCACCCTGTTCGAGGCGACCGAGCTGTCCGCGCTGGCCGCCGCGATCGAAAGCGCGGTGATGGAGCGGATCCTCGCCGGCAGCGGCGTCGCCGAGATCCCGCCGCTCGTGCCGCAGCCGCGGGTCGTCGAGGCCTCCGGCGAGTCGATCGCGCCGCTGTCGTTCGCTCAGGAGAGGCTCTGGTTCTTGGAGCAGCTCCAGCCCGGCACCTCGGCCTACAACGTCGCCTCGACGGTCCGCATGACGGGGGACCTGAGCGTCGACGCGCTGCGCGCGACGCTCGACGAGATCGTCGCCCGTCACGAGATGCTGCGCACGAGCTTCTCGGTCCGCGACGGCCGGCCGATCCAGGTCATCGCGCCGCCGTCGCGGTTCCCGTTCGAGGAGGTCGACCTCGCCGAGCTTGCCGAGGCCGAGCGCGCGGTGCGCGCCGCCGAGCTCGCCGCGGCGGTCATGCACCGGCCGTTCGACCTCGGCAAGGCGCCGCTCGCGCAGGCGCTCCTGGTCCGGCTCGACGCGCGCGAGCACCTGCTGACCGTCGCGATGCACCATCTCGCGACCGACGGCTGGTCGCAGGGCGTCCTCCTGGGCGAGATCTCGGCGCTCTATCCGGCGATGCGCGGCGGCGACCCCTCGCTTCTGCCCGCCCTGCCCGTCCAGTACGCCGACTTCGCGATCTGGCAGCGCGGCTGGCTCGAGGGCGAGATGCTGGCGCTTCAAGCCGCCGCCTGGCGCGAGGCTCTCGCCGGCGCGCCGCCTCTGCTCGAGCTGCCGCTCGACCGGCCGCGGCCGGCGGTGCAGAGCTTCCGCGGCGCCGGTCAGCCCGTGCGCGTGCCGGCGGAGGTCGCGGACGCCCTCCGCGCGCTCGGCCGGCGCACGGCGGCGACCCTGTTCATGACCGTCCTCGCCGCGTTCGACGCCTTCCTCGGCTGGATCGCGAACGTCGAGGATCTCGTCGTCGGCACGCCGATCGCCGGCCGGACGCGGCGCGAGGTCGAGGGTCTGATCGGTTTCTTCGTCAACACGCTCGCGCTCCGCGCCGACCTCGCGGGCGATCCGCCGTTCGAGGAGCTGCTGCTTCGGGTCAGGAAGACCACCCTCGCCGCCTACTCGCATCAGGACATGCCGTTCGAGCGCGTGGTCGAGGAGCTGCAGCCGGTGCGCAGCCTCGCCCACTCGAGCATCTTCCAGGTCCACCTGGTGGTCGATGCCCCGCCGGTCGAGCGGCTGGCGCCCCTGCCGGACCTCGTCGTGACGCCGGCCGGCCAGAGCCTCGAGGTCTCGAAGTTCGACCTGACGCTGACGCTCGCCGACGGCGGTCCGGGCGCGCCGCTCTCGGGCCAGTTCCGCTACAACGTCGAGCTGTTCGAGCCGGCGACGGTGGCGCGCTTCGCCGAGCGGTTCTCGGCGCTCCTCGCGGCGGTGGCCGCGCGGCCGGAGGCGCCGCTCTCCTCGATCGACCTGCTGGCGAGCGGAGAGCGGCGGATGCTCGCCTCGGGAGGCTCGGAAACGGTCTTGCCCGGCGGCGCGCCGGCCGCCGCGGAGCCCCGGCCGCGGCTCCTGCCGGCGCTCTTCGCCGAGCGGGCGGGTGCGCGGCCCGAGTCGCTCGCGATCCTCTTCGAGCAGAAGCGGGTGAGCTACGGCGAGCTCGACCGGCGTTCGAACCGCCTCGCCCGGCACCTGCGCTCGATGGGCGTCGGGCCGGAGGTGCTGGTCGGGATCTTCCTCGAGCGCTCGCCGCGCTTGATCGAAACGCTGCTCGCGGTCTGGAAGGCCGGGGGAGCCTACCTGCCGCTCGACCCGTCGCTGCCGGCGGAACGGCTCGCCTGGATGATCCAGGACGCTTCGGTGCCGATCCTGATCAGCGAGGAGTCGCTGCTCGACGACCTGCCCGACCACCACGCGTGGGTGATCGACCTGGACGCCGCGGGGCTGATGATCGAGCTGGAGAGCGCCGAGGATCCGGGGGTCGCCGTCGATGCCGCGCGGTTCGATCCCGACCACCTGGCGTACGTCATCTACACCTCGGGCTCGACCGGGCGGCCGAAAGGCGTGGCGGTGACCCATCGCGGCCTCGACAACCTGACCCGGCAGCAGGGCCGGATGTTCGAGGTCGAGGCCGCCGCGGAGGGCGAGCCGCCGCGCCTGCTCCAGTTCGCGTCGATCGGCTTCGACGCCTCGGTCTCGGAGATCGCCGTTGCGCTCCGTAACGGCGCGACGCTGGTGATGGCCGCCAAGGCATCGATCCTCCCCGGCTTCGAGCTCTACACCCTCTTGCGCGATCGGGCGATCGCCAACGTGACGCTGCCGCCCTCGGCGCTCGCGGCGCTGCCGGCCGACAAGCCTCTGCCGGCCTTGCGCACCCTCGTCGTCGCGGGCGAGGCGTGCCCGGTCGAGCTGGCGGAGACCTGGGCGCGCGGTCGCAAGCTGGTCAACGCCTACGGCCCGACCGAGAACACGGTCTGCGTCGCGATGAAGGTCTTCGAGCCCGGCGGCGGTCGGCTGCCGCTCGGCGCGCCGATCGAGCAGGTCGAGGTCTACGTGCTCGATCGGCGCGGTCACCTGGCGCCCACCGGCACGCCCGGCGAGCTGGCGGTCGGCGGCATCGGCCTCGCGCGCGGCTATCTCGGCGCGCCGGAGCTGACCGCGGCGCGCTTCGTGCCCCATCCGTTCGCGACCGAGCCGGGCGCCCGGCTCTATCGAACCGGCGACCTCGTGCGCTGGATCTTGCCCGCGGCGGGAGCCGAAGAGCGCCGGCCCGAGCTCCTGTTCCAGGGGCGCATCGACCATCAGGTCAAGGTACGGGGCTTCCGGATCGAGCTCGGCGAGATCGAGCTGGCGCTCGCCGCCCATCCGAAGGTGCGGGAGGCGGTCGCCGTCGTGCGCGAGGACGGCGGCGAGAAGCGTCTGGTCGCCTATGTCTCACCGAGAGCGGAGGCGATGGGAAGCGGAGCGCGCGAGACGCTCGAATCGATCGAGGCCTCGGAGCTGCGCGCGTTCCTGGGCCGCACGTTGCCCGACTACATGGTGCCGTCGGCGATCGCGATCCTTCCCGAGCTGCCCAAGAGCGCGAGCGGCAAGGTCGATCGCCGCGCTCTGCCGGATCCTCAGACGGTCGGAGCGGCGCTGCGCGAGATCAAGCCGCCGGGCACGCCGCTCGAGGCGTTCCTCGCCCTACTGTTCGCCGAGACGCTGCACGTGCCCGCGGTCTCGATCGACGACAACTTCTTCGACCTGGGCGGCAACTCGATCGCGGGCGCGATGCTGGTCAACCGCCTGCAAGAGGAGCTGGGAGAGATCGTCCACGTCGTCGTCATGTTCGAGGCGCCGACGATCGAGAGCCTTGCGGCCTACCTGATCGAGGAGTACCCGGCCGCGCTCGCGCGCCGCTTCGGAGTCGAGGCCGCGGGTGCTCGAGGCACGCACCTCGCGGGCCCGATCGACGAAGGGAAGATCGCGGCCTTCGAAGCCCTCGTGCCGGC
The DNA here is from genome assembly GCA_035607445.1 of Thermoanaerobaculia bacterium. GTDB lineage: Bacteria > Acidobacteriota > Thermoanaerobaculia > Multivoradales > UBA5704 > DASYKS01. The sequence continues at coordinate 4,669 of DATMZM010000307.1, read as the reverse complement.
GCGCCGCGCGCCGCGCATGGACGGCAGGGCCAAGCTCGATCCGGCGGTGTTCGTGCTCTCGCCGCCGCGCTCGGGCTCGACGCTGTTCCGCGTCATGCTCGCCGGCCATCCGCTCCTGTTCGCGCCTCCGGAGCTCGAGCTTCTGCCCTACGACGACCTGCGCGAGCGGCGCGACGACTTCCCGGGCCGCTACAACCACTTCCTCGAAGGGGCGGTGCGCGCGGTCATGGAGCTCGAACGCTCGGACGCCGAGGCGGCAGGGGCTCTCCTCGATTCGTGGGAGCAGCAGGGCCTGCCGATGGCGGAGGTGTTCGCGCGGCTCCAGAGCGCCGCGGCGCCGCGCCTCCTGGTCGACAAGACGCCGGGCTACTCGCTCCATCCGTCGATCCTCGACCGCGCCGAGGCGATGTTCGAGGGCGCCAAGTACATCCACCTGATCCGCCATCCGTACGGCATGATCCGCTCGTTCGAGGAGGCGAAGCTCGACCAGGTTTTCTTCCGCGCCGCGCACGACTTCTCGCGCCGCGAGCTGGCCGAGCTGGTCTGGCTCGTCTCGCACCGCCACATCCTCGCCTTCTTCGAACGGATCCCGGCCGAGCGCAAGCACGCGGTGGTGTTCGAGGAGCTGCTGGCCGATCCCGAGAGGGTGCTGGCCCAAGTCTGCGCGTTCCTGGGCCTCGCTTACGAGCCGGCGATGGCGGCGCCCTACCAGCCGCCCCCGGGCAACGAGTCGGCGCGCATGACGACCGGTTTGCACTCCTGGTCGCGGATGGTCGGCGACGTCAAGTTCCACGAGCACGGCAAGGTCGACCGAAGCGTCGGCGACCGCTGGAAGAGCGAGATCACCGAGGACTTCCTCGGCGAGCCGACGTGGGCGATGGCCCAGGACCTCGGCTTCGCGCGGCGGGAGTCGGGCTGGCTGCCGCTCGGCCCGGCCGGTTGGTCGGAGGGCGAGGGGCTGCCGCTGTCGTTCGCGCAGGAGCGGCTCTGGTTTTTGAACGCCATCGATCCCGAGTCGCAGGCGTACAACATCCCGGCGGCGCTGCGCCTCGCGGGCGAGCTTTCGGTGCCGGCGCTGCGCGCGGCGCTCGACGGCCTCGTCGCCCGCCACGCGGCCTTGCGCACGACGTTCGCGATCCGCGATGGCCGGCCGGTGCAGATCGTCCACCCCGCGGCGGCGGTCGCGCTGCCCGAGGTCGATCTCGCGGCGCTGCCTCAGGCGGCCGAGACGGGGAGCCCGGATCCGCGCGAGCGCGAGCTTTCCCGGGTGATCCTGCGCGAGGCGGCGCGCGTCTTCCGTCTCGAGAGGGAGGCGCCGCTGCGCGCTCTCCTCGTCCGCCGGGAGGCGGACGACCACGTCGGCCTCTTCGCGATGCACCACATCGCGAGCGACGGCTGGTCGGCCGGCATCCTGGCGCGCGAGATCAGCGCCTTCTACTCGGCGGCCCTCGAATCCCGGCCGCCCGATCTGCCGCCGCTCGCCGTCCAGTACGCCGACTACGCGATCTGGCAGCGCCGCTGGCTCCAGGGCGACGCGATCGAGCGCCAGCTGCGCTATTGGGTCGACCGGCTCGCGGGCGCTCCGGCGTTCCTCGAGCTGCCGGCCGACCGGCCGCATCCGCCGGCGCAGAGCTTCCGCGGGTCGAGCTACGGCTTCGTCTGGCCGGCCGAGCTGGCGGGCAAGCTCGAGGCCGCGGCGCAGCGCGGTCAGACGACGCCGTTCATGCTGCTGCTCGCCGGCTTCGACGCTCTCCTCGCCCGCCTCTCGGGCCGCGCCGACCTCTCGGTCGGCACGCCGATCGCCGGCCGCACCCGGCTCGAGACCGAGGCCCTGATCGGGGTCTTCGTCAACACCCTCGTGCTGCGCGTCGAGGCCGACGCCGGCCTTTCGTTCCGCGCCCTCGTCGAGCGCGTCCGCGAGACGGCGGTCGGCGCCTTCGCGCACCAGGAGCTGCCGTTCGAGCAGCTGGTCGACGCGCTCCAGCCGGAGCGCTCGCTCGCCTGGAACCCGCTCTTCCAGGTCATGTTCGTGCTCCAGAACCCGCGGCTCGGAACGCTCGCGCTGCCGGGCCTCGCGCTCTCGCCCTTCGCCCTCGCGGGCGAGGCGGCGCAGTTCGACCTCGAGCTGGGCATGGGGGTCGAGGACGGCCGCGTCGGCGGCGTGCTCAAGATCGCGACCGACCTGTTCGACGGCACGACCGCCGTGCGCTGGCTCGGCCACTTCGAGGCGCTCATGGCGGCCGCCTTCGACGAGCCGGACCGACGCGCCGGCGACCTGCCGCTCCTGCGGCCGGCCGAGCGCCATCACCTGCTCGTCGAGTGGAACGCGAGCGGGCTCGCGGTGCCGGCGGAACAGCGCGCGCACGAGCTGATCTTCGAGCGGGCCGAACGGACGCCCGCGGCGGTCGCGGTGGTCGCCGCGGGCGCGGCGGCCGAGCCGGGCGGCGAGCTGACCTACGGCGAGCTGGCGGCGCGGGCGCGCGCCGCGGCCGGAAGGCTCGCTGCGCGCGGCGTGCGGCCGGGCACGGTGGTCGCGGTCCTCGCCGACCGCGGCCTCGACTTCCTGTCCGGCATCCTCGGCGTCTTCGCGGCCGGTGGCGCCTACCTGCCGCTCGATCCGCTCCATCCGGCGCCCCGGTTGGCGCAGGTGCTCGAGCGCTCGGAAACCCCGCTCGTGCTCGTCTCCCCGGCGTACGAGAGCGCGCTCGACGGGGCGCTCGCGATGCTGCCTCCGGGTGCCCGCCCGGAGGTCGCGGATCTCGCGTCCCTCTTCGCCGGTGAGCAAGAGCCCGCGGCGAGCGCTCGCGCGACGCTCGAGCGGCCCGGGGCGAACGATCTCGCCTACGCGATCTTCACCTCGGGCTCGACCGGGGTGCCCAAGGGTGCTCTCGTCGAGCACCGCGGCATGCTCAACCACCTGTGCGCGAAGATCGCGGATCTCTCGCTGTCGGCGGGCGACGCGATCGCGCAGACGGCGAGCCAGAGCTTCGATATCTCGGTCTGGCAGTTCCTCGCCGCGCTGCTGGTCGGCGGCAGGGTCGAGATCTTCGACGACGCGACGGCGCACGATCCCGCGCGCCTGCTGCCGGAGGTCGCGCGGCGCGGCGTGACGATCCTCGAGACCGTGCCGTCGATCCTCCGCTTCGTGCTCGAGTCGCTGGATCGCGCGGATGCCGCGCCGGAAGCTCTCCCGGGGGCGAGCGATCTCTCCAGACTACGGTGGATGATACCGACCGGCGAGGCGCTGCCGCCCGAGCTGGCGCGGCGCTGGCTGGCGAGATTCCCGGAGATTCCGCTCCTCAACGCCTACGGTCCGACCGAGTGCTCGGACGACGTCACGCACCATCGCCTGGCCGAGCCGCCGGCCGCGGGCGAGGTCTCGGTGCCGATCGGCCGGCCGGTCGGCAACACCGCGATCTACGTCGTCGACCGCGAGCGCCGGCCGCAGCCGATCGGCGTCGCGGGCGAGATCGCGGTCGGCGGACCCGGCGTCGGACGCGGCTATCTCTCCGAGCCGGCCAAGACGGCGGAGGTCTTCCTGCCCGATCCCTTCGCGCCGGCTCTCGGTGCAACGACCGGCGCGCGGATGTACGCGACCGGCGACCTCGGCCGGTTCTTGCCCGACGGCACGGTCCAGTTCCTCGGCCGCCTCGACCATCAGGTGAAGGTGCGCGGCTTCCGCATCGAGCTGGGCGAGATCGAGTCGGTGCTCGCGGAGCATCCGGACGTGGCCGCGGCGGCGGTGCTCGCCCGCGCCGACGGCGGGGGAGCGGCGGGCGCGCGGCTCGTCGCCTATGTCGTCCTCCGCCCCGCGGCAGCCGTTCCCGAGGCCGCGACCGCCGCCGCCGCGACATTGCGCGCCGATCTGCTCGGCCGGCTGCCCGAGTACATGGTGCCGGCGGCGTTCGTCTTCCTCGACGAGCTGCCGCTCACCGCGAACGGCAAGGTCGACAGGAAGGCGCTGCCGGCGCCCGAGGCGTCCGATCGCTCGCCGTTCGGCGTGGAAGGCGAGGACGAAGGGGTGGCGCCGCGCACGGTGACCGAGGAGCTGCTCGCCGGCCTCTGGATGGATCTCCTCGGCGCGCCGCGGGTCGGCGCCCGGGACGACTTCTTCGATCTGGGCGGCCACTCTCTCCTCGCGACCCAGCTGGTGGCGCGCATCCGCGAGGCCCTCGGCGTCGAGCTTCTCCTGCGCCAGGTCTTCGAGGCGCCGCGGCTCGACGAGCAGGCTGCCGCGATCGACCGCGCGCGGAGCCTCGCCGGCCGCGGAGAGGCGCGCCCGCCGCTCGGCGTCGTGCCGCGCGACCGGCCGCTCCAGCTCTCGTTCGCGCAAGCGCGGCTCTGGTTCATCGACCAGCTCGAACCGGGCAGCGCGCTCTACAACATGCCGGTCGCGCTGCGCTTATCGGGCCGGCTCGACGTCGCCGCCCTGACGCGCGCCTTGAGCGGGATCGTCGGGCGCCACGAGTCGCTGCGCACGATCTTCGCGAGCCGGGACGGGGAGCCGGTGCAGGTGATCCTGCCGCCGTCGTTCGCGCTCGACGAGACCGATCTCTCGGCGCTTCCCGACGCGCAAGCGCTCGGCCTCGATCTCGCGCGGCGCGAAGCGCGGCGGCCGTTCGACCTCGCACGCGGGCCGATGCTGCGCGCGCTCCTGATCCGGCTCGAA
>DATMZM010000168.1:0-2396 GCA_035607445.1 Thermoanaerobaculia bacterium | reverse complement strand
GGGCGGGCGAGGGCGACCAAGTCGGCGCGGCGGGTGTGGAGGAGGGTATTGACCTGCGCGGGCTCGGTGATCGCTCCGACCGCCATGGTCGCGATCCGCTCTCGACGGCCGGGCGCGTTGCGGATCGCCTCGGCGAATCGGGCCTGGAACATGCGGCCGTAGACCGGCTTCTGATCCGGCACGGTCTGGCCTGCGGAGACGTCGATCAGGTCGCAGCCGGCGTCGCGGAACGCCTCGGCGATCGCGAAGGTGTCCTCCTCGGTGGTGCCCCCCTCTTGCCAATCGGAGGCAGAGATGCGGACCGACATCGGCCGGTCGTCGGGCCAGGCCGCGCGCAGGGCGCGGAAGACTTCGAGAGGAAAGCGCATGCGGTTCTCGATCGCGCCGCCGTACTCGTCCGTCCGCCGGTTGGTGAGCGGCGAGAGGAACGAGGCGAAGAGGTAGCCGTGCGCGCAGTGCAGCTCGAGGAGGTCGAAGCCGGCCCGGGCGCCGCGCTCGGCCGCGGCGACGAACTGGCCGCGGATCTCGTCCATCCGGGCGCGGTCGAGCTCGATCGGCGTCGGGCTGACGCCGGGGTAGTAGGGGAGCGGCGAGGCCGAGACGACGGGCCAGTTGGCGTCCGGATCGGGGATCGGCACGTCCGCCTCCTCCCAGCCGAGCTGGGTCGAGCCCTTGCGCCCCGAGTGGCCGAGCTGGAGCGCGATCTTCGCGGGCGAATGCCGGTGGACGAAATCGACGATGCGGGCCCACTGCGCCTCCTGCTCGTCGCTCCAGAGCCCCGCGCAGCCGAGGCTGATCCGCGCCTCGGCCGACGGGCAGGTCATCTCGGTGAAAAGGAGGCCCATGCCGCCGAGCGCGTGCGAGGCATAGTGGACGAAGTGCCAATCGGTGAGATTCCCGTCGACGGCCGAATACTGTGCCATCGGCGACATGACGACCCGATTGACCAGCTCCATCCCGCGCAAGCGGAATCTCGTGAACATCGGCGTTGGGCGGGCCGCCCGGGCGTCGAAGCCGGTCTCGCGCCAGGCCCGCTCGTACCACTCGGTGTCCGCCCGCTCGACGAACGAGGGATCGCGCAGCATCAGGTTGTCGTAAGTCACCGACTTCGCGCGGCACATGACGACGGTCGCGAACTGCATCGGCTCCATGTCCCACGAGCGGTCCATGTGCTCGAACCAGGCGAGCGAGACGTCCGCGTTGTGCTGGATCACCTCGCACGGCGTCCGCCGCACCGCTTCGTACTCGGCGAACGCCCGCGCGACGTCCGTCTCGCCCCGGACGAGCAGAGCTTCCGAGAGCGCGATCGCGCACTCCATCGCGAGCTTCGTCCCCGAGCCGACCGAGTAGTGCGCCGAGGCTTTCGCGTCGCCGAGGAGGACGATCCGGCCGTGCTGCCAGCGTTTGCAGGAGACGCGCGGAAAGCGCCGCCACTGCGAGCGGTTCAGGAGGAGCGAATGGCCGGCGAGCTCCCCGGCGTACATCCGTTCGAGAACCTCCCGGCTCTCCTCCTCGTCGAGCGCGTCGAAGCCGTGGCCGCGCCAGCAGGCCTCGTCCATCTCGAAGATCCAGGTCGAGCGGCTCTCGCCGGCCGTGCGCTCGTACTGATAGGTGTGGGCGCAGACGATGCCGTGGGCGGTCTCGCGGAAGAAATAATTGAACTCGCCCATCGGCCGCGTCGAGCCCATCCAGCAGAAGCGGTTCGCCTTCCACTCGACGGTCGGCTCGAACGCATCGCGGAAATGCTCGCGGACGGGGGAATTGATGCCGTCCGCCGCGACGATCGCGTGCGAATCCGCGAAGCGGGTTTCGATCTCCGCCGGGTCGATCCGCGCGCCGAACCGGAGGGCGACGCCCACCTCGCGGCAGCGCTCCTGGAGGATGCCGAGCAGGCGCATCCGCGAGATGCCCGCGAAGCCGTTGCCGGCGCAGCGGATCTGGTTTCCCTTGTAGTGGATCGCGACGTCGTCCCAATAAGCGAAAGCGTCGCGGATGCGTGCGAACGATTCCGGATCGCGCGACAGGAATTCGTCGAGCGTCTCGTCCGAGAAGACGACGCCGAAGCCGAACGTGTCGTCGGCCTGGTTCTGCTCAAAGACCTCGATCGTCCAGTCTGGGCGCGATTTCTTGGTCAGGAGAGCGAAGTAGAGCCCGCCCGGGCCGCCGCCCAAGACGGTGATCTTCAAGCGCGGTGCTCCGCCGGCGTTCCAGATTCCATTCTCGATTCCAAGATTCTAGATTCTTGATTCCGGCACGACCGCCGTCCCCTCGATTTCGAGCCGTGCCTCCGGCTCGACGAGGCGGACGATCTGCAGTACGGCCATCGCGGGGAAATGCCGGCCGAGGATCTCGCGGTAGATCATGCCGAGCGGCTGCCGGTTTTCTAGATATTCGTC
>DATMZM010000026.1:0-3259 GCA_035607445.1 Thermoanaerobaculia bacterium | reverse complement strand
ATCTTCCCGCCCAGGATCGCGTTGCGCTCGGGGGGCGCCGGCGCGCTCGCCCGGTAGCGCTCGTATTCGGTGCCGACGATCTCGCCCACCAGGTTGCGCCGCGAGGTGTCGTTCAAGCCGACCCAAAGATTGAAGCGCGAGCTGTCTGGAAGCGTCCAGCCGTAGCCGGCGCGGTGGTTCGCGACGAGAGCCGGGGCGCTCGTCGCGGCGGTCACCAGGAGGACGAGGGCGGCCCGCGCGGCGGCCCGGCGAGCGCCCTGGCCCCGGAGAACGGGCAGGAGAAGGAGCGGCAGGAACGGCAGGAGCAGGCTCTTCGCCTGGAGCGCGAGGCCGAGCGCCAGGCTAGCGACGGCAAGCCCGAGCGCGACCTTCGCGAAGGGAGCCGCCTTCGCCCCGTCTTCCCCCTCCCCCGCTCCCGGCCCGCCGCTCGACCGCTCCTCGACCCAAGCCAGGGTGCGCACCGCGGCGAGGAACAGGACGAGGTGGAGCACCTCCGGCCAGAGGTAGTGCGCGAACGCGGCCACCTGGGGATCGGCGAGCAGGAGCCAGCCCGCGACGAACCCCGCGACGTCCCCCGCCCGCCCGCCGTACCAGCGGCGGGCGAGATCGGCGAGGAGGAGCGCCGCCGCGAGGAGGAGGAGCGATTGGGCGGCCGCGGCCGCCGGGAGCGAGGCTCCGAGCGCGGCGAGGGCGTGCGGATAGAGCGGCGGCCAGAGCGGATCGAGATCGCTCCGCCCCGTGGCGAGCAGGCGCTCAGCCGCCCGGACGTAGGTGATCTCGTCGCCCCAGAGCCGGCGCCCGCCGCCCAGGCGATCGAGAGCGAAGAGGGCGGCGTGGAGAGCGAGCGCGACGCCCAAGGCCGCGACGGCCAGGCGTCGCCTCGCCGGGGGCGCCCGGCGTGCCGGACGTGCCGGAGAGTCGTCGTTTCCGCGGTTTCCATGCATGGGGGAACCCCCACGACTCTATCCCGGCCTCGCGATTCCGGCCTCCGCCCGCCCACGAAACGGGCCGGGTGCGATACGCTTCGCGCGCGGAACCATACGGGGATGCGCGGCGCCTCGGTCCCGGACACGGCCGGCGCTCGAGCACCCCTCGGACTTTTCGGGAGAGGGTTGACGATGACGATCAAGATCCAACGCCGCGCTCTCGGCCTCCTCGGCGCCGGGCTCGGCCTCGCGCTCGCGGGAGGGCTCCTCTCCTGCGGCAGCGGGACGAGCGCGCCGGCCGGCACGCTCCTGCCGGACTCGGCGTTCCAGGTCGAATGGCTGAGCCTGAACGCCCCGAAGCAGATGAAACCGGGCGAGGTCGCCACCGTCCAGGTCTCGTTCCGCAACGCGAGCGACATCACCTGGCCCGACCCGAAGGCCGCCGAGCCGGCGGCCACGGGGGCCTACGCCGTGCGCCTCGCCTGGCGCTGGCGGACGAGCGAAGACATGCCGCCCGGCGAGGGGACGACGAACCGGGTCGATCTCGCGAAGCCGGTCGGCCCGGGCGAGACGGCGACCCTTTCGATCGACGTCACCGCGCCGACGCAACCCGGCCAGTACACGCTCCAGCTCGACCTCGTCCAGGAGATGGTCTCCTGGTTCGAGGCCCACGGAGCGGCGAAACAGCTCGCCCCCGTCACCGTGCAGTAGCGATCGGCCGGGCGCGAGCGGAGGCAAATCCTGCAGCTCTTCGTGCTCGGCATGCATCGCTCGGGAACCTCGGCGCTCGCCCGCGTCCTGGGACTGATGGGCTGCGCGTCGGGCGGCGAGGACGACTTTCCTCCGCCCGACGAGGCGAACCCCCGAGGCTACTGGGAGCGGAAGGACGTCTGGAGCCTCGACGAGGACCTCCTGGCCGCCCTCGGCGCGAGCTGGGACGCGCCGGTGGGGGTCGATCTCGACCGCCTCCCCGAGTCGGCCGCCGCCGGCTTCGAGGCGCGAGCCGCCCGGATCGTCGCCGCCCTCGACCGCCGCCGCCCGTGGGTGGTCAAGGACCCGCGGCTCTGCCTGCTCTTCCCGTTCTGGCGCCGCGTCGCGCCGACCCCGGTCGTCCTCCTCGTCCACAGGAGCCCGCTCTCGGTCGCCCGCTCGCTGGCGGCGCGGGACGGTTTCCCCCTCGTCCTCGGCATCGCCCTCTGGGAATGCTACGCGCGCGCCGCTCTCGCCTCCTCGCTCGGCCAGCCGCGCCTGCTCGTCCGCTACGAGGACCTGATCGACCGGCCGCGCACGACGGCCGCGCGGCTCCTCGAGACGCTCGCCGCCCACGGCGTCTCGGGCCTTTCGGAGCCGCCGGCCGGAGCCCTCGAAGCGTTCCTCGATCCCCGGCTCGAGCGCCACGGCCGCGAGCCCGCGGTCGAGCGGGCGCTTCTCACCGCCGAGCAGCAGGCGCTCGCCGAGGCCTTCGCAGACGGCTCCGCGCTCGCCTGGGCTTCCGTCCCGCCGCTCTCGCTGGGAGCCGCCGACCTCCTCGCCCGGCACGGCGAGAGGAACCGCCGCGACGCCGAGCTCGCCCGCACGAGCGAAGAGCTCCACGCCCACCTCGCCGAAAGCACCGAGAACGCCCGCAGCGAGCTGGCCGCGCGCGAGGAAGCCCACCGGCAGGCGGCGGAGTGGGCGACGACCCTCGAGAGCGAGGTCCAGGCCCTGCGCGAGCAGGCGGAGACCACGGCCGGGACCTGGGCCATCGAGCACGAGGCGCGCGTGATCGTCGAGCGCAACGCCCTCGAAGCCCTGAACGCCGAGAGGGAGGCGCGCCTGCGCGTCGAGGAGACCGTCCGCGACCTGACCGAGCTGGCGCGCTCCCTCCAAGAAAAGATCGCCCAGGACACCGCCGCCTTCCAAGACGAGCACCAAGAGCGCCTGCACCTCGAAGCCCGGCTGCGGGACCTCGCCGGGAGTTGAGATCGGAGATCGAGCTCCCGACCCTTGGTCTTCAGGAAAGCACGGCGCAGCGCAATGCGCCGCCTCACGCTGCCTGAACTGCGGTACCTCTCGGACGACCTGCGGTACCCGGTTGTGCTGATCCCCTCGCCAGCCCCCTGATCCGGGGGGCTGGCGCGCCAGGACCAGCGGACCTGGGGGGCGGAGGCAAGCTCCGCCCTTTGTACGGAGGACCGGTCCCGCCTGCGCCGGGGCTCGAGGGGCGCGCCGCTACGCCTCAAGCTTCCGCTCCGCAGGGCGTCCTTTCCCGCGCTCCCTCCAGGTGGGCGGCGTAGAGGGCGAGCTCCACCCGCCCCGCCAGGCCCAATTTCTCGTAGACGCTGTTCAAGTGG
>DATMZM010000028.1:0-3948 GCA_035607445.1 Thermoanaerobaculia bacterium | reverse complement strand
TCGAGCCAGAGGTCGTCGTAGCGCTCGATCTCGAGCGGCTCGCCGGTCGTCGTGCCCATCGAGACGCCGGCGCGCTCGGGATCGAGAGCCGCCGGGTCGAGCCCGGCGTCGGCGAGCGCCAGGCGCGCTCCGGCGATCGCGAGCTGCGAGGCCCGGCCGAGCGAGGCCGCCGGCAGGCGCTTCTGCCAGCGCCCGGGATCGAAGTCCAGGACCTCGGCGCCGAGGTGGGTGAGGTGGCGCGCGGTGTCGAACGAGGCCACAGGACGAAACCCCGACCGGCCGGCGAGCAGCGCCGGCCAGACCTCCTCGTGCCCCGTCCCGATCGGCGTCACGAGACCGACGCCGGTGACCGCCACCCCGACCATCCCCCGCGCCCTCAAACCTGGGCCAGCGAGAGCTCGGCCTGCCGCGAAGCGATCAGATCGACCATCTGCGGCAGCGTCGCGACCTCTTTGTACTTCTCGTCCGGCAGGTTCAGCTGGAAGCTGTAATCGACGTCGACTCCGATCTCGAGCAGCGACAGGGAGTCGAGGTTCAGGTCGTCGCGCAGGGAGTCCTCGTCGCCGATCCGCTCGCGCTTGAGCCCCGCGACGCTGGCGATGATGTCCTTGATCTTTTCGCGAATCTCGGTGCGTTCCATGTCGATTCCTCCAGGGAGGTGAAGCTCGGTTGGGCGATCCTAAACCTATCCGGAGGCGTTCGAGCGCCCCCGCAGAATGCCCGCAAATGCAGTGTTTTCAGAGGTCTTGCCCTCTTCCCCTGCCGTTCGTTCCCATTCGGCTCGGAACCGCCGCCCAACGTTACAGACGCGACGAACGGCGGCCGCGGGAGGCGCCCGGCAAGGCCTCGGCGAGCGAGATTCCGTCTACAGGAGAATGAGGGCGACCCCGGCCGCCATGACCACGACGGCGGCGAGCTTGCGCGGCGTCAGCGGCTCGCCGAAGGCGATGCGCCCGACGACCACCGCGCAGAGGTTGCCGATCGCCCGCTTGCAGGTCTCGACGACGCTCACCCAGACCGTGGCGAGCGCCGCGAGCTGCGCGCCGAGGGCGATCGCCGCCACCGCCTGGGAGAGGACGAAGAGGCCCGGCCGGCGCGCGACCTGGCGCAGCTCGTAGAGCTCCCGGCGCAGGGCGAGCGCCAGGAGGGTCGAGAGGGCGACCCCGGCGTTGAGCACCGTGGCATGGACGGGGGGCGTCGAGCGGCCGACCGCGAGCTTGTCGAGCGGCGTCGCGAGCGACCAGAGGAAGGCGGTGCCCGCCATCAGCCAGAGCCCGCGTTGGCCCAGGAGCCCGCGCAGGCGGGAGGCCTGCCCGGCGGCAGGCGCCCGGAGGGCGAAGGCGCCGATCACCACGAGCGCGATCCCCGCGCCGTCGCCGAGCGAGGGCCGCTCGCCGAGGAGCGGGATCGCGAGGAGGGCGGCGAAGGCCGGGGTGAGCGAGAGGAGCGGCACCGTGAGCGACAGATCGGCGGTGCGGAGGGCCTCGAGATAGAGCAGGTTCGAGGCGACGTTCAGGGCGACCGAGGCGAGCGCCGGCGCCCAGTAGCCCGGGCTCGCGTGGAAACCGCCGTCGAGCGCCGCCCAGAGCGCGAAGAGCGGCGTCGAGGCCGTGCAGTTGAGGGCGAGCAGAGCGAGCGGCGAGATCTCGCGCGCGAGCAGCTTGCGCAGCAGGTCGAAGCCCGCCCAGGCGAGAGCCGAGGACAGGATCAGCAGCAGCGCGGCGGAGGTCAGGCCGTGGATCATCCAAGGCTCCCAGGGCTCGAGACACCGGAGAAATCGCGCGAGTCTACCCCGCGGGCTCACCCGGAGATCCGGCCGAAGATCTGCCGGAGCCGGACGCCTGCTAAACTCGCTCGCCTCACCTGCAGCACGGAGCCCGCCCAACCGTGAACCTGACCCCCGAGCTCGTCGCCGACATCCTCCTCCGCCAGGGCCTGATCCGCGCCGAAGACGGCGAGCAGGTCAAGAAAGAGGCGCGCCACCAGCTCTCGAGCCGGCTGCGCTCGCACCGGACCTACGAGCAGAAGGCGATCGCCTACGACCTCGTCGGGGGCTTGAAGCTCGCGAACGCGAAGAACGGCGGCGGACCGATCGGCGAGCAGGAGATCGCGCGCGCGATCGCCGACGACGCGAAGCTCCCCCACGTCCGCATCGACACGCTGTCGCTCGACGCCGACCTGATCGAGTCCAAGGTCTCGCGCCCGTTCGCCAAGCGCCACCGGATGATCCCGTTGGAGATGGTCGGCGGCCGGCTCAAGGTCGCCTGCGCGAACCCCTACGACATGGAGGGGATCGACTCGTTCCGCCGCATCGCCGGCCGCGAGATCGACCTCCTCGTCGCCTCAGAGCCCGACATCCTGAAAGCGATCACCGAGTTCTACGGCCTGCGCCACTCGGTGAAGCGGGCCGAGCGCGATCTGAACACCGGCATCGACCTCGGCAACCTCGAACAGCTCGTTCGGATGAAGAACGAGACCGAGATCGAATCGAGCGACCAGCACGTCGTCAACGCCGTCGAGTTCATGTTCCAGCACGCCTTCGAGAACCGGGCGAGCGACATCCACATCGAGCCGCGGCGCGAGGCGAGCCTGATCCGCTTCCGCATCGACGGCGTGCTCCACGACATCCAGGTGATGCCGAAGATCGTCCACAACGCCGTCATCTCGCGGATCAAGACGATGTCGCGATTGGACATCGCCGAGAAGCGCCGGCCGCAGGACGGCCGCGTCAAGACGACCCGCGGCGGACGCGATGTCGAGCTGCGCGTCTCGACCCTGCCGGTCGCCTTCGGCGAGAAGGTCGTGATGCGCATCTTCGACCCCCAGGTGCTGATGCAGGACCTCCCCGGGCTCGGCTTCTACCCCGAGGAGCTGCAGCAGTTCCAGGACTTCATCACCCGGCCGCACGGCATCATCCTGGTCACCGGGCCGACCGGCTCGGGCAAGACGACGACGCTCTACTCGGCGCTCCGCGCGATCGCCTCGCGCGAGATCAACGTCACGACGATCGAAGACCCGATCGAGATGGTCCAGGAGGACTTCAACCAGACGGCGGTCCAGGTCAAGGTCGGCATCACCTTCGCGGCGGCGCTGCGCCACATCCTGCGCCAGGACCCGGACGTGATCATGGTCGGCGAGGTGCGCGACGCCGAGACCGCCCAGCTCGCGATCCAGGCCGCCCTGACCGGCCACCTCGTCTTCTCGACGCTCCACACCAACGACGCCCCGGCCTCGATCAGCCGCCTGGCCGACTTGGGCGTCGAGCGCTTCCTGATCAGCTCGACCCTCGTCGGCTCGATGGCCCAGCGCCTGCTCCGCCGGATCTGCGCGCACTGCGCCGTCGAAAGGCACCTCTCGCCCGACGAAGTGGCGACGCTGCGCCTCTCCGTCCCGGCCGGCAAACGGGTCAAGGTCAAGGAGGGAGCCGGCTGCCACGAATGCCGCGGCACCGGCTATCTCGGCCGCACCGGAATCTTCGAGATCCTGCCCATCGACGAGGCGATCAAGGCGCTCATCGTCTCCGGAGCCGACGCCCCCGAAGTCAAGCGCGAAGCCCAGAAAAACGGCATGCGCACCCTCCGCCAATCCGCCCTCCGCAAGCTCGCCGAAGGGGTCACGACCTTCGAAGAGGTCGTGCGCGTGACGGGGATTTAAGGGCTGACGAGGCACTCCTGCTTTCAGTTTGATAGCATGGCGATCGTGGAGGTTGCGCCATGGCTCAGATTCTCGTCCGTGATCTCGAAGCGGTTCTTATCGATCGCCTGAAGGGGCAAGCACGCCAGCACGGAAGATCTCTCCAAGGAGAGGTCAAAGCGATCCTCGAAGCCTCGGCCCGGCTGTCGCCTGGCGAGGCGCGGGAGATCGCCGAGCAATGGCGGCAACGGCTGGCGGGTCGGATGCGGAGCGATAGCGCGCTCCTGGTCCGCGAGGATCGCGAGCGGTGAAGCG
>DATMZM010000034.1:0-5022 GCA_035607445.1 Thermoanaerobaculia bacterium | reverse complement strand
GCGTCCTGCTCCTTGATCTTGCGCTCGAGCTCCGGCAGCCGGCCGTGGCGCAGCTCGGCGGCGCGGTTCAGGTCGTACTGCCGCTCCGCCTCCTCGACCTCCTGGCGGATCTTCTCCTGCTCCTCGCGCAGCGCGCGCACCTCCTCGATCGACTTCTTCTCCCCCTCCCACTGCGCGCGCATCGCGTCCGCCTCGGTCTTCAGGTCGGCGAGCTCGCGGCGCAGGTCGGTCAAGCGCTCCTGGCTCGCCTTGTCCTTCTCCTTCTTGAGCGCCGCCTCCTCGATCTCGAGCTGCATGACGCGGCGGGTGACCTCGTCGAGCACCTGCGGCATCGAGTCGATCTCGGTGCGGATGAGCGCGCAGGCTTCGTCGATCAGGTCGATCGCCTTGTCGGGCAGGAAGCGGTCCGAGATGTAGCGGTTCGAGAGCACGGCGGCGGCGACGAGCGCGTTGTCCTGGATCCTCACGCCGTGATGGACCTCGAAGCGCTCTTTCAAGCCGCGCAGGATCGAGATCGCGTCCTCGACGTTCGGCGCGTCGACCTGGACCGGCTGGAAGCGCCGCTCGAGCGCGGCGTCCTTCTCGATGTGCTTCCGGTATTCGTCGAGCGTGGTCGCGCCGATGCAGTGCAGCTCGCCGCGCGCGAGCATCGGCTTCAAGAGATTGCCCGCGTCGGTCGAGCCCTCCGTCTTGCCCGCGCCGACGATCGTATGCAGCTCGTCGATGAAGAGGAGGATGCGCCCTTCCGCCTGCTTGATCTCGTTGAGCACCGCCTTCAGGCGCTCCTCGAACTCGCCGCGGTACTTGGCGCCGGCGAGCAGAGCGCCCATGTCGAGCGAGAAGATCGCGCGGTCCTTGAGCCACTCGGGCACGTCGCCGCGGACGATCCGCTGCGCGAGGCCCTCGACGATCGCCGTCTTGCCGACGCCCGGCTCGCCGATCAGCACCGGGTTGTTCTTGGTCTTGCGCGACAGAATGCGGACGACGCGGCGGATCTCGGCGTCGCGGCCGATCACCGGGTCGAGCTTGTTGCGCCGCGCCTGGGCGACCAGATCCATGCCGTACTTTTCGAGCGCCTCGTAGGTGGCCTCCGGCATCGCGCTCGTCACGCGCTGGTTGCCGCGGACTGCCGTGAGCGCGGCCAAGAAGGCGTCGCGGGTGACGCCCGAGCGCGCGAGGACCCTGCCCGCCGCGCCGCCCTGGCCCTCGTCGAGCATCGCGAGGAGCAGGTGCTCGACCGAGACGTAATCGTCCTTGAGCCGCTTCGCCTGGTCCTCGGCCTTGATCAGCAGCTGCTGGAGGCGGCTCGTCAGGTAGATCTTCCCGGCCTCGACTCCGGGCCCCGAGACCCTGGGCCGGCGCTCGACTTCGCGCTCGACCTCGGCCGCGATCTCCGGGGCCTGGGCGCCGAGGCGCGCGAGCAGCCTGGGGACGAGCCCCTCGGGCTGCTCGAGGAGCGCGAGCAGGAGGTGCTCGACGTCCGCTTCCTGATGGCCGTAGCGCAGCGCCTTGGTCTGGGCCGCCGAGAGCGCCTCCTGCGATTTCTGGGTCAGGCGATGGATGTCCATGGCTCGTGTCTACCCCCTCGGCCGGAGCTCGGATGCCTCGGCGAGCTGCTCGAACAGCTCGCGCTCCCGCTCGCTGAGCGGATGCGGGACGACGATCTTGAATTGCGCGTAGAGGTCGCCGCGCTCTCCCCCCGCCATCGGCAGCCCCTTGCCGCGCAGGCGCACCTTGCGGCCGGACGAAGTGCCGGCCGGCACCCGCACGCGCGCCGTGTTTTCGAGCGTCTCGACCTCGACCTCGGCGCCGAGCGCCGCTTCCCACGGGGCGAGCGGCACGTCGACGGTCAGGTCCGCGCCGTCGACCCGGAAGCGGGGATCGGGCGCGAGCTCGATGCGCAGCAGCAGGTCTCCGGCCTGTCCCGCCCCCATGCCGGGGTTGCCCTGGCCGGCGAGGCGGATCTTCTGGCCGGCGCGGATCCCCTTCGGGATCTTGACCGTCAGGTTGCGCGTCCGGCGGGTCTGGGGATCGGTGAGCGCGATCTCGCGCTGGCCGCCGTGGAGCGCCTCGTCGAGGGTGATCTCGAGCGCCGCCTCGGAGCTTTCGCCGTCGCGCGCGAACGAGCCGCCGCCTCCGGTCGTCGTCCAGCCTCCCCGCCGGCCCGCGCCGCCCATCCCGCCGCCGAACAGCATGTCGAAGAACGAGCTGAACCCCTCGCTGCCGCCGAAGTTGAAGCCTCCCCCCGCGCCGCCGCCCGAGAAATCGAACCCTTCCCAGCCCTCGGGCGCTCGGCCGGTCTGCTGGGCGGTCTTCCAGGCGTTGCCGTACTGGTCGTACTTCTTGCGCTTGGCCGGGTCCTTCAAGACCTCGTACGCCTCGCCGATCTCCTTGAAACGGGCCTCGGCCGCGGGATCCTTGTTGACGTCCGGGTGGTACTTGCGGGCGAGCTTGCGGTAGACCTTCTGCAGCTCGTCCTGCGAGACGTCCTTCTTCACCCCGAGCGCCGCGTAGTAATCCTTGTACTCCAAGGTCCCCTCCTCGAGCCGACGAATCCCGAACGAAATCTGAGCGCGATGCGCTCAGTTTGGAAAACCGACGCGCAGATTCTGTCATTCCCGGGAGCCAGCCGGAAATGCAAAGAGGACGCGGTTGCCCGCGTCCTCTGAAGAGCGACGTCGATCGGTGCGGGGTTACGGAGGGGGGAAGCCGAAGTGCTCGTAGTTCTTGGCGATCCAGCTCTTCCACTTGTCGGGCACTTCCTCGAGCGGCAGGATCGCCTGCACCGGGCAGGCGTCGACGCACAGTCCGCAGTCGATGCACTCCTCCGGGTGGATGTAGAGAATCTCCCAGTCCTCGTTCTTGCCGTAGATGCAATCGACCGGGCAGACGTCAACGCAGGCGGTGTCCTTCACCCCCACGCAAGGTTCCATGATGATGTGCGTCACTTATGCCCTCCTCTCAAGAGCCGCTCTAGTCTGTCGGGGGAGGGGATCCACCCGTCGGGCGAAAATCTTAACCGATCTCGGGCCCGGCTCACGAAATCTCGGCGAAGGCCCGGTCGAAGGCGTCGAGCGCCCAGGCGATCGCCTCGCCGTCGTGCGCGAGGGAGAGGAAACAGGCCTCGTAGGGCGACGGCGGCAGGTGGACGCCGTGCGCGAGCAGGCGGTGGAAGACGCGGGAGAAGAGCCCGCGATCGGTTGAGTCGACGTCCGCGAGGTGGCGCGGCGGGCGATCGGTGAAGAAGAGGCCGAGCATCGAGCCCTGGCGGTTGACCGTGAAGGGAACCCCGTGGCGCCGGGCGGCCTCCTCGATGCCGGCCGCGGTCCGCGCGCCGATCGTCTCGAGCGTCTCGTACGGGCTGGGGTCGTCCGCGCCGAGCACCGAGAGAGCGGCGGCCCCTGCAGCCACCGCGAGAGGATTGCCCGAAAGGGTGCCGGCCTGGTAGACCGGCCCGGCCGGGGCGATCCGCTCCATCAGGTCGCGGCGCCCGCCGTAGGCCGCGAGCGGCAGGCCGCCGCCGATCACCTTGCCGAGCGTCGTCAAATCGGGACGGATCCCGAAGAGCCCCTGCGCGCCGGTCCAGCCGACCCGGAAGCCGGTCATCACCTCGTCGAAGAGGAGGAGCGCGCCATGGCGGTCGCAGAGCTCCCGGAGCCCGGCGAGGAATCCGGGCACCGGCGGCACCAGGTTCATGTTGCCGGCGATCGGCTCGACGATCACCGCGGCGATCCCTCCCGGACCAGCGGGGGATTCGGCGAACAACGCCTCGACCGCCGCCAAGTCGTTGTACGGGGCGAGGAGCGTGTCCGCGGTCACCGCCTCGGGCACGCCGGGGGAGGAGGGCACGCCGATCGTCGCCGCCCCGGAGCCCGCGGCGACGAGGAACGGATCGGCGTGGCCGTGGTAGCAGCCGATGAACTTGACGAACCTCGAGCGCCCGGTCGCGGCGCGCGCGAGACGGAGCGCGGACATCGTCGCCTCGGTGCCCGAATTGACCAGGCGGACCATCTCGACGGCAGGGAGCGCTTCGACGATCCGCTCCGCCAGCTCGACCTCGGCGAGCGTCGGCGCGCCGAACGCCGTGCCGCGCCCGAGCGCCTCCTCGATCGCCGCGAGGATCGCGGGGTGCCGGTGACCCAGGATGTGCGGCCCGTAGCCGCCGATGAAATCGAGATAGCGCCGGCCGTCCTCGGCGATCAGCCAGGCGCCTTCCGCCGCGCGCACGAACACCGGCTCGCCGCCGACCCCGCGAAAGGCGCGCACGGGGGAGTTGACGCCGCCCGGAAGGACGCGCGAGGCGCGCTCGAGGAGGCTCATTCCACCCAGCCTTCCCGCAGCAACCGCGCCGCGTCGCGCGCGCAGTAGGTGAGGATCCAGTCCGCGCCCGCGCGCTTGATCGCGACCAGGCTCTCCATCATCACCCGGTCGCCGTCGATCCAGCCGCGCTCGGCGGCGGCCTTGAGCATCGCGTACTCGCCGCTCACGTGGTAGGCCGCGAGCGGCAGGTCGAACCGCCGGCGCATCTCGGCGAGGAGATCGAGATAGGGGAGCGCGGGCTTGATCATCAGCATGTCGGCACCCTCTTCGACGTCGAGCGCCGCCTCGCGCATCGCCTCGCGGCCGTTGGCCGGATCCATCTGATAGCCGCGCCGGTCGCCGAACGAGGGGGTCGAGCCGGCGGCCTCGCGGAACGGACCGTAGAAGCCGCTCGCGAACTTGACCGCGTAGGAGAGGATCGCGACGTCGGGAAATCCGGCCTCGTCGAGCGCCCTGCGGATCGCGCCGACCCGGCCGTCCATCATGTCGGAGGGGGCGATCACGTCCGCCCCCGCCTTCGCGCAGCTCACCGCCATGTCCGCGAGCAAAGGCAGCGTCGCGTCGTTGGCTACGTGCCCGCCTTCGATCACCCCGCAGTGGCCGTGATCGGTGTACTCGCACAGGCAGATGTCCGCGACGATGGCGAGCTCCGGCACCGCCGACTTGAGCTCGCGGATTGCCTTCTGGACGATCCCATCCTTG
>DATMZM010000143.1:0-4704 GCA_035607445.1 Thermoanaerobaculia bacterium | reverse complement strand
GTTCCCCCCGGAGTGCCGTCGCTGACCCAGATCTCGCCCGACTCGAAGCTCGTGTCGCGGAACCAGACGAGCCGGCCGAGGAGGTCGGCGCTCTTGAAGTCGCTCCGGGAGGGATCGAAGCTCGACTCGAAGCGATAGGCGAGGGCAGTGCCGGCCGCGGTGCCGTCCGAGACCCAGAGCTCGTCGGTCTCGTCGTTGTCGGGCGAGGTGAAGAAGAAGCAGCGGCCGCCGGCCGGCATCAGGACCCGGGGAAACGAGCCGCCCTCCTGAGCGGGCGCCAAGTCGGCGATCAGGGCCGTCCCCGCGACCGTGCCGTCCGAGACCCAGGGCTCGGCCCCGTGGCTGTCGTCGGCCAGGCGGAAGAACGCGCGGCCGCCGGCGATCGTGCCGAACAGGAGCTCGAGGGAGCGCTCCGGATCGTCCTGCCGCGCGAGGCGCACCGTGCCGGCGGCCGTCGCGTCGCTCACCCACAGCTCCGCGAGCTCGAAGTCGTCGCCCGCGGCGAAGAAGACGCGGCCTCCCCCGGCGAGGAAGCCGCGCGGGCGCGACGACGGGAAGCCGGGGGCGAGGTCCTTGACCCGGCGGGTGCCGGCCGCCGTCAGGTCGCTCGTCCACAGCTCTTCGCCCTGGCCCGGGGTGGTGCCGGCGAACCAGAGCCGGGCGCCGTCCGCGGCTCCCAGCTCCTCGACGCCCGAGCAGGTGCCGGGGCAGACGTCGATGCCGCGCGTCCCTCCCGGCCGGCCGTCGCTCGACCACAGCTCGCTGCCGTGCGCGCTGTCGCTGGCGACGAACGCGACGCGCGAGCCGACGGCGAGGAGCGGGCCGACGTCGAAGAACCCGAAGGTCGCGAGCTTGCGGGTGTGGGCCGCCGTGCCGTCCGTCGTCCAGAGCTGGTTCTCGAAATCGGGCTCGCGCCGGGGCGCCCAGAAGTAGGCTCTGCCGCCGGCGCTCACGATCCCCGCGAGGTCGAAGGAGAACGAGCGGACGGCGCCGAGGGCTTTCGTCCCCTGGGCCGTGCCGTCGCTCGACCAGAGACGGTCGTCGGAGCCGTCGTTCGGCGCCACGAAGAAGACCAGCCGCGAGCCGGCGATGGCGGCCTGGCTGACGGATCCGACCGTCGCGATCTTGCGCGTGCCGGCCGCCGTGCCGTTGCTCGTCCAGAGCGCATCGCCGAGGAAGAACCAGAGGCGCTCGCGGAGCCAGACGAAGCTATGGAGCTGCCCCGCCGAGGGCTCCTCGAAGCGCTTGACCAGGCGGGTGCCGGCCGGCGTGCCGTCGCTGGTCCAGAGCCCCGGGCTGGCGGCGCCCGTCCCGACGAAGAAGATTCGCCGGGCGGCGGCGATCGCCACGTTCCCTCCGGGGCTCGGGGTTCCGGGCAAGGCGCGCGTGCCCGGGTGCGTCCCGTCGGTGACCTGCAACCGGCAGTGCCCCTGGGTATCGCAGGTCCGGAGGAAGAGCAGCTCGCCGGTCGCGGCGACGGTCTCGATCGAGCTCGGGTTGGCCAGGAGCCGCACGGTGCCGGCGGACGTGCCGTCGCTGCTCCAGACCCCGCGGCTCGGGAGCGACGCGAAGAACACCGCGCGCTGGCCCACCCGGACGAACCCGTCGGGAGACGAGCCGACGCTGTGGAACGTCGGATCGACGTCCGCGACGCGGTAGGGCGTGAGCGCGCGCGCAGCCGGGGCGAGGGCGAGAGGGAAGAGCAGGCAAGCCAGGATGGATCGCAGCTTCATCTCGTTCTCCGGCGGGGTGTGATTCTCGCGGGCCATGCGGCTCACGGACGGAGCGCCCAGAGCTCCGTGCCGGTCTGGGCGTCGTACCAGGGGAAGAAGATCCTCTGGCCGGCGCGGACGAAGTCCTGAAGGGCCGAGCTTCGATAGGGCGCGAGTCGCCTCACGGTGCCGGCAGGCGTGCCGTCGGTCTCCCAGATCCCCGTCGGGGACACGAACGCCAGGCGGCCACCGATGGCGTCCATCTGTGTGACGCCGAAGATCCGGCCACCATCCGGGAACTTGAGCCGGATCGTCCCCGTCGCCGTTCCGTCGGTGACGTAGAGCGTCGGGTCGGGGTCGTTTGCGCTCACGCCGAGGAACGCGAGCCGGCCACCCCACTTCACGGGCGGCAAACGATTGTCGAAATAGACGAGCGCTCCGGCGCTCAATCCTGTGCCGTCGCTGGACCGGAAGCCGTATCCCTGGGACCCAAGGTAAAAAACCAGCACCCGATCACCGAGGGCGAAGAGGCTGGTCAGGAAGGCCGGGCTCCCGCCTTCATCGACGATGGGACCGAGGCTCCGGGTCCCCGCGGCGGTCAGATCCGAGACCCAGAGAGTCCGCGGGCCGTTCCCCGAAAGGAAGAAGATCCGCCCTCCCGCTGCGACGACGTCGCTCGACAGGTCGAAGAACGGGGCGGCCAGCGCCGGATAGACTTCGGCCAGGTGCCGGGTTCCGGGAACCGTGCCATCCGAGAACCAGGGCTCGACGCGCCCGAACTCGTCCGCCGCGAGGAAGGCGACTCCCCCGGCGAGCTCGACCAAACCGTGCTGATGCGACTCGTTCGGGTCGAAAAACGGCGACGGATTGACGAAGTCGGTGAGGCGTACGGTTCCTTCCGGACTGCCGTCGGAGCTCCAGAGCTCGGAATCATGCTCCCCGTCTTCCGCCGTGAAGAAGAGCCTCCCGGCCACCGAGCGCAAGGGCCCGAAGGACTCCACTTCGCTCGAGTGAATCTTGACCGTTCCTTCCGAGGTGCCGTCGCTGACCCAGATCTCGCCCAGATGGAACAAGGCGAGCCGGCCACCGAGCTCGACGCTCGAGTTGACGTTGACACCCTGCCCGATGTCGAACTCGGAATCGAAGCGGTACGCCAGCGAAGTTCCGGCCTGTGAGCCGTCCGAAACCCACAGCTCGTTGTAGGTGTCGTCGCCGAAGACCGCGGGAAAGAAGAAACACCGGCTGCCGATCGGCATCAGGGCCTCGGGAAACGAGCCGCCGTCCTGGGCGACGGCCAAATCGGCGATCAGGGCGGTCCCTGCGACGGTTCCGTCGGTGACCCAGGGCTCGGAGCCATGGCTGGCGTCGGCCAGGCGGAAAAACGCGTGCCCTCCGGCGATCGCTCCCGGCAAGACGGCGAGGGACCGGCGATCGGGATCGTCCTGCATCGCCAGCCGCCGGGTCCCGGCGGCCGTTCCGTCGCTGACCCAAAGCTCGTAACTGAAGTCCCGATCGCCGGTGGCGAAGTAGGCGCGGCCACCCCCGGCGATGATTTTGCGCGGAAAGGACGACTGGGAGCCGGGAACGAGATCCTTGACCTGGCGGGTACCGGCCGCCGTCAGATCGCTGGTCCAGAGCTCTTCGCCGTCGTTCGAGCTGGCGGCGAACCAGATCCGGGTGCCGTCGACGGCTCCGATGTTCTCCTCGACGCTCGAACACTCGCCGGGACAGATGTCGATCCTGCGCGTTCCTCCCGGCCGGCCGTCGCTCACCCAGAGCTCCGTGCCGTGCGCCTCGTCGGTGGCGATGAACGCGAGGCGCGAGCCGACGCCGACCAGCGAGCCGAGACCTTGGAAGGTCGCGAGCTTGCGAGTATGAGCCGCCGTGCCGTCCGTCGCCCAGAGCTGGCTCTCGAAAGTGGGCGAGAGCACGGAGAAGAAAGCGTCGCCGCCGGCGCTCGCGAAGGGGGCGAGGGTCGAGGGGTCGGACCGGGTGAAGCCGAGCTTCTTCGTGCCCTGGGCCGTGCCGTCGCTCGACCAGAGCCGGAACTTGGAGCCGTCGGTCGTCGTGTAGAAGACCAGCTTCGAGCCGGCGATCGCGGGCAAGGTCGCAATTCCGACCGTCGCGATCTTGCGCGTGCCGGCCGTCCTGCCATCGCTGATCCAGAGCGCATCGCTGGTGAAAAACAGCAGATGATCGCGGATCCAGACGAAACCGTGCAGCGTCGTCGCCGCGTCCGCAAGCTCGAAGCGTTTCACCAGGCGGGTCCCGCCCGGCGTCCCGTCGCTGGTCCACAGCTCGGGTCCGGCGGGCGCCCTCCCGCCAAAGAAAATTCTCCTCGCTCCCGCCACGGCGACGCCCGTAGCAGTCGCTGTGAGTCCGGGCAGCGCGCGCGTGCCGGAACGGGTGCCGTTGGTGACCTGGAAGCGGCACCCCTGCGAGTCGCAGCCGACGAAGAACAGGGCGTCACCGGTCGCGGCGACATAGCTGACCTGGGTCTGATTGCCCGCGAGCCGAATGGCGCCGGCGGACCTGCCGTCGCTGCTCCAGAGTCCCAGGCTCGGATTCGACGCGGTGAACACCACGCGCTGTCCCACGCGGACGAAATGATCGGGCGCCGAGCCGCCGCTATGGAACGTCGGATCGACGTCCGCGACGCGATACGGCGTGAGCGCGCGGGCAGCCGGGGCGACGGTGAAGAGCAGGCAGGCCAGGATGGATCGCAGTTTCATCTCGCTCTCCGGCAGTCGGTGATTCTCGCGGGTCCGGTCCGAGAAACTCACGGCTCGAGCGCCCACAGCTCGGGCCCGTGCAGGGCGTCGCTCCAGGGGAAGAACAGGCGCTCGCCCACTTGGAGCGGCTGGAGGCCCGAGAATCGCGGCGGGCCTCCCGGCAGCGCGATCGGCAGGGTGCCTGCGGTCGTGCCGTCGCTTTCGAAGAACCCGCTGCTCGTGGCGATCACCAAACGGCCGCCGAGGACGGCGAGCGCGAC
>DATMZM010000038.1:0-5174 GCA_035607445.1 Thermoanaerobaculia bacterium | reverse complement strand
CGCTTCCGGGTGGGCTCCGCAGGACGGCTCGTACGTGATCGCGCCGGCCTGCGCCGGGGTCAACTTCCTGATCCTGGCTCTCGTCGTCTCCGTGCTCGGCTTCTCGCACCGCTTCCGCACGCGCCGCGGCCGGATCGGCTTCTGGCTCGGCGCGCTCGGCGGCGCTTTCCTGCTCACGCTCGCGGTCAACGCGGTGCGCATCCTGGCCGCCGTCGCGCTCTACCATCGCGATCCCCCGGCCGGATGGACGCCCGAGCAGGTCCACCGGCTGCTCGGGATCGTGCTTTATCTCGGCGCGCTCTGGGGGCTCTACGCCGGGCTCGACCGCCTGACCGCGAGGCTCCGGGCCGGCGGGACGGGAGAGGAGGGCGTCCGCTCCCCCGCCGCCGCGCTCCTCCTCGTGCCGGGCTCCTATCTCGGCATGACCCTCGGCGTGCCGATCCTGACCGGCGCGTTTCGGCAGGCGGGCGGGCTCTACGCCGAGCATGCCATCATGGTCTGCGGAGCGACGCTCGGCGCGCTCGCGACGGCGCTCGTCGCGCACCGGATCAAGGAAAATCGAGGGCAAGCCGTGACCGAAAAACCGACGATCCTGGTGGTCGAGGACGAGCCGGCGATCGCCGATACGATCCAATACGCCCTCGAATCGGAGGGCTTCCGCTGCCTGCGGCTCGAAGCCGGCGCCCAGGTGATCGAGACTCTCGAGCGCGAGCCGGTGGCGCTCGTCGTGCTCGACATCGGCCTGCCCGACATGAGCGGCGTCGAGGTCTGCAGGCGCCTGCGCGAGCGCCACGACGTGCCGGTGATTTTCCTGACCGCGCGCGGCGCCGAGGTCGATCGCGTGGTCGGGCTCGAGCTGGGCGCGGACGATTACGTGACGAAACCCTTCAGCCCGCGCGAGCTCGCGGCGCGGGCGAAGGCCGTCCTCCGCCGCACCCACCGGGGCGTCCGCGGGACGGTTTCGGGGAGTGGGGCGGCTTCAGGGAGCGGGGCGTTCGCGCACGACGAGGAGAAGCGCCAGATCTCCTATTTCGGCCGGCCGCTCGACTTGTCGCGCTACGAGTACCGGCTGCTCGCCGTCCTGCTCAAGCGGCCGGGCCGGGTGTTCAGCCGCGAGCAGCTGCTCGAGCTGGTCTGGGACGAGCCCGAGGCGAGCCTCGACCGCACGGTCGACGCCCACGTCAAGAACCTGCGCGCGAAACTGCGCGACGTGAGGCCCGACGTCGACCCGATCGCCACCCATCGCGGCATGGGCTATTCGCTCAAGGAAGGGCTATGAAGCTCGGCTTTCGGATCTTCCTTCTCTACCTCGCGATCTTCTCCGTCTGCTTCTACTACGCCGCCGACTGGATCTGGACGACGCTCAGGACGCGTTACCTCGAGAGCGTCGAGGAGCCGCTGGTCGACGCCGCGAACCTGCTGGCGAGCCTGGTCGAGCAGGAGATGGCGCGCCCCGACTTCCAGCTTGCCGCTCTCGAAGCCGCGCTCGCCCGCGCCCACGCGCGTCCCCTCTCGGCGCGGATCTACGGGCTTGAAAAAGACAACGTCGACTTGGAGGTCTATCTGACCGACGCGACGGGCCGGGTGATCCTCGACACCCGGCGCCCCGGGGCCGTGGGCGAGGACTACAGCCAGTTCCACGACGTCTCGCTCACGCTCGCCGGCCGCTATGGCGCCCGGGCCTCGCGGCGCGATCCGGGCGATCCGTTCTCGACCGTGCTCCACATCGCCGCGCCGATCCATCGGGACGGCCGGATCGCCGGGGTCCTGACCCTCGCCGAGCCGACCGTGAGCATCGAGGCCTTCCTGCAATTGGCCCGCCCCGCGTTCGTCCGCGGCGGCCTCCTGACTCTGGCCATCGTGGCGCTCCTGAGCCTCGCGGTCTCCTACGGCCTCACCCGCCCGATCCGCCGCCTCGCGCGCTACGCGGAGAGCATCCATCAGGGCAAGCACCCGCCGTTCCCGCGGCTCGGCAAATCCGAGATCGCGGAGCTCGGTCTCGCGCTCCAGCGCATGCAGGAGACGCTCGAAGGCCGGCGCTACGCGGAGGACTACGTCACCACCCTCACCCACGAGCTCAAGAGCCCGCTCTCGGCGATCCGCGGCGCCGCGGAGCTCCTCCAGGACGAGGACATGCCCCGGCCGGAGCGGGCGCGCTTCGTCGCGAACGTCCGCACCGAGGCGGAGCGGATCGCGCGCATCGTCGAGCGCATGCTCGATCTCGCAAGGCTCGAGAACCGGCGCGAGCGGCCGGAGATGGAGGCGGTCGACTTGAGCGCGCTCTTGCGTACGGTCGCCGAGAGCCACGAGCCGCTCCTCGCCCGTCGCAACGTCCGGATGGAAATCTCCGCGCCCGACGGGCTCACGCTCACCGGCAACCCGTTCCTCCTCCACCAGGCGCTCGAGAACCTGGTCCAGAACGCGATCGAATGGAGCCCGCCGGGGGGAGCCGTCGCCGTGACCGCCACCGCAGGGCCCGAGCGGGTGGCGATCGCGGTGACCGACGACGGCCCCGGGATCCCCGACTACGCGCTCGACCGGATCTTCGACCGCTTCTACTCCCTCGCCCGCCCCGACACCGGACGAAAAAGCACCGGCCTCGGCCTCAACTTCGTGCGCGAGGTCGCCCGCGCCCACGGTGGAAAGATCCGGGTCACGAACCGGCCGGAAGGCGGAGCGATCGCCGAGCTGAGCCTGCCGTGGCAGGGGGCGGCGTAGGGCGATTCCTCGCTCCAACTTGCTTGGAAGGAGGCTCGTTGTTTAAAGTTGGTGCCTAAATTTTAATAGCGGAGCGCGTTATTCAGCTCAGCTTCATGAGGCCGCCCGGAATGAGACGAGGTCCCACCGGCAGCTACGAGGTCTTCTCGATCGGAGGCGAAGCGGTCCAGGCGTTCGTGCCTCGGCCTCTGCCGCCCGAGCCGCCGCTCGTCTTCCAGGGCCTCCTCCAGCCGCTCCTCGAACGGGCCCTCCTCGCCGTCGGACGGCTGGACAGCCTGTCGACGCTTCTCCCCGATCCCAGCCTCTTTCTTTACGCCTACGTGCGCAAGGAAGCGGTGCTCTCATCCCAGATCGAGGGGACGCAATCGTCGCTCTCCGACCTCTTGCTCTTCGAGCTGGACGAGGCCCCGGGCGCCCCTTTCGACGACGTCGCCGAGGTCTCGAGCTACGTCAGGGCGCTCGAGCATGGGCTCGCTCGCTTACGGGGCGGCTTTCCTCTGAGCGCTCGCTTGATCCGCGAGATCCACGCCGAGCTCCTCGCCTCCGGTCGAGGTGCGGACAAGGCTCCCGGGGAATTTCGGCGGACTCAAAACTGGATCGGCGGCACGCGGCCGGGCACCGCGCTCTTCGTGCCGCCTCCCCATACAGCGGTCCCGGACGCCGTCTCCGATCTCGAACGCTTCCTTCACGCCGAGGGCGACGGCCTGGCGGTTCTGATCAAGGCCGGCCTCGCCCACGTCCAGTTCGAAACCATCCATCCGTTCCTGGACGGCAACGGCAGGATCGGCCGCCTGCTCATCACCCTGATCCTCTACCATGCCGGTCTGCTGCGCGAGCCGTTGCTCTACCTGAGCCTTTACCTCAAGGAGCATCGCTCCGAGTACTACCGCCTGCTCGACGAGGTACGGCGAGACGGAGACTGGGAAGACTGGCTTGCATTCTTTCTCCGGGGAGTAGCCGAGACGGGAGATGGCGCGGTCGAGACGGTTCGCCGTCTGACGGCAACGTTTGAGGCGGACCGGAAGCGGATCGAAGCCCAAGGGCGCCGGTCGGGGTCCGCTCTGCGCGTGCAGGCCGCCCTGCAGGCTCGCCCCGTGACTACACTTCAGGATGCCGCCGAACGCGCAAGCCTGTCCTTTCCTACCGCCACCAAAGGTATGGCTCTACTGCTCGACCTCGGCATCGCCCGCGAACTCACCGGCCGGAAGCGCAATCGAGTCTTCGCTTACGATCGCTACCTGGCGGTCCTGAGCGAGGGAACCGAGGCCCCGTGAGGCGTGTACACATCTGCTATTCGCCGCACGGAGAGCTCGCGATGGTCGCCAAAGTTCAAAAGTGGGGAAATGGCCAGGGTGTGCGCCTCTCAAAGCAGGTACTCGAGCTCGCTGCGCTCGCGGTCGGGGACGACGTGGAGATCACCGTCAGCACGGGAGAGTTCCTGGTCCGGAAGATCGCACGGCCGAAGCTCGACTTGGCTGAGCTGGTCGCGCGCATTCCGCAGGATTACCGCTCTCACGAGGCCTCCTTCGGTCCGCCCGTCGGGCGCGAGGAGGGGTAGGTGCCTCGCTACACACCGAAGCAAGGGAACTTCGTGACTCTCACCTCGATCCCCAGGCGGATCACGAGCAGGAGTCGCGAAGTTCTGCGCAAAGCTCGCCATAGCGACGCTTCTCGGCTTCGGGAAGCTGTGCCGGTGCAACTTGATGCGCTCGATTTCGTGCAGGATCTCGGCCCGACCGGCCGCGTGCGAACAGGATCGCCTGACACCGCTGGCTCAGATGCCTCGCTCGCCCCGCAAGGCGGATTCAATAGCCGTCAAGACCGCCTGATCGTCGTGAAACCCTTGCGGTGAGGCGAGGTCGGCTTCGAGGTCGTCCTCTATCGTGAAGTAGGAGACGGCGGCCTGGACCAGACGGACCTCCTCAGGGGTGCCAGCGGCGACAGACTGGAGCAGGCGCAGGCAGCGGTCGCCGAGCTGGCGCGCGAGGTCGAGATCTAGATTTGGCTCGTAAGGTGCGAGCCCCTCGAGCTTCGCCAGATAGCCGAGCACCTCGGCGCGCTGGCGCTCCGGCGCGATCAATGGATCGGCCAGGAGCTCCCGCAAGAATTCGGCAGACCGAGGCTGCAGCTGGGCGATGGCGAGCTCCGTCGCGCTTTGCGATCGATGGGCCACGGCAGGTACGGCCTCGGCTCCGGCCGCATCGCCCGCAAAGCTCAGGCTTTCGAATCCAGCTTGGATGACCCGGGCGATCATCTTTCGGCGCTCCTCGAGGAACTGCGGATACTCCATCGTTGCCCAGTCCTCCGGAAGCGCAGGGCGCTGCTACGGAAGCCGGCCCGCATAAGGCACTTCCAGAAATCCTGCCAGTTCTGGATGTCGAGCGTCGCGCTCTGCGCCGCGTCGAGGAGAGCGAATTGACGATCGCGCCGCTCCGCCGAGAACGATCCCGACTCGA
>DATMZM010000129.1:0-4711 GCA_035607445.1 Thermoanaerobaculia bacterium | reverse complement strand
GCAGACCTTCTTCCGCATCAGCCTGCCGAAGATCCGCTGGGGCCTCCTCTTCGGGGTCGTCCTCTGCAACGCCCGGGCGATGGGCGAGTTCGGAGCCGTCTCGGTCGTCTCCGGCCACGTGCGCGGCCTGACCAACACCCTGCCGCTCCACGTCGAGATCCTTTATAACGAATACCAGTTCGCGGGAGCCTTCGCCGTCGCCTCGCTCCTCGCCCTCCTCGCCCTGGTGACCCTCGCGATCAAGAGCGCGATCGAGGCCTGGTCCCGGGAGTAGGGGGCGCGGGCTCAGGGCTGATCCCGCCAAGCGCGGCCGTTGCGAAGCTCGATCGTACCGGCGACCGGATCGACGATCGAATCGATCTCGGACACGAGCCCGCGGGTGCGAACCAAGGCGAAGAGACGCACCTCTACGCTGGGGAAAGCCTCTGTGAGCCGAGACGCCGCGGCGAGAGCCGTGCTCCCTTGCGTGACGACATCGTCCACGAGGGTAACGCAGAGTGGTGAATACAGCTCCCTGCGCGCTCGGAGGGATTCGAAGTGTTCCTCCGGAGTGGGCCGGGAATCCGGAGATGACCAAGCGGACTTGGGGACCCGATGGACCCGCTCGAGGCTCTCGAGCCGCGCGGCACCGAGACCTTGCTTCAAGAGCTCCTCGCAGATTCGGCGAGCCACCCATAGAGCATCGTTCACGCCGGTCGGAGCGCTGCCGGGGACCGGGACGAGGATGACTTCGGGCCCCAGGAATTCGCCCAAGAAGGACGGTTTCGCCTCGAGCAGTCGGCGCACGGCGAAGGCGATCAGCGAACCGACATTGGGATTGGGGTCGACCTCATCGCGTTTGATGCTCCGCAGGATCGATTGCGACCGCCGCGAGACCTCGCTCGCGCCGCGGGGCGAGTACGCGAGGAACGAGCTGAACTCGAGCCTAGAAAGCAAGATCGGCCTGGGGCGCGGTCAGCTCCAACGAGAGGAGATCGAAAATCTCTTCCGGATCGGACAGGATCTCGGCTCCGTAGGCGATCATTTCCGCCGGCCATTTGAGGCTCGCCGAATCGACGAGCGACCTCAGGAGGAGCAGAGGACGCCGGAGTCGAAGCGCCTCCCAGCCCTGGGACAGCGAACCGCTGCCGTCGCTCGCTTCGACGATCACCGTCGCGTCCGAGAGGATGGCCATCGTCCGGTTGCGCCGCGGAAAGTTCGTGCGCCGGACCGGATGCCCGGCAGGGAACTGCGAGACCGCGAGATGCTCCTCCATGATCGTCCGTTGCAGCTCGCGGTTTCTCGGCGGAAAGGCGACGTCGAGCGGCGACCCGAGCACCGCGGCGGTCCTTCCTCCCTCGTCGATCGCCGCTTGGTGTGCGGCAGTGTCGATCCCCTCGGCCAGGCCGCTGACCACCAGGATCTCCCGCTGGGCGAGAGCGCGAGCCAGCCGCGACGCGCGGCGCAATCCGTCCGCGCTGGCCTTGCGCGCTCCGACGACCGAAACCTTTGCAAAGCGGCGGAGAAGGCTGTCGTCTCCGGCAACGAAGAGCGTTTCCGGCGCGTTCTTGCGCTCAAAGTCATTGAGCGGCCTCAAGAGCTGCTCGGGCGTCAAGGCTCGAGAAGGGATCGCCGCCAGCGGCTCGTTCGCCTCGATGGCAGGAATTGCGGCCATGCCAGGACTCTACCGAAAATCGACGGAGATCGGCATCGTCGAATGTGCCGGGCCGAGAGGGCGATAAGGTAGTCAGCCGCCATGCCTCGACTCCGCTTCTCCGTCCTCCTGGTCGCCGTCAACGCGGGGCTCGTCCTGCTCGCGGTGGCCGGGATGGCGCTCGCGGCGCGGGGGTTGCTCGGTCGGTTGGCGGACGAGCAGGCGCTCGCGCGGGTCGAGCTGGCCGCTGCGGACGCCGCTCTCGCGGTCGGGCGCTCGGCGGGCGACGTGGGCGCGTCGGCCGAGCTTTTGGGCCAGCGGCCGACCGTCGGCCGGCTGCTCGCGGCCGGCGACTCGGCGGGCCTCGCGGCGTTTCTCGAACGCTATCGTGCGACGATCCGGCTGACCGGATGCGCGATCGTCTCGGACGATTCCAGCGAGCGCGTCGTCGCGACGGACCGCGCCCTCTTGCCCTGGGCTGATCTCGCCCACCGGCAGGATGGCGCCACCCTCGTCCGCCGCCCGGGAAGGGCGCCGCTCGTCGTCGCGGGGGCTCCCGTCGTGACGAGAGAAGGCGCGCGAGCCCTCGCGGCCCTGGCGCTCGACGAGGCGTTCGTCCGCCGGCTCGAAGCGCAGGCTGGGCTCTCGGTGGGCCTGGTCGACGCGCGGGCTCCGGGAGCGGACGGTCCGGGCCGCGCCGCCCTCCGCGCCCGCGGTCTCGCATCGCGCGCGGGCGCCTCGGCGCGGCTCGAAGATCCCGCGGCCGGGGCGACCTACCTCGCGGTCCGGCCCCTCGATCCGCCGCTCGCCGGCCTCGCGATGGAGGCCGCGCTGCCGAGAACGGAGATCGCGGCCTCGCTCGGGCGGGTCGGCCGGCGGCTCGCGCTCTGGTCGATGCTCGTGGCCGCGATCGCGATCCTCTGCGGCCTCGCGCTCGGCCGGCGGGTCTCGCGCCCGGTGGGCGAGCTGACGGCGGCCGCCGCGCGCATCGGCCACGGAGATCTCGAAACGGCGGTGCCCGCCGCGCCGGGCGCCGAGCTGGGCGCCCTCGCCGCGACTCTCGACGAGATGCGCGGCCGGCTGCTGCGCCAGACGGCGGAGCTGACCCGCCGCCAGACGGAAGGGGAAGCGATCCTCGGGGGCATCGCGGACGGGGTGTTCAGCGTCGACCGCGACCGCCGCATCCGCTTTCTCAATCCCCAAGTGGCAGCGCTGCTCGGCCTCGCGCCGGCCGAGGCGATCGGGCGCTTTTGCGGCGACGTCCTCCGGCCGCTCGCGGTCGGCGGGGTGCGTCCGTGCGAGGCGGCCTGCCCGATCGTCCATGCGCGGGCGCGCGGCGGGGCGCGCTCGACCGAGATGCTCGCGGTGGCCGGCGGCGGGTATCGGGCGGTCGTTCTCACCAGCTCGCCCCCGGCCGGAGAGCTGCAGGTCCAGGTGCTGCGCGACGAGACGGACCTCGAAGCCGCGCGCCGAATGCGCGATGCCGTGCTCGCCCATGTTTCGCACGAGCTGAAAACGCCCCTCGCGGCGCAGCTCGCCTCGATCGAGCTGCTCGACGAGCATCTCGATCGCGCGGGGGACGAGGAGGCGCGAACCCTCCTCGCCGCGCTCGAACGGGGCACGCTCCGGCTCACGCAGCTGATCGACAACCTGCTCGAAAGCGCGCGCATCGAGGCCGGGCAGACCTCGATCCGGCGCCGGCCGGTGGCGCTCGACGAGGCGATCGAAGCGGCGGTCGAGCTCGCCTCGCCGCTCCTCGTCCAGCGCGGCCAGACGCTCGCGGTCGAGCTGCCCTACCCGCTGCCCTCGGTTCCCGGCGACGCGCCGCGCTTGACCCAGGTGTTCGTCAACCTGCTCGCGAACGCGAACAAGTTCGCGCCGGCCGGAAGCACGATCCGGATCGGCGGCGAGGTCGCGGCAACGTCGATCGCGCTCTGGGTGGAGGACGAGGGGCCGGGCCTGCCCGAGGCGCCGGGAAGCTCGCTCTTCGGGCGCTACGTCCGCGCGCCCGGTGAAGAGGGCGAGGGCGAGCCCGAGCAGAGCGGCGCCGGGCTCGGGCTCTGGATCGCGCAGTCGATCGTCGAGCGGCACGGCGGCCGGATCGAGGCGGCGCGGGCCGGCGAAGGGGCCGGAAGCGCCTCGCGGGTCGCGATCCATCTGCCGCGGGAGGGGGCATGAAGATCCTGGTCGTCGACGACGATCTCGAGCTGTCCGGGCTCGTCGCGTACGCGCTGCGCCAGGCCGGCTACCTCGCGATCGAAGCGGGAGATGGGCGCCAAGCGCTCGCGGCCTTCGAGCGCGAGGCGCCCGATCTCGTGATCCTGGACGTCAACCTACCGCATCTCTCCGGTCTCGAAGTGCTCAAGACCCTGCGCACCGCGTCGGCCGTTCCGGTGCTCATGCTGACCGTGCGCGGCGCGGAAGAGGACCAGGTGCAGGCGCTCGACCTCGGCGCCGACGACTACATGGCGAAGCCCTTCAGCCCGCGCACGCTCCTCGCCCGGGTGCGCGCCCTCCTGCGCCGCGCGGCGGGCACCGCCCGGCCCGCGCCGCTCGTCGCGGGCGACCTGGCGCTCGATCTCGAGACCGCTTCGGTCGCCGTCGCGGGAGGGCCCCCGGTGCGCCTCACCCCGCTCGAGCTGCGGCTCCTCCAGCTCCTCTTGACCAACGTCGGCGTCGCCCTGCCGGCCGAGCGCCTGCTCCGCCACGTCTGGGGACTGCGCGGCAGCGGCGACCGCCAGCTCTTGAAACAGCTGGTCCACCGCCTGCGGCTGAAGATCGAGATCGACGCCGCGGCTCCGCGATATCTGCTCACGGTCACGGGCGTCGGCTATCGGCTGGAGGCGGAGCTGGGAGGAGAGCTGAGCGAGTCCTGATCTTCGGTTGCATTTGATAGCAACACTTGTTACATTGACGGCGTGGAGCTCGCGCCCGCCACCGTCCGCCCTGCGCATCGCTTCCGTCTCGCGCCAAACGTCGCTGCGATGCTCGCCACCTTCCTGGCCCTCGGGATGGGCGAGGAGTTGTGGGTTCGCTTCGTGCCGAAGTATCTGGAGGCTCTCGGCGCGGGGGCGGCGG
>DATMZM010000108.1:0-21326 GCA_035607445.1 Thermoanaerobaculia bacterium | reverse complement strand
AGCCGGCGAGCGGGCCGGTCGCGATCGAGGACGGCAAGCCGGGCAAGACCGGGGCTCCCTCCGGCCGCTTCGCCGAGGTCATCCCCTTCGACCCCTCGCGCAGGCGGTAGCGTCCTCTCGGGCGGCCGAGCCGGGCGATTCGAGCCCGCGAGGGCCGTGGCATTCAGCTTGCTGTCACAACCCGTCGACCAGGAGGACCACCCGCAATGACGGACCCGCGCCGACTCTCCTTGCTGTTCGCGACTCTCGCGCTCACCGCGCTCGCCGGATGCGGCAAGAGCCCGGCGCCGGCGAGTGGGGCCGCCGCCCCTGAGGTCACGAAGCCGGACCAGGTCGCCGCGGCGCCCTCGCCGGCGCCCGCCGAGGACCTGCGCCCGAGCCGCGACGAGCTCGGCACCGGGCGGGAGGTGGCTCCGCCCGTCGAGCCTCCTGCCCTCCCGGCCGTCGTGCCCAGCCCGCCTCCGCCGGCCAAGGCGGTCGCACCGCGCGATCTCGCCCGCGAGCGCCGCCTCGCCCAGCGCGAGAGGGACCTCGCCGCCCGCGAGCGCCGGCTCCGCGAGCGCGAGAACGAGGCCGCGCAGCCGGCCGAGCCGGAACCGGAGGCCCTGCCCGCGGATGCGAGCGAGGCCGAGGCCCCCGAAGCCGAAGCTGCGGCGGAGCCCGCGGCTCCCGAGCTCGAGCGCGCGGCCCCGGCCACGGTGCCGACCGGCACCGGACTGCCGGTCCAGCTCATCGGCTCGCTGTCGAGCGCTTCGAGCGCGGCGGGCGACGTCTTCCGCGCCAGGGTGGCTCAGGACGTCGTGGTCGACGGCGAGGTCGCGATCCCGGCCGGCTCCGAGATTCAAGGGCTGGTCGACGAGGCGGTCAGCGCCCGGCGCGGCAAGGGCGGCAAGGCGCGCCTCGACTTCCGCTTCACCGACCTGGTCCTACCGACCGGCGAAACGGTGCCGATCCACGCCCACGTCTCGCAGATCGGCAAGGGAGACGCGACGCGCGACGCGGCGACGGTCGGCGGGGGAGCCGCGGCGGGAGCGGTGCTCGGCCATGCGCTCGCGGGCCGCGGCGAGGGGGGCAAGGGAACCCTGATCGGAGCGATCATCGGTGCGCTCGCGGGCGCGGCGATCGCCTCGCGCACGGCGGGCGAGGAGATCGAGGTCCCCGAAGGCACCGTGCTCGCCCTCAAGCTGGATCGGCCGATCGAGATCGACGGCGGCCGGCCCTGAGAGCTTCCGGGCCGTTCCCTCTCAGCGGCCGAGGAGACCGGCGAGGATCTCGACGCCCCGCGCGACGGCATCGGGCGGGGCTGCGGTGAAGCAGATCCGGACGTGATGGGGGTAGGGTCCGAAGCTCGTTCCCTGGGACACCAGGAGCCCGCGGTCGGCGCAGTCCTCGAGGAGCCCACCGAGGCCCCTCTCGTCGAGCCGGTCCGCGACGTCGAGGAAGAGGAAGGTGCTCCCCTCGGGCGCCGGCACGCCGAGCCGCGCGGCGGCCCGGTGGCCGGCCTCCCGGTAGAGCTCGCGGGCGCGGGCGATCCAGGCGTCGCCCCGCGGCCCGAGCACCTCGATCGCCGCCAGCTGGGCCGCGGTCGGGGTGCTGTAAAAGCCGTGGGTGCTCACCTTGCGCAGCTCGCCCATCACGTCCGCCGGACCGACCAGATAGCCGCAGCGGTTGCCCGCCATGCCGAAGGCCTTCGAGAAGGAGTGGGCGGAGAGCGTCCGTTCGGGCGCGAGCGGCCGGGTGTAGGGCTGGTCGCTGCCGTCGTAGCGGTAGTCTTCGTAGACCTCGTCCGCGATCAGCCAGAGATCCTCGCGCCGCGCCCATTCGACCAGAGCCTCGATCCAGGAGCGCGGGATGACCTTGCCGCTCGGGTTGTTCGGCGTGCTCAAGTAGAGCGCGACGGTGCGCTCGGTCCGCGCCGCGGCCACGAGCTCGACCGCCGTCTCGGGCGAATCGGCGCGGCCGATGAACGGCACCGCGACCGGCGTGCCGTGAAACGAGCGGACGATCCCGGAGATCAGCGGCCAGTAGGGGGCGAGCAGCAGCACCTCGTCGCCGGGCGCCACGAGAGCCCCGGCGACAGTGCTCAAGCCCCCGGTCGCGCCGGTCGTGAGGAGGATGTTCTCCCGCCCGGTCGCAACGCCGGTGCGCGCGCGGAGCCGGTCGGCGAGCAGGTCGAGCAGAGCGGGCAGCCCTTGGGGCGGCGCGTAGCGATGCATGCCCGGGTGGTCGGCGACCTTGATGTCCTCCATCCGCGCCCCTTCGGGCGGCTCCATCCAGGTGTCGCCGACGGAGAGCGGAACGACCTCGCCGCGGAAGTTGGCGAGGCGGTGAAGGACGTTCGAATAGACCGAGCCGGACATGGCCGCGACGGAAGGGGCGACGTGCGGATGGCGAGGCATGAACCGAAGCCTACCGTACGCCGCCCATCGAGCGGCCGAGGTCGGAGACGGGTCGCGGATCAGAACTTGAAGATCAGACCGGCCGTCCCCTCGCCCTGGTAGAGCGACTCGTGAATCGAGGAGTCGCGGAACCGGCGATCGTCGTCGTCGTCACGGAAGTGGCTGTCGAGACCGATCCAGTAGCCGCGCCCTTCGAAGCGCAAGCCGAAGTTGCGGTTGAAGAACACCTTGGCGCCGAACGCGAGGCTCGCGGAAGCGCGGTCGTCGGATTCGAGGCCCTGGAACTGGGGGTCGATCCGCGCGAAGCCGCCCGCCACCGCGGCATAGGGCCGGACCTGGCCGCCGCCCCACTCGTAGAGCAGGCCGACCTGGTAGTAGCTGATCGCGACGTCGCCGAGGTGCTGCTGCGGATCGAGCAGCCCGGGATCGATGACGAAAGCGCTCTCCTGGCGATTGGCGAGGAGCTCGAGGGCGAGGCCGCTCTCGCCGAAGGGGATATCGACGATCGCACCGAAGGTGCTGCTCTCGTCGACCTTGACGTCGAGATCCTCTTCGTTGCCATGGCGGTCGGTGGCGACGAGCTTGCCGCTCAGTCGATAGCCGCCCGTGGGAGTGATTTCGACGCCCGACTGGGCCCGAGCGACGGCGGGCCAGGAGAGGGCGAGAAGCGAAGCGAGGGAGAGGACTGCCTTGCGCATGGGACCTCCATAGGGGGCAAAAGCCAGCGTCTGCGTCGGCTCCTTTTTACCACGGCCGCCCGCTTCCCCACTCGATGGAGGGCGGGGTTGTGGCCCGGAACCCCGGACGCCGCGGTGTTACGATCGCCGGCCGATGTCCGCCCTGGCGCTCTTGGAAGTCCGCCGGTTGCCCGAGGAGGGCAAGCTCCGCTTGACCTGGAGCGATGGCCACGCGGGCGAGTACCCCTACGAGTACCTGCGCGGCTGGTGTCCGTGCGCGGGTTGCCAGGGGCACTCGGGACTCAAGATCCGCTACCTGCCGCCGGCGGGGAAGGTCACCGCAGGTTCGATCGTGCCGGTCGGCAACTATGCGATCTCGATCGTCTGGTCGGACGGCCACGCGACCGGCATCTACCGTTACGAGCTGCTGCGCGAGCTCTGCCCCTGCCCTTCCTGCGGTGGCGAGTGGGAGGCGATCGAGGTCTGAGGTGCCGTCCCAGGGTCTCAGCCCGTGGCGAGGGCGCGCCAGCGGGCGAGGTCGTCCGGAGTGTTGAGGTTAAGGAACATCGCGGCCGGATCGCCGAACCTGCGGAGCAGATCCTCGTCGAGGTAGCGAATCGCGAGGGCGCCTTCCTCGGCCAGTCGGTGCAGGGCGTGCTCGCCGCGCAGGGCCCGGGTGCGCAGGGCCGAGAGAGCTCGCGGCCGATAGAGTGCGGCGAGCGGCTCGAGGTTCCCGCGCCAGCGCGGGACCACCCAGTCCCCCCAGCCGGCGGCCTCCGCCCGGGCGGCCTCGGCGAGCAGGGCCGCGGGAACCTCCGGCAGGTCGCAGGCCAGAACGAGGAGCGATCGCGCCGGAAAGGCATGCTCCGCCCCGAGGAGGCCGGCCGCCGGCCCGCGGCCCGGACCGTCCGGAAGCGACGGAAAGTCCGCGATCGAGCCGCGGCCGGCGTCGGCGATCGCCACCTCGGAGCAGATCTCCGCGAGCCGGCGCGCCGCCCTGAGAGCGAGGCTTTCGCCTCCGACTTCGAGGCTCGCCTTGTCCCGGCCGAGCCGGCGGCTCAGACCCCCGGCGAGGACGATGCCGACCGGAGCCAGGACCGGGGACGCGCCTGGCACCGTGCTAGCATCCCCGGACGTTTTCGAATCCATAGGAGACATTCCCGCATGTCGACGTTGACGCCGCTCTTCCTCGCTTCGATGGTCCTCGCCGGTGCCGGCGCGGGCTCGAAGGCCACGGCCCCAGCCAAGAACCCGCACGTAGCGCTCGAGACCAGCAAGGGCAAGATCGTGCTCGAGCTCGATGCCCAGAAGGCGCCGAAGACGGTCGCCAACTTTCTCGCCTACGTCAAGGCCGGGCATTTCAACGGCACCATCTTTCACCGGGTGATTCCCGGTTTCATGATCCAGGGAGGCGGCTTCACTCCCGACATGACCCAGAAGCCCACCAATCCCCCGATCGAGAACGAGGCGGGCAACGGCCTCAAGAACGATCGTGGCACGATCGCGATGGCGCGCACCAACGATCCGGGCAGCGCGAGCGCGCAGTTCTTCATCAACCTGGTCGACAACGCGCCGTTGAACCACCGCGACACGAGCATGTCGGGCTGGGGCTACGCGGTGTTCGGCAAGGTGATCGAAGGCCTGGACGTCGTCGATGCGATCGGCAAGGTGCCGACCGGCAACAAGAGCTACTTCCAAGACGTGCCGATCGATCCCGTCCTGATCAAGAAGGCTTCCGTCGTCAAGTAGCCTCAGCGCGCCAAGAGGAGGAGCCGGCGAGACTCGGCTCCTCTCCCCTTCCCTCCGCTCTTCCGGCGTCCGTGCCGAGCGAATCGCGGGCCGGAGAGCTCAGTGACCCCGCGTCACGTTGCGGGCCAAGAGCCCTTTCGGCCCCTCGACCATCTCGAAGGTCACGCGCTCCCCCTGGTTCAGCGTCCGGTAACCTTCGGAGACGATCGCCGTGTGGTGGACGAAGACGTCGCCGCCCTGCGGTTCCGGCTCGATGAACCCGTACCCCTTGGCGTTGTTGAACCACTTGACCGTTCCCTGCTGCGTCATGGCGAGAGCCACTCCTTTCAAGGAAGGCGCGGGCACGACCTTCCCTCCGGACCCGCCGGCTCGAATCTCCGGCGCCCGAAAGAAGGCGCTCCGGCCGAGCCCCGGCTGCTGCTGTCGACTTCCCGCGAAATATGGCGGAATGCTGGCACCGATCGCGCCTCGAAATCAAGGCACCTTGGAAGGCGGGGAAAAACGGAGGGATGAAGAGGGATGGTGCCGAAGGCCGGACTCGAACCGGCACGGGTTGCCCCACACGCCCCTCAAACGTGCGCGTCTACCAATTCCGCCACTTCGGCACAAAGAACGTCGCTGCTGCCCGAGTCTTTTCCTGCTGCCGGGCGCCGAGGGAGCGCCCGCCGGAGAGAGAGACCCGGCTACCGGGGCGGCGGCGCGGGCGCCGCGGGCTTGACCGGGACCGAAACAGGAGCCGGAGCCAGGGGAGCGGGCTTCGGCGCCGGGACCGTTTTCGTGGCGCCGGCCTTCTTGGCCACCGACTTCATCACCGAGCTGCGGTCCGAATGCTGCTGCATGACGGCGATCGCGAGCGTCGTCACGATGAAGATCACGAACGAGCTGACCGTCAGCTTGTGCAGGAGCGTCGTCGCTCCGCGCGCGCCGAACACGGTCTGCGTCGCGCCGCCGCCGAACACGGACAGGTCCGCTCCCTTTCCCTGCTGGAGCAAGACCACCATGATCAGGAACAGGCAGACGACGACGTGGACGAAATAGAGGACGTAAATCAATCCGCGAGCCTCCGAGAGGGGTGAAAACGACGGTCGGAGGCCTACGTGGTCGCTCGACCGAAGGCGGAAATGATACTCAAGAATCGCCCCAGGTCAAGGCTCGCCCCGCCGACGAGGAAGCCGTCGACCTCCCGCGAGACGGCCAGAGCGGGCGCGTTCTCGGGCGCGACGGAGCCGCCGTAGAGGAGCGGGACCGTCCCGGCCGCCGCCGCTCCGAGCTGCCGGGAGAGCTCGTCGCGCAGGAAAACGTGCGCCTCGCTCGCCGTCTCGGGCGTCGCCACCTCGCCGGTCCCGATCGCCCAGACCGGCTCGTAGGCGAGGGCGAACCGGGGCGCGCCGGATGCCGCGAGCGAACGGTTGGCGCCTTGGGCGAGCGCTCCCTCCAGCTGGCGCGCGAGGACTTCGAAGGTGTGGCCGGCCCGGCGTTCTTCGCGCGTCTCGCCGACGCAGAGAAGGGGCGAGAGCCGGTTGCGGAAGGCCGCCGCGACCTTCCGCCCCACCCGCTCGTCGCTCTCCGCATGGTCGCGCCGCCGCTCGCTGTGGCCGCACAGGACCCAGGTCGCGCCCGCGTCCGCGATCTGCGGGCCGGAGACGTCGCCGGTGTGCGCCCCCTGGTCGTCCGGGTGAATGTCCTGGGCGCCGACCGCTACGAAGCTTCCGGCCAGCTCGGCCGCGACGGCCGGCAGGAGCGGGAAGCCGGGGAAGATCGCGGCCGGGGCGGCATCCTTCGGCAGCAGCTCGCCCAGGCCCCGGCAGAAGGCGATCGCCTCGGCGCGCAGGAGGTGCATCTTCCAATTCGCGGCGACCAAGCGCCGCTCGGGCGCGCTGGGAGCACCGGTCATTCCGCCGTCTCCAGGATCGCGACGCCGGGCAGGACCTTGCCGGCCAGGTACTCGAGCGAGGCGCCGCCTCCGGTCGAGACGTGGCCGATCCGGTCGGCGACCCCCGCTCGGTGCGCCGCCGCGACCGTCTCGCCGCCCCCGATCAACGAGAAGCCCTGGACCTCGGCCAGCGCCCGCGCCACCTCGGCCGTGCCGGCGTCGAACGGAGGCTTTTCGAAGACCCCGAGCGGGCCGTTCCAGAACAGGGTCTTCGCCCGCGCGACGGCGGCCGCGAACGCGGCGCGTGTCGCCGGGCCGACGTCGACCGCTTTCGTACCGGCCGGGATCTCCGAGACCGGCACCGTCTCGATCCGTTGCGGATCGTCGAGGCTGTCCGTGACCACGACGTCGGTCGGCAGGAGCACCTCGATCCCGCGCTCCGAGGCGCGAGCGAGGATCTCCCGCGCCAGCTCGACCCGGTCGGGCTCCAGGAGCGAAGCGGCGAGGTCGAAGCCTTGGGCGACGAGGAAGGTGTTCGCCATGCCGCCGCCCAGGAGAAGCAGGTCGAGGCGCGGCAGCAGGTTTTCGAGGGTGTCGATCTTGCCCTCGATCTTGGCGCCGCCCAGGAGCGCCGCGAACGGTCGCTCCGGCTCGCCCAGGAGCCGGCCGAGCGCGGTCACCTCGCGCACCATGAGCCGCCCCGCTCCCCGCCGCGGCAACCGCTCGGCGACGCCGACCACCGAGGCGTGCGCCCGGTGCGCCGAGCCGAACGCATCGTCGACGTAGGCATCGGCGAGCGCGGCGAGCGCGGCCGAGAACCCGGGATCGTTCTGGGTCTCGCCGGCATGGAAGCGGAGGTTTTCGAGCAGGAGGACGCCCCCCGGCTCGAGCGCTCCCGCCTCCGCCTCGGCCGCCGGGCCGATGCAGTCGGTCGCGAAGCGGACCGGCCGGCCGAGCAGCTCGGCGAGCTTGGCCGCGACCCTGCGCAGGGAGTACTTCGGGTCCGGTCCGCCCTTCGGCCGGCCGTGATGGGACGCGAGGATCAGCTTCGCCCCGGCCCCGGCCAGCTCGCGAAGGGTCGGCAGGGCTTCCTCCAAGCGGGTCGCGTCGGCGACCTCGCCCTCCCTGGTCATCGGCACGTTGAAGTCCACGCGCACGAAGACGCGGCGGCCGGCGAGGGTGCCGAGGTCGAGGTCCTCCAGGGTCGCGAGACGGGCCATGTCCTTTCTCCTCGAAGAAACGCTCCGGCGGGAGCGGGCGAGTCTATCAGCGCTGTCCCGCCCCGCCCGGGTCGCCGCACCCGATAAGATGCGGACGGATGCGCCCGCGGGGGAACCGTCCCTCCGGGCGTTTTTCCCGCCGCGCGGGATCGCTTGCGACGAGCGGAGCACCACCTTAGAGCCCTTCGGAGAGGATCGGAGCCATGGCTGAAAAAGAGATGAGCGACTATTGCAAGGCCTACTTGCTGAAAGACCTGCGCGCCTATCCGGGCTGGAGCGAGAAACCGGAGAACGCCCGGAAGGAGAAGAAAGAGGTCGACCACAAGGAGGTCGAGGTCCAGCTCGAGCTCGACGACGAGTCGATCGTCTACGTGCACGACAGCTACATCGTGACGCACGACATCTACAAGAACGAGAACCTCCTGTTCGACGACGTGACGGACGAGTGGAAGGAGTTCCTCCACAACATGCCCGAGCCCCTGCGCTTCGAGATCCCGGTCTACGAGCCGATCGTGATCCAGCAGGCGGACTCGAGCACCGACGGTTCGGCCGGCGCCGACTCTGCCCCAGCGGCCCCAGCGACCTCCGAAACCCCCGCCAGCCAGGGCTGATCGCTCTTTTCTCGACGCTCGTCGAGCCTTCCGGCGCCCCGCCTTCCGCGGGGCGCCGGCGCGTCCGCCCGCCCGCCCGAGCGGCTTCCTCGTCCGCAGCCCGCCTGGGCCCCTGCTACAGTCGCGCCGTGCCCGACCTCGCGCCCATCGCCCTCGGCATCGAGACCTCGTGCGACGACACCGCGTGCGCGCTTCTGGACGGCGCCTCTCGGGTGCTCGCCTCGGTCGTCTCGAGCCAGCTCGCCGCCCATCGCCCGTACGGCGGCGTCGTGCCGGAGATCGCCTCGCGCGAGCACTTGAAGAACTGGCCGGCGGTCGCCGAGGCGGCTCTCGCCACGGCCGATCTGACGATCGCCCAGGTCGACCTGATCGCCGCGACGCGCGGACCGGGTCTCGTCGGCTCGCTCTTGGTCGGGCTCTCGCTCGGCAAGTCGCTCGCGTTCGCGCTCGGCCGGCCGTTCTTCGGCGTCCACCATCTCGAAGGGCATCTCACCTCGCCGTTCCTGCGTTCCGAGGGCCCCGCCGAGCCGGTCCCGGAGCGCTTCGTCGGCCTGGTCGTCTCGGGCGGACACAGCAACCTGTTCGCGGTGGCCGGCGGACGGGTCGCGACGCTCGGCGAGGCGAGGGACGATGCGATGGGCGAGGTGTTCGACAAGGTCGGCAAGCGGCTCGGCCTGCCCTACCCCCAAGGCCCGCGGGTGGACGAGCTCGCGGAGCGGGGCGATCCCGCCGCCCGGCCGTTCCCGGTGCCGAGCTGCGGCGGTTCGCTCGACGTTTCGTTCTCGGGTCTCAAGAGCCAGGCGCTCTCGGAGATCGAGAGGATCGAGCGCGCGGCGGGACCCCTCGATCTGGGGGAGATCGCGCGCCGCGGCGAGGAGCCTCCCGCTATGGTTCTCGACCTCCTCGCCGGGTTCCGCGCCGCCGCGGTCGGGCAGGTCCTCGACCGGGTCGAGCGCCTCCATCGCGCCGAGCCGATTCCGCTGCTCGCGGTCTCCGGCGGCGCGGCGGCGAACCGCCTGCTCCGCCGGGAGCTCGAAGCCTGGGGCGTCGAGCGGGGGGTCGCGCTGCGCCTCGTCCCGCTCGCCTTCTCGGGCGACAATGCGGCGATGATCGCCCACGCCGCCCTCTTGAAGCATCGCGCCGGGCACGCCGATGATCTCTTTCTGATCGAGGCGGAAAGCCGAATCGCACTCGAAACCCCGCCGATCCTTCGGTGAAATTGGAATATGGCCGCCGGTTCTTCGGTTCTTATGGCCGAAGAGGAACGATCCCATGTCCAAAGACCCTGCGAGCCTCCCCGACGACGTCGACCGCGCGATCCTTCGCCAGCTCCAGGCCAACGCCCGGATCTCGAACGCGGACGTCGCCCGCGAGATCGGCATGGCGCCGTCCGCGGTGCTCGAGCGGATCCGCAAGCTCGAGGCGCGCGGCGTGATCCAAGGCTACGAGACCCGGCTCGACGCCGAGGCTCTCGGCTGCGGTCTCCTCGCCTACATCTTCGTCCGCGCCGACGAACGGCCGGGGGAGGCGCGCACGGGCGAGCTTCTGGCGCGCGTGCCCGGCGTGCTCGAGGTCCATCACATCGCGGGCGAGGATTGCTATCTGGTCAAGGTCCGGGCTCACGACACGCGGGCCCTCGGCCGCCTGCTCAACGAGGAGATCGGCGCGCTCGAGGCGGTCCGCTCGACCCGCACCACGATCGTGCTCGAAACCCTGTTCGAAACGCTCTCGCTCGACCGCGCTCTCGCCGCGACAGAGGTGACTTCCCTTGCCTGATCGCCGATACAAGATGCTGCTCGGCCTCTGCCTCGCCGCGCTCTACGTGATCTGGGGCTCGACCTACCTCGCGATCCGCTTCTCGATCGAGACGATTCCGCCGTTCACGATGGCCGGCGTGCGCTTCCTGATCGCCGGCGCTCTGCTCTTCCTGCTCGCCCGCCTGCGCGGCGAGCCGGCGCCCGATCGCCGCAACTGGGGCGCAGCGGCCGTCGTCGGCACGCTCCTCTTGGTGGGAGGCAACGGCGGTGTCGTCTGGGCCGAGCAGAGAATCGACTCGGGCCTCGCCGCGCTCCTGGTGACCACGATGCCCTTCTGGCTGGTGCTCATCACCTGGCTCATGCCTCAGGGCAAGGCACCCACCGCCCGCACCCTCGTCGGCCTCGCGATCGGCTTCTCGGGCGTCTGCCTGCTCGTCGCCCCCGGCTCGTCCGGCGCGCTGCACGTCGATCCGCTCGGCGCCCTGGTCGTGGGGCTGTCCGCGGTCTCCTGGGCGACCGGCTCGGTGCTCTCGCGCCGGCTGCCGCTGCCGAATTCCCCAGTCCTCTCGACGGCGCTCCAGATGCTCTCGGGAGGCGCCGTCCTCCTCCTGCTGAGCGTCGCATTCGGCGAGCCGGCGCACTTCCATCCCGCGAACGTCAGCCTGCGATCGCTCCTCGCGCTCGCCTACCTGATCGTGTTCGGCGCTCTCGTCGCCTACACCGCGTTCGTCTGGCTGATCCGCAACGCGCCGCCCGCGATCGCCTCGACCTACGCCTACGTCAACCCGCTGGTCGCCGTGTTCCTCGGCTGGGCGATCGC
Source organism: Thermoanaerobaculia bacterium (assembly GCA_035607445.1). GTDB lineage: Bacteria > Acidobacteriota > Thermoanaerobaculia > Multivoradales > UBA5704 > DASYKS01. Next base: position 10,220 of record DATMZM010000108.1, on the reverse strand, counting down.
GGGGGAGCCGCTCTCGCCGCGCATCCTCTTTGCCGCTCTCGTGATCGTGACCGGCGTCGTGATCGTCAGCCTCCCGGCGCGCAAGGCGCGACCGCGCGAGGAGCATGCTGCGGCGCCGGTCGAGAAAGCCGCGACGGCCTGAGGTCCGCGCGAGACCCGATGCGCCTCCTTTCGATCCAGGTCGGCCGGCCGCGCATCGTCCGCGTTCGCGACGGAGAGGTCGCGACCGGCATCTACAAAGATCCCGCCGCCGGGCCGGTGCGCGTCGGCTTCCTGAATCTCGCGGGCGACGGCCAGGCGGACCTCTCCGTCCACGGCGGGCGGAACAAGGCGGTCTACGCCTACCCGGCCGAGCACTATCCGCTCTGGCGCGAGGAGCTGCCCGAGGTCGACCTCCCGTTCGGAGCCTTCGGCGAGAACCTGACGACCGAGGGGCTGCTCGAAAGCGAGGTGCGCATCGGCGACCGCTATCGCATCGGCTCGGTCGAGCTCCGGGTCACCCAGCCCCGCCTGCCCTGCTACAAGCTCGCGCTCCGCCTCGCGCGCCCGGACATCGGGAGGCGCCTCCTCAAGAGCGGGCGAACCGGCCTCTACTTCGCGGTCCTCCGCGAGGGGACGATCGAAGCCGGCGACGCAATCGAGCTCCTCGAGCGCCCGGCGACGAGCATCACGGTCCAAGAAGCCGCCGGCCTCGCGACCGGCTTCCTCAAGAACCCCGACGCCCTCCGTCGAGCCCTCGTCGCTCCCGCGCTCCCCGCAAGCTGGCGCGAAGAGATCCGCCACCGAGCGGGTGCCTAGCCTGGGAAGCGACGCGTTTCCCGGCGCAGCCGATCGACCGCCTGCCTGCCCTCAATCCTCCTCGTACTTGATCTCCATCCCGCGCGCCTTCCAGGCCGAGATGCCGACGAGCACCGCCGCGAAGGCGATCAGGCCGAGGATCGCGACCGGTTTCGAGGGCGCGTCGGAGAGCAGCGCGAGCGGGCCTTCGGAGACCGGGATGGGCAGGAGGGCCTGGAGGTAGTGGATGACGCTCGCCTTCTTGAGCAGAGGCGGCAGGAGGAAGTGGATGCCCTCCCAGCCGAAGATGAGGAAGGCCGGGATCGCCGGGCTGCGGAAGAAAAAGCCGAGGGTGAGGAAGATCGCCCCGTAGCCGACGCAGCCCAAGATCGTGACGAGCACGTAGGCGCCCAGGTGCGCGAGGCCGGGCCCCGCGAGGTAGCGGGCGCCGCCGGGAACCGGCACGAAGGTGAGGAGGAACGAGGCCGCGGTCGAGAGGCCGAAGAGGAAGGAGCCGACGATCAGGCCGGTCAGATACTTGCCGACGACGAGAAGCTCGCGGCGGATGGGTGCCAGGAAGTAGTAGTGAAGCGTGCGGCCGAGCACCTCGCGGCGGATGAGGTTGCCGAAGATCCCGACGCAACCCAGGAAGACCACCACCCGCAGCAGGAACGCCTGGTAGATGCCGGCGGCGAACGCCGATTTGGCGGCGGTGAGATCGAACAGCTCGGAGATCGAATCGCCGTGGACGAAGACGAAGCGCAGCGAGAGGATCGCCGGCGGCACGAGGGCGAGGATCCAGAGGCCGATCGCGCGCCGGCCGAAGAAGCCCTTCTTGAGCTCCATGCGGATGATCGCCGCGAGCTGCCGGCGGCGCAGCGCCCAGAGGCCGGGCGCCGAGGCCGGGGCTGGCGCTTGGTCCAGAAGACTCACCGCGACGTCGCTCATGGCTTGGCTCCGTTTTCGCTGATCAGGTACTGGTAGACGGCGTGGACGTCCGCGTCCGCAGGCACGACGGACTCGATCGCGAGGTCGTTGTCGAGCACGATGCGATTGAACAGCAGGTGGAAGCCTTCGGCGTCCTTCGTCCGCACGAGGAGGCCGCGACGGTCCTCCGCGATGCGCGCCTCGACGACGTGGTCCATCTCGAACAGGCGCGAGGCGAGGAGCGACGGCCGGTCGCAGCGGATCAGCACCTGGACCGGATGCTCCTCCTCCATCTCGTCGCGCACGCCCCCGATCTCCCCCTCGGCCACGACGTAGCCGCCGTTCAGGAGCACGACCTGGTCGGAGATCAGATCGACCTCGTGGAGGATGTGGCTCGAGACCAGCACGTGCCGGCCCGTGCTCGCGAGCTCGCGGAACAGAGCGATCACCTCGGCGCGCGCCATCGGGTCGAGGCCGTTGAGCGGCTCGTCGAGGATCAGCACGTCCGGATCGTGGGCCATCGCCTGCGCGAGCTTGACCCTCTGGCGCATGCCCTTGCTGTAGCCCGCGACCTTGCGGTTGCCGGCTTCCGTGAGGCCGACCTTTTCGAGCGCGCGCGCCGCGCGGTCCCGGGCGTCCGCCGGGGCGAACCCGTAGACGCGCAGGAGCGATTCGATGAAGTCGCGGCCGGTGAGCCCGGGCGGGAAGGCGTCCACCTGCGTGGCGTAGCCGATCCGGCGGAAGAACTCCTCCGGCCGCGAGGGCGAGAGGTCGCGGATGCGCATCGTGCCCGCGCTCGGCCGCAGCAGGCCGACGAGCAGGTTCATGAGCGTCGTCTTGCCCGAGCCGTTCGGGCCGACCAGCCCGGTGATGCCGGGCGGGATCGAGAGGTCGATCCGGTTGACGCCGAGCACCTCGCCGTAGAACTTCGAGACGTTGTCGAGGACGATCCGGGGAGCCGTCTCGGGCGTCATCGCACCACCTCGTACGCGCGCAGGCGCCTTTTGAGCAGCCAGAGGAAGACGAGGCTGCCGCCGGCCAAGGTGATCCAGGCGTAGGCGAGGGGATGGTCCTCCGGCGGCTCGGTGCTGAAGAGCGACGCCCAGACCGCGGCGATCGCGGCCCAGGCGTCGAACAGCTTGCCGATCGAGACGTGGAGGATGACCTCGAAAGCCTGGCCGACCGCGCGGCCGGCGAAGAAGAGCATCAGGAGGGCGATGCGCGCGACGGCCTTCCACTTGACCCAGGACGAGACCGCGAGCGCGAAGAGCGAGAGGAAGAGGATCCAGACCCAGCTGCCGGCGAAGATCGCTCCGGCGATGCGCAGGTTGGCCGCCCCCCAGCCCTTCTCGAGGTAGGCCTGGAACGCCCAGAGCAGAAGCCCCGGAATCCAGGTGATGAGCGACATCAGGATCGCGAGCACCGAGAGCTTGCCGAGGACGTATTCGGCGCGCGAGAACGGCCGCGCCAGATAGAGCGGCAGGCCGTTGTTGCGCAGGTCGGGCGCCACGAGCGCGGGGCCGACGAAGAGCATCAGCGCGTAGCAAAGCCCGCCCTGCTGCGAGAGGCCGCGCCAGAAGAAGGTGGCGTTGATCGGCAGGAACTCGTCGAGCCGCTCCTTGGTCAACCCGAGCACCTGGAGCGCCGACAGGTTCTGGTGCAGGTAGATGATCAGCAGCCCGGCGAACGGCACGGCAAAGCAGAGCGCGAAGAAGACCGCGAACAGGCGGCTCTTGAAGACGTCCGCGTAGGCGTAGCGCGGCAGGATCAGGAACCGGCTCCGGGTGGGCGTGACGGCCCCCGCGTACGGCCGGTAGGTGCGTTCGAAGACGGCCATCGCTCAGCCCTCCATCGCCTTCAAGAAGATGTCCTCGAGCGAATCGCGCCGGTAGTCGAGATGGCGGATCTGCACTTCGTGGTCGGCGGCGGCCCGGTACAGCTCGCGCGCCGAGACGCCGGACGGCATGACCAGCTTGAGCCGGCGGCGGCTGCCTTCGGCGAGCTCGCAGCCCAGGTCCTCGAGCGCGGCGCGGAACGCCTCCTCGCCCGGGGCGCTGGCGCGCAGCTCGAGCTCCAGGAAGCTGCGGTTCGAGCGGCGCTCCTCTTCGAGGTTGCAGTAGGTGGCGATCCGGCCGGCTTTGAGCACCAGCACCTCTTCGCAGCACTCCTCGACGTCGCGCAGGAGGTGCGACGAGAGGATCACCCTCACCTCGCCCGCGTCGCGGATGTCGCGGATCAGCTGGATCATGCGCGCGCGCGCCGGCGGGTCGAGCCCGTTCGTCGGCTCGTCGAGGAACAGCACCTTCGGCCCGTGGACGATCGCCTGGGCGAGCTTCGCGAGCTGCTTCATGCCGAGCGAGTAGCTGTCGACCGGCCGGTAGCGCGCCTCGCCGAGCCCGACGTAGAAGAGCGCCTCGTGCGCGCGCTCGAGAGCCTTTTCGGGCGGCAGGCCCGAGAGCTCCGCCATCTGGCGGACGAAGCGGACGCCCGAGAGCCCGGCGATGAACGCGTCGTTTTCGGGCATGTAGCCCATGAAGGTGCGGATCTCGCGCCCCTCCGTCCGGATGTCGCGGCCGAGGAGCCGCGCGGTGCCGGCCGAGGGCTCGTAAAAGCCGAGCAGCGTGTGGAGGAGCGTCGTCTTGCCGGCGCCGTTCGGACCGAGCAGGCCGATCGAGCGCCCGGTCAGGACGGCTTCGAGACCTTCGAGGATGCGCCGCCCGCCGAGGCGGACCTCCAGGCCCTGGAGCTCGATGACCGGCTGGATCGCGGGCGCGCTCGCGGGCTCGGTCACGGCATCGATTCTGGGTTGCACGTCGGTCATGGTGTCCTCGTGCCGCTGTCCCCGGGAAACGGCGAGGGGCGCACGGCTCGTGCGCCCCTACGCCTCCCGGAACCTCGGGTTTCGCTGCGACGTTGCTACAGCTTAGTCGTTTCCGGAGCCACCGTGGCCGCCGATCGCGCGCAGCACCGAGCTGAAGCCCTCGAGCGTTTTGAGATTCGCGCCGAGCGGCCCGTTGTCCGCATTGCTCGCGAACAGGATGCGATCGGTCTCGGCGTAGGCGTAGACGACGCCCGGACCGTGGCCGGTGAAGAACCCGAACGGCTGATCGCCGCCCGCGAACCGCCGCGTCGCTTCCTTGGGCAGGAACTTGGCGCCCTGCGCGGCGAGCTTCGCGAAGTCCTCGAACACCAGGGCCGAGACGTTGACCTGGCCGTCCTGCCCGAGCAGGTTGCGCAGGCGGTCCGACTGGCCGAGGCTCGAGCCCGATTCGCGCTGGGCGAAGGCCCTCTCGACGAGAGCCCGCGACGGACCGGCGACCAGAAAGCCGTCGTCGAAGGCGTAGACGGCCGCGACCCCGAGATCGGCCGAGGTGATCGAATGCCAGGTGCGGCCTCCGGCCTCCTCGGTCGCGAGAGTGATCCCCTGCTTGCCCTTCGCCACGAGCTCGCGGTTCAGCCGCTCGATCGTCCGTTCGATCGTCCGCTCGAGGGTCGACTGATCGTAGACCTCGGCGACGAACTTCCACGACGGCTTGGGCAGGAGCGGCCCGTCGAGGGCCAGGGCGAACTCGCCGCCGAGGGGAGCCGCGACGTCGTTCCTCAGGTTGAAGCCGTCCTTCGCCTCGGCCTTCGCCAGCTCCGCGGCGAACTTGGTGTTGGCCGCGAGCAGCTCGTCGAGGAGGGACGCCGGGCTCTTGACCACGAAGGCAGCCGCCAGGTTCGCCTCGGGCGAGACGAAGTCGAGGCTGCGCATGGGCGCCGGCTCGGCGAGCCAGGCCGCGATGCCGCGCCGGGCCTGCTTGAAGGTCAGGGCCGCCCGGGTCTCCGTGCGGTCGCCGACCTCGCGCCGGTCGATCGTGAACTGGTCGAGGTCGAGGACGCCGAGCATCTCCGCGGTCCGCCGCTCTTCGGAAGCGCCGGCCGTGGCCGTCTGGCTCCCGACCTGGCTCCCGATCAACGTCGCCAGGTCGGCCGAGAAGAGCCAGCCCGCGCCGTCGCGGTAGGAGTCGGCGACCCGGTCGTGGAACGCCGTGCCCAGGAACGGGTTGGCCGCGGGCGTCGCGGCGTTGCCCGCCACCTGGCCGAGGAGCGCGGCGCTCGGGCTCGCGACGAAGAGACCGTTGCCGATGTAGAGCAGCAGCTCGTGCCCGTTGCTCACGGCCGGCAGGCTGTCGACGATCCGCAAGCTTCGCTCGCCGCCCCGCTCGTTCCAGCGCGCGACCTCGTCGGTCAGGATCGAGCGGAAGGCGGTCTCGTTCTCGACTTCGGCGAGCAGCACCGGCTCGGGCTCGGCCTCGCCCGACTTGGTGACCGCGACGGCGATCTCCGGACCGAGGTCGCGGCCCAGGGCCGAGAGCTCCTCGATCAGGTCGTGGACCTTCTGCCGCTCTTCCGGCGACGAGAAGTTCTCCTGCCACCACTGGCGCAGCAGCTCGCTCTGCTCGAGCTTGCGGTCGAGGAGCGCTTGCGTCTCGCCCAGGTTCCGGGCCAGGTTCGGCAGGCCGACGAAGACCCGCGTCCCTTCGGGCGAGAGGTCGAGGAGCCGCGTCGAGTAGCGCAGGCCCGGCCGCTCGACCTGGGCGTCGATCTCCTGGCCCGCGGCGGTCAGCTCCGCGAGGAGCCGCTCGTACTGCTCCGCGTTGCGGCTCCAGGCGACCTCGTCCGCCACCGGCACGTTCGACAGGCTGGCGTTCGTCGTCACCTGGCGGCCCGGGTGGAGGATGTCCTCCCGGCCGTTCTGCTGGACCCGCACCTCGCCCTCGACCACCGCGACGCGCGAGCCCTTGGTGCCGTGGTTGACCGCGAAGATCGTGCCGGTCACCGAGACCAGGGCGTCGTCCGTCTCGACGTAGAGGTGGCGCGGCCGCTGCTTCGCGGCCTGGACGATGATCCGCCCGCCTTCGAGCCGGATCGTGTTGCCCTTGCGCGCGGCGTCGAGCGACAGGCCGGCCCGCTCGCTCATCTCGATCACCGAGCCGTCGGTCATGCGGACGAAGGCGCGGGATCCCTTGGCGGTGCGGATCTCCTCGCCCTCTTGGATCGCGGCCCCGGCGCCGATCGGCTGGCTCGCCTCGGCGTCGATCCGGTAGAGGCTCCCCTCGATCGCCTCGACGCGCGCCATCTGGCCGCCGCTCCTCAAGTAATCGTCCATCGCGAAGAAGAGGCCGGCGCCGAGCGCCGCGACGAGCATCGCGGCGAGGGCGTAGAGCACCGGGCGCTTGACGCGCGAGGGGGCCGCGACCACCGGCTTCGCTTCGACCCGCTTTCCTTCCCGCGCCTCGCGGAGAGCCCGGCGGCAGGGGATGCAGCTGCGGGTGTGGTCCTCGACCAGGAGCGCCCGCGCGGGAGGGAGCTCGCCCGCGACGAAGGCGGGGATCAGGCTCTGGAAATCGGCGCAGCCGTGGATCGTCGCCGGGTGGGGATGCGGAGCGGGCGCCGCCGTTGCGTGCACTTCGTCCGAAGCGATGCCCACGGCGCCCTCCTGGGACAGCTTGGCCCAGACCCGAGCAGCGGCGGCCTGCACGGCCTGCTCGTCGATCGGTTCTTGGGCGACCGCCGCGATCGCCTCGTCGAGGCGCGTTTCGTCGACTTTGTTGGAAAACGGGTTCATGACCAACCTCCTTCGTGCGCCGCAAGTTCCTTCTGGAGCCGGTGACGTGCGCGGTGCAGGATGACGGCGACCGCCGTCTGGGAACAGTCGAGCATCCGGGAGATGTCCAGGTTGCTCAGTCCTTCGAAATATCGGAGCGAGAAGATCTCCGCTTGCCGGGGTGAGAGCTGGCTGACGGCGGACCGCAGCGCCCGGGCCAGCTCGCGGTTTTCGCGGCGGCGCTCGGGGCCGTGGGCGGGTTCCTCGGGCAGCGCCTCGGCCACTTCGTCGAGGGCGACGGCCCGGGCCCGTTTCCTGGCGCGCATCAGGTCGAGCGCGGCGTTGACTCCGGCCCGGTGCAGGTAGCTCCCCACCTGTTCGGTGAGGTCGAGCTCCTCGCGCCGGGCGAGACGGAAAAAGACGGTCTGGACGACGTCCTCGGCGTCCGACGGGTTGCCGGTGACTCGGTATGCGGCGTGGAAGACCGCCCGGTGATGCAGCTCGAAGATCCGTTCGAGCGTGGCCAAGGGCGCCAGGGTGGCCGGGCCGATGGGTACCCCGGGCGGGGCGGTTCGGGGGGCGATGGCGGCTTGCACGGTGTCTTCCCTCCTCAGGTCTCCAGCCATAGGAACGCCCCTCCGGGAGGAATGTTACGCCGGGGCGGCGACCCGGGGCGGCCGCCCGAGATTTCCGGGGCGCTCGAGGGTGCGCGAAACCGGGCGCCGGGATGCAGAATAGGGACACCGCGTCCGTCGAAGTCCTCGAATCTTGGCTATGGACCCTGAAAAGGGAAGGAGAGCTTCGCGTGTTCCTCAACTACCTCGACTCATCGATCGGCTTCGTCGTCGTCATCCTGCTGTTCAGCCTCCTGATCACGGTCTTCGTCCAGGCGGTGAGCCAGCTGCTGCAGTTGCGGGGCAAGACGCTCCTGCGCGGCGTCGCCCTGATCCTCAAGGAGGTCGATCCCGGAATCGGCGAGCAGGCTCAGACCCTGGCCGAAAAGGTGCTCCGCCACCCGGCGATCGCCGAAGGGAAAGACCGGCTCGCGACCGCCCTCCGCCCGGAGGAGCTCCAGCTGATCCTCAGTTCGCTCGCGAGCGCGCAGGCGGCGAGCCCCCGCCTCCAGGCGCTCGTCGCGAGCGGCGCGGCGCTCGAGAAGGGGATCCAGGACTGGTTCGAGACCGTCATGGACCGGACGGCCGAGCGCTTCAAGATGAGGACCCGCTGGGTGACCGGCATCTTCGCGGTCCTCCTCGCCTTCGGCCTGAACATCGACTCGATCGGACTGTTCCAGACGATCTCGGGCGACCCCAAGCTCCGCGGCAATCTCGTCGGGATCTCCGATGACGTCTTGAAAACGGGCAAGGAGATCCTCGGCACACCGCCCGCTCCCGCCAACCCGAACGCGCCGCCTGCCCCTGCCAATCCGAACGCGTCGCCTCCTCCCGCCGCCGCTCCGGCGTCGACCGCCTCCGCTCAGCAGAAGCTCGAGGCCGAGCTCAAGCAAGTGGAACAGCTCAAGGCGCAGATTCAGGCCACCGGCCTGCCGATCCTGCCGGACCACTGGTGGTGCCAGAACACCGGCAGGGAATGGCTCGGAGTCCTGGTGACCGCCTTCCTCCTCGGCCTCGGCGCGCCGTTCTGGTACAACGCGCTCCGCAACCTGGTCGGCCTGCGCAACGTCGTGGCCCAGAAGCAGGACCAGAAGACCCAGGCGCAGACGCAGGCCCAAGCCCAGGCCCAGGCGCAAGCGCAGCTGAAGAGCTGAGCCGGGCCCGAGCCCCGATCCGGGGGGTCGCCCTTCCGCCGAGACCAGGCGGTGGGGCGACCCCTTCCGAGTCTCTCCTCGAGCGAATGGCCGAGCGCCCCGCCCTCGCGGTGCGATAACCTCCGGCGCCATTCGACGTCTCGCTCTGAGGAGGCTCCGCATGAGGAAGCTCGCGCCGCTCGCACTCGGCTTCGCCGCCCTGCTCTCGTCCGCCCTGCCCGCGCTCGCCGCGACGGCCGCTCCCGGGAGCACGCCCCCGCGGACGATGCGGGTCGACTACTTCCATACCGGCAACGCGACGACCGAGATGTTCGCCGTCGAGCGGACCGTCCTCGAGCCGCTGCCCTTCCCGGGCAACCCGCGCCGGCCGCTCGACGAGACGAACCTCGGGCTCTACTTCTTCGAGGTGATCGACCGCGCGAGCAACCGCGCGATCTACTCGCGCGGCTTCGCCTCGGTCTTCGGCGAATGGCAGACGACCGACCCGGCGAAGGAGGGCTGGGGCACGTTCTCGGAGTCGTTCCGCTTCCCTGCGCCCGAGAAGCCGGTGCGGATCAGTCTCAAGAAGCGCGACGCGAAGAACGACTTCCGCGAGATCTGGAGCTTCCCGGTCGATCCGGCCGACATGTTCGTCGATACCTCGCTCCCCGCCCCGCCGGGGGCGCTCCTCGCGCTCGAGAAGCACGGCGATCCGGCGGACAAGGTCGACTTCCTGATCCTCGGCGACGGCTACACCGCGGCCGAGCGCCCGAAGTTCGAAAAGGACGCGCGCCGGCTGATGGAGATGCTCTTCGCCCAGCCGCCGTTCAAAGAGCACCGCGCCGACTTCAACGTCTGGGGGCTCTGCCCGCCGGCCGCCGAATCGGGCATTTCGCGTCCGTCGACCGGCATCCACCGCCGCAACCCGATCGGAGCGACCTACGACGCGTTCGGCTCGGAGCGCTACGTCCTCACCTTCGACAACCACGCCTTCCGCGAGGCCGCCCAGTTCGCGCCCTACGACTTCGTCGAGATCCTGGTCAACGGCAACACGTACGGGGGAGGGGGCATCTTCGGGCTCTACAGCACGGTGGCGGCGGACAGCGCCTGGGCGCCCTACGTCTTCGTCCACGAGTTCGGCCATCACTTCGCCGGGCTGGCCGACGAGTACTACACGTC
>DATMZM010000196.1:0-4893 GCA_035607445.1 Thermoanaerobaculia bacterium | reverse complement strand
GAGCGGCAGCTCGACGGCGAAGGCCTGGCGCACGCGGGAGGCGAGCCGGGTCGCGAGCAGCGAATGGCCGCCGAGATCGAAGAAGCTGTCCCGGGCGCCGACCCGGTCGAGGCCGAGCACCTCGGCGTAGAGCCCGGCGAGCACCTCCTCGATCGGCGTCCGGGGCGCCGCGTACGGCCCCTCGGGGCGCGCGGAGCCGGGAGCGGGCAGCGCGCGGCGGTCGACCTTGCCGCTCGCGCCGTGCGGCAGCTCGGGAAGGAGCACGAAGAGCGACGGCACCAGGTGCTCGGGGAGCCGCTCGGCGAGGAAGGCCCGGAGCCCCGCCGGCCCGCCGGCCGGGACGGGCGCGACGTAGGCGACCAGCCGGCGGTCGCCGGACTCGTCGCGCCAGGCGACGACCGCGGCCTCCCGGACCTCCGGGTGGGCCGCGAGCGCGCTCTCGATCTCGCCCGGCTCGATGCGGAAGCCGCGCACCTTGACCTGGGCGTCCGCCCGGCCCAGGAAGTCGGCGTCGCCGTTCGGCAGCCAGCGCGCGAGGTCGCCGGTGCGGTAGAGGCGCTCCCCGGGCTCTCGCCCGAACGGATGCGGCACGAAGCGCTCCGCGGTCAGGTCGCAGCGTCCGAGGTAGCCATAGGCGAGCCCGGCTCCGCCGACGTAGAGCTCGGCCGGCGCGCCGAGGGGAGCCGGCTGGAGATCGCGGTCGAGGAGATAGATTCGGACGTTCTCAATCGCGCGGCCGAGCGGCGGCTTGACCGCGTCGGCCTCCTCTTCGACACGATGCACCGTCGCGCAGACGCTTGCCTCCGTCGGGCCGTAGGCGTTCCAGAACCGGCGCCCGCGAGCCCAGCGCGCGGCCAGATCCGGCGGGCAGGCCTCGCCGGCCGCGATCACGGTCGCGACCCCCGGCAGGTCGCCGGGGTCGAGGGCGGCGAGCACCGAGGGCGGGAAGGTGACGTTGGTGATCTTCCAGTCGGCGAGGAGAGCGACGAGATCGGGGCCCGGGAGCAGCCGCTCGCGCGCCGCGACGCCGAGGACCGCCCCGGCGCCGATCGCCATGCCGACCTCCGACACCGAAGCGTCGAAGCTGGGCGAGGAGAACTGGAGGATCCTGTCCTTCCTCGTGACGCCGAACGCCGCCACCTGCGCCGCGATCAGGTTGGCGAGCCCACCGTGGGGTACGAGAACACCCTTCGGGCGGCCGGTCGAGCCCGAGGTGTAGATCAGGTAAGCGGCGTCGCCCGGCGCGGGCGCCGCGGCAGGGTTCTTCGGGCTCTCCTTGGCGAGCGCCCCGCCGTCGACAGGGAGGGCGCGCGCCGGGAGGTCGCGCATCTCGGCGAGCCGGCTCGCTTCGACGAGCGCCCAGCGGGCGCCCGAATCGCGGATCAGGAACGCCTGCCGCTCGCGCGGATAGGCCGGATCGACGGGGAGGAACGCCCCGCCCGCCTTCATCACGCCGAGGAGCGTCGCGATCTGGTCCGGCGAGCGCTCCATCGCGACGGCAACCACGGCTCCCGACTTCAAGCCGCGGCGCCGCAGGTGGTGGGCGACCCGGTTCGCGCGCCGGTTCAGCTCGGAGAAGGTCAGGCGGTCCTTCTCGCCGAGGATCGCGATCGCGCGCGGGCGCTCCCGCGCCTGCTTTTCGAGGAGCGCGGGCAGCGTCTCGGAAGGGAGCGCCGCCCCGGTGTCGTTCCACTCGCGGAGCAGCTGGTGGATCTCCGCCGCGGCCAGGAGCGCGCGGTCGTGGCGCGCCTCGGGCTCGGCGGCGAGCGCCGCGAGGACGCGGCCGTAGCGCTCGGTCGCGCGGAGGAGATCGAGGGGAGAAAATTCGCGGGCGTCGAGCGCGACCTCGAGCATCACGCGGCGGGTCGCGGCGTCGAGCGAGAAGCCGGCCGAGAAGGCGAAGTCGGTCTCGGTCGTCTTCTCGTAGCCGAGCAGGAAGACCTGCCCCGACTCGACGATCCGCTCGACGACGTGGAAGTGCGTGTAGTTGAAGACCGTCTCGAAGAGCTTCCTGCCGCCGGCCTCCGCTTGCAGCTCGGGGAGCGGAAAGCGCCGGTAGGGCAGCATCTCCCGCTCGGCCGCGAACGCGGCGCGCGCCAGCTCGAGCCAGCTGCCGGGGGAGACGGCGAGGCGGAACGGCAGGGTGTTCAGGAACAGGCCGCGCGTCTCCTCGCCCCCTTTGGCTTCCGAGCGGCCGTTCATCACCAGCCCGGTCGTCACGTCGCTCTCGCCGGAGAGGAGAGCGAGCGCCTTGACGTGCGCCGCCAAGAGCGCGCTCTTGAGCGGCACGCCGAGGGCGGCGAGGCGCTTGAGCCCTTCGGAGGTCTCCGGGGAGATCGGGGCGAGGCGCGAGATCTGGTGGACGCCACGCGGCGGCTCGGATCTTCCCGAGCGCGGCACCGCGAGGAAGCTCGCGCCGGCGATCTGCTCCTGCCAGAACGCGCGCGCCGCGGGCGAGGCGAGCGCCGCGCGCTCGGCGGCGACGAAGTCGCGGAAGGGGATCGGCGGCGGCTCTTCCTCGGCGAGCGGTCGGCCGGCCGCGAGCGCCGCGTAGTGGCGGAAGATCTCGGTCAGGGTCGAGAGCAGGCTCCAGCCGTCGAAGATCGCGTGGTTCTCGGTGAAGGTGAGCTGGAAGGAGGCGTCGCTGCGGCGGTGGAGGTGGAAGCGCAGCTGCGGCGGAACGGCGAGGTCGAAAGGCCGCCGCCGCTCCGCCTCGCGACAGGCGCGGACGATCTCCTCCTGGCGTTCGGCCGGCAGGCCGCGCAGGTCCTCGATCGCGATCTCGGGCTCGGCCTCGCGATGGACGAGCTGGAGCGGCTCGGAGGTGCCCGAGAGCGCGAACGAGGTGCGCAGCACGGCGTGGCGGCGCACCGCGCGCTCGACCGCCGCGCGGAAAGCCGCGGCATCGAAAGGCGCCTCTAAGTGGTAGCTCTCGACGTTGTGGTAGAGCGGCGCCTCGGGCGTCATCGCCATGTGGAACAGCATGCCGGCCTGGAGGCGGGTGAGCGGGTAGGCGTCCTCGAGCCCGGCGGGCAGGCGCGCCCGGTCGTCCGGGGAGAGCAGCTCGAACGGTCCGGTCGCCGCGGTTGCAGCGGGCGCTTCGGCGTCCGGCTCGGCGCTTTCGCCCTGGATCGCCGCGAGCTCGGCGACGGTCGGATGCCGGAACAGGTCCTCGAGCGAGAACGGGAAGCCCTGCTCGCGCGCTCGCGCGATCAGCTGCAGGCTGCGGATCGAGTCGCCGCCCAGGGCGAAGTAGTCGTCGAGGACGCCCACGCGCGGGAGGCCGAGCGCCTCCGCCCAGACGCGGGCGAGCGCCGCTTCGCGCTCGTCGCGCGGCGCGACGTAGTCGGTGCCCAGCTCGGCGCGCGCCGCCGCGGGGACGGGGAGCGCGAGCCGGTCGAGCTTGCCGTTCGGGGTGAGCGGAAAGCTCTCGAGGGTGACGAAGGCGGAGGGCACGGCGTGCTCGGGCAGCCGGCCGCGCAGGTGCTCCGAAAGCTCGCGGACCGTCGGCGCCTCGCCGCGCGGCACCACGTACGCGGCGAGCCGCGTCTCCCCGCCGTCCTGGCCGTCCCTGCGCGCGAGCACGGCGACCTCGGCGACGCGCGGGTGGTCGGAGAGGGCGGCCTCGATCTCGCCCAGCTCGATGCGGAAGCCCCGGATCTTGACCTGGTGGTCGATCCGGCCGAGCACCTCGAGCTCGCCGTCGGGCAGCCGGCGGGCGAGGTCGCCCGAGCGGTAGAGGCGCATCCCCGGCGGGCCGTAAGGGTCGGGCACGAAGCGCTCCGCGGTGAGCGCGGGGCGGTCGAGGTAAGAGCGCGCGAGCCCGGCGCCGCCGACGTGGAGCTCGCCGGGCACGCCGAGCGGCACGGCGAGGAGCCGCGCATCGAGGGTGTAGAGCCGGAGGTCGGGCAGCGGCCGGCCGATCAGGCTGCCCGCGCCGCGGTCGAGATCGGCCGCCGCGACCTGTCGGTAGGTCACGTGCACCGTCGTCTCGGTGATGCCGTACATGTTGATCAGCCGCGGCGCGCGGTCGCCATGGCGGGCGAGCCAGGGCGCGAGGCTCTGGACGTCGAGAGCCTCGCCGCCGAAGACGACGGTCCGCAAGGCGAGCGGCGGAGCCTGAGCTGCCTCCTCCGCGCGGATCAGCTGGCGAAAGGCCGAGGGCGTCTGGCTGAGCACGGTCGCCCGCTCGTCCGCGAGCAGGCGATGGAAAGCTTCCGGGTTGCGGCTGAGCCAATAGGGGACGACGACCAGCCGCCCGCCGTAGAGGAGAGCGCCCCAGATCTCCCAGACCGAGAAGTCGAAGGCGTAGGAATGGAAGAGCGTCCAGACGTCGCCGGGACCGAAGCCGAATCCGGGGAGCGGCTCGCTCGCCGCGAACAGGCGGGCGACGTTGGCGTGCGTGACGACGACGCCCTTCGGCGTGCCGGTCGAGCCCGAGGTGTAGATGACGTAGGCCGGGTGCTCGGGCAGGGCGCGGGGCAGCGGATCCTCGTCCGCCTCCGCCGCGCCGGGCGCGAGCGCATCGAGGCAGAGCACCGCCGCGCCGTGCGCGGGAAGTTGGTCGAGCAGGCCGCTCGAAGTCACCAGGACCTGAGCCCGGCTGTCCGCGAGCAGGTGGGCCAGGCGCGCCTTCGGGTAGGCCGGGTCCATCGGCACGTAGGCGCCGCCGGCCTTGAGAATGGCGAGGGCCGCGAGCACGAACGACGGAGACCGCTCGAGGCACACCGCCACGCGCGTCTCGGGCGCGACGCCGAGCGCGCGCAGATGGCGGGCGAGCTGGTTCGCGCGCCGGTCGAGCTCCGCGTACGTCGACGCGTCCTGTGCCTCGTCGAACGCCGGCAGATCCGGCGCGCGATCGACCTGCGCCTCGATCAGATCGACGATCGACGG
>DATMZM010000051.1:0-3540 GCA_035607445.1 Thermoanaerobaculia bacterium | reverse complement strand
GTGGGAAGCGAAACCCCTGGCGGTTTGGCTTCCCAGCTAGCGTGGGAAGCGAAACCCTTGGAGGTTTGGCTTCCCCGCTGGCGTGGGAAGAGAAACCTCTGGGGGTTTGGCTTCCCAGCTGGCAGGGGGAGCAGAACCGCTGGAGGTTTTGCTTGCCGGGCCGCGGGGCGACCTGGCCCGGAGGACGGGAACTACCCCCGCGCTCCCACCAGCGCCGGCCGGCCGAGGGTGGCGAGGATGGCTTCGACGTCGAGGTCGGGGACGAAGACCTCTTCGATGTGGGCCGCGAGGTACCCTTCGATCAGCGGCAGGCCGCCGGGGACGTCGGGCAGGGTCTCTCGGGCTTCGGCGCTCGCGGCGTAGCGGAAGTAGGGGCAGCCCGGCGGAGTCTGCTCCCGGAGGAGGCGGTCGACGAGGCCTCCGGTCGCGGGGTTGACCCGGCCGACCACCCCTTCGACGAAGATCATCGCCGTCGGGCCGTCTTGCGCGAAGCGCGCCGCCTCCTCCCCCGCCTCTTCCGCGAGGCGGCGGGCGGCGAGCGGGTACTTGGGGGTGAACGGCCGCTCGACGGCGCCCGCCCTCTGGCGCTCGACGCGGGCGCGGAGGTCGGCGAACGTCCAGCGCTCGGAGCCCTCGAAGCTCAGGAGATCGAAGCGGTCGCGCGGCCCGACGCGCACCTTGCCGTGCTCGCAGCGGACGCTGGTCGGCGAGTTGAAGTAGTCGCGCCCGGTGAGCGGGTCGGCGACCGGCGGGAAGAAGCCGAGGAGCCGCCCGTCGAGCTCGCGCCCGCCGTGGCTCTCGCGCGCCCCGATCTCCTCCTCGACGAGCGCCGAAAAGCGCGGATCGGCGAGCCAGGCCGCGGGCTCGCCCGCGACCCGGGTGAGCACCTCGATCGAGGCGATGGCGCCCTGCCAGCGGGCGAGCGCCCGGCGCGCGACGGCCTCTTCGAGCTCGAGCACGGGCCGCCCGCGGTGCGCGGCGAGCAGCTCGCGCCAGGCCGGCAGCCGCGAGAGGTCGATCGCCGGATGGCCCGCCGAGGTCCCGGCGAGCGCCAGGAGCGCGGCCAGGGCCGCCGGGTTCTCCTCGGCCACGACGCCCGCGAGGGCGGCGAAGAACAGCTCGCCCGCGACCGCGCAGCCGGCCCGCGCGTCGTCGGCGGCCAGGACGTAGGGCAGCCAGCGCTCGCGCAGCTCGCGGATCGCGTCGCGCCGGGCCGCGCGGCGGTCGGGCGCCAGGCGGATGCCGCGGCGGATCGCCGCCAGCTCGTCGTCCGAGCGGTGGTAGAGGACGCTGTACTCCTCGACCGACTGGCCGGCGTCGATGACCAGGCGCAGGTGCGGCTCGACCCCCTGGGCCGCGAGCAGCCCGGCGAGATGGCCGGCCTGCATCAGGTTGAGGCTCGCGTCCTCCCGGAGGTGGATCGCCTGGCCGCGGGCCTCGACGACGACGAGCGCGCGGGCGCTCATCAGGGCGCGCTCCGGAGCGACGGGATCACGCGCGCCGCTCCGGATCCAGCTCGGGCGCGAGCGCCAGGCGCACCAGGCGCTCGCCGCCGAGGACGACCTCGCCCTCCTCCCGGTAGTAGGAGCAGGGCCGGCCCTCGTCTTCTGCGTAATAGGGCGAGAAGAGATCGAGGAACGCCGCGGCCTCGCGGGCGCGGATGCGGTGGAGGTTGCCGCGGTCGGGCGTCAGGGCGTCGCAGGGATCGTCCGGCCCGACCTCGCGCGTTCCCCGCGGACGGGCGAGGAGCGCGCCGTCGTTCCCGGAGGGATCGGCGGGATCGGGCCCGACCCGGTCGAAGGCCGCGATCTCGAGCCGGCCCGCGAGCGGCCGGAGGAGCACCGTCATCTCCGGATGGTCGTGGAGCGGCAGCTCGGCTCCCGCCGGCACCAGGAAGACGCTCGCGTGCAGCTCCGGGCGCGCGAACAGGATCCGCTCGACCCAGGGCGTGCCGGCCCCGCCGCCGGCCACCGCCGCGAGGTCCGCCGCGAGCCCGAGGTCGTCGAGCGTCACCGCGGCGAGGAGCCGGCCCAGCTCTTCGAGGTCCGCGGCGCTCGCCGGGCCGGAGGCGAAGGCGCGCGCGGCGGCGCTCTCCACTTCCTGGAGCCGGGCGGGCAGGACGGGCGGCATGGCGCCTAGAATATCGCCGATTCTCCATCCCGACGAACGGATCGACCGCCCATGGACGTCCTCGTGCTGCTCCCCGACGCCTTCGACCGCGCCTCGTTCTCGGCAGTGCCGGGGCACCGGTTCCGCTTCGTCGACACCCCGATCGACCACTGGCGGCCGACCGGTTTCGATCCGCTCGCCTACCTCGAGCGCTGCCGCGCCGCGGCCCGCCTAGGTCCGGTCGACGCCGTCGTCTCGACCCACGACCTGGGCGACTACCTGGCCGCCCTCCTCGCCCGCGAGCTGGGGCTGCCGGGCCCCTCGCCCGAGGCGGTCTTCCTCTGCCTCCACAAGTACTACGGCCGGCGGCGCGAGGCGAACCCGGTGCGCTGCGAGGCGCTCGACCTCGCCGATCCCGTCCCCTGCCCGTTCGGCTTCCCGAGCTTCTTGAAAGCGCCGTTCCTGAAGCTCGGTCTGCTCGGCTACCGGCTCGACGGCCGCGACGATTTCGCGCGCGCCTGGTCGGTCGCCCGGCGCGAGCTGCCGGCCTGGGGCAACCAGTACCTGCCGCTCTTCCGCGCCACCGTCGACCTCGAGCGCTACCCGCTCGCCGGACGCGAGATCATGATGCTCGAAGAGTTCCGCGACGGGCCGCAGGTGACGGTCGAGGGCTGGGTGCGGGACGGCAGGTTCCACCTCTGGGCGATCACCGACACGAACGTCTTCCCCGGCAGCCGGGCGATCGACAACTTCTCCCTCCCCTCCCGCTTCCCGCCCGAAGCCCAGGCGGCGCTCGCCCAGGCCGCAGCGGCCGCGGCGGCGGAGGTCGGGTTCGACGCCGGGTTCACCAACGTCGAGCTCTGGTGGCAGGGCGGCGAGGCGCGGCAGATCGAGATCAACGGCCGCTCGGCGGCGAGCTTCGCGACGCTCTACGAGCGCTGCCTCGGCGTCTCGCTCTTCTCCGCCCTCGTCGAGGTGGCGGGGGGCGGCGCGCCGCTCGTCCCGCCCGCGCCCACGGGCCTCGCCGGCGGCCAGTTCAACCTGATCACCTTCGCCGAGGGACGGGTGGGCGACCTGCTCGACGTCGAGGCCGCCCGGGAGATCCCCGGGATGAGCGTCGACCTGGCCGCGGACGCGCTCGTCCGCCCGGTCAGCGAGTTCGGCGTCCTGCTCGCCCAGGTCGAGCTGTTCGGCGGGAGCTACGAAGAGATCCACGCCGAGGCGCAGGCGCTGCGTCGGCGGCTCCTCAAGGTACCCGAAGCGTCGCCCTGGTGAGGGGTTTGCCGGCTTCCGTCGTCACGCCCGCTACCGCCAGGCGAGCCAATTCAGGTCCGCGAGCAGCCCGACGAAGGTGACGGCGGCGAGCGAGAGCGCCGCGTAGTAGAGGCGAAACCCGTCGGTCCACCAGCCGCGCCGCCAGGCGAGCGCGTT
>DATMZM010000059.1:0-6459 GCA_035607445.1 Thermoanaerobaculia bacterium | reverse complement strand
CCCGATTCTAAACCTCCGGCCGCAAGAAGGTAGTCGACCGGCCGGGTCAATCCTTCGACCAGGGCTTCGATCGCCGCGGGGAAGGGCAGGTCGAGGAGCGCGAGCTCGCGCCGCGCCGCCGCCAAGGATTCGACGAGGGTGTGCACGCAGTAGCTGACGGCGCCGCTCTTGAGCAGGATCCTTTGGGCTGCGGCGAGCGCTTCCGGCTCGTGGACCCGCCCGGCCAGGCGCTCGAACTCGTCGCGATCGTCATGGCCGGCGACGAGGGCGTAGAGGAGAGCGAGGTTGTTGCGCGGTCGCGCCCAATCGGCTTCGGCCGGAGCCTTGAGCGCGTCCGAGAGGTCGTCGCTCACCTGCACCGAACGGCCGAGCCAGCGACCGAGCCGGTCGAGGCCGGCGACGCTCGCCGCCGGTGCCCCCGCCAAGAGAGCGCCGATCGCGAGAGCGCCGGCGAACAACGGCGGCGTCTTCGCCTCGACCCGCTGCCAGTAGCCGGGCTCGCCGGAGGTCTCGATCGCGTCCAGGCTCTGGCCTTGGGCGGTCGAGAGAAAGGCGCCGGCGAGACGCGCCTGGAGCTCGGCTCTCGTGCCGGCCGCGACGTCGGCGCGCTCGAGCAGGCGGTGCGCCGTGGCCTGGAAGGCGGTCGCGAGGTTGGCCGCCGCGCCGGCGCCGATCCGGTGGTAGTCCCCGGCCGGGTCCTCGTCGAGCAGGTCGTCGACGAGATGGATCGAGAGCAGCGCGCAGAAGATCGCGGCGGCGCCCGGCCGCGCGCGCTCTTCGCTGCCCCCGGCGGCGACGCAGGCGGCCACGGGATACTCCCAGACCGAGATGCCTTCGCGGTGCCCGGCGCGCGCGATCAGCCGGGTCATCTGCGGCCAGGCGGCGACCTCGGGCACTTCGAGGACGAGGGCCTTCAGGCGTTCGAAGCGCGACAAGGCGGGGGCTTCGCGCGAGATCGCGTGCAGGGTTGCGGAGGCAGGTTGCATGCGAACAAGCCTACGGCAGGCACCGGGAAAGGGATCAGCGGAACTTTGGAGTGGACGATTGGAGTGGGAGCGCAGGGCGACTCGACGTGGAATCGCCCTACGCCCACCGGCGACTAGGTTTGTTCGGCTTCCCAGCTTGCCCAGTTGGAGGGTTGGTCTCCTGCCGGAGCGGCCTGCACCTGCGCCAGATCGATCCGGTTGAGCGCGCGCAGCGCGGACAACAGCTGCCCACCGTCGCCGGCGGACTGTAGGGTTTCATGGAACTTTTCGATCGACATCGTTCGGATCCTCTCCTCGAATTCAGTTATCTAGCGCCGCGCGGCCAGTCCGTGCGGCGATGGTTACGACTCGACACACACGCCGCCCTGCCGGGCTGCTCGGAGCTCGTGAACGAGCTCTGAGTTTTCGCACTGCCCGGCGAGACGAGTTTTGGGCGACGGAGCGAGTCGCAACAAAAGGTGAGTCGAAACGGACAAACCGGGACACGTTTGGACAACGAATCGCGCCGGAGCGGAATCGAGTCAGGCGGCGGGTCCGTGGCGCAGGCGGTCGGAGGCGGCCAGCTCCCAGCCGCGTTTCGGTTCGGAGAAGAAGTAGCCCTGTCCGTAGTCGATGCCCAGGCGTTCGATCTCCGCCGCCTCGGCCTCGGTCTCGACCGCCTCCATGACCGTGATCGCTCCGGTTCGCGCTGCCATCTCGGCGGTGCTCTTGACCAGCGCCTGCTTGAACGGATCGCTGTCGACGCCGCGGCAGAAGCTGGCCGAGATCTTGAGGATCTCGGGGCGCAGGTCGAGGAAGAGGTTCAGGTTCGAGGAGCCCTCGCCGAAGTCGTCGAGCGCGATGCGCAAGCCGAGCTCGCGCAAGGAGACGAGCGTGGCGGCGAAGGCGCGCGGGTTGACGATCGTGTGCTGTTCGGTGAGCTCCAGGATGACGCGGCGATGGTCCAGCCCGACCGAGAGCATGGCGTCGATCAGCCGGCTGGTGAACTCCGGATTGGTCAGCGAGCGCGGCTGGACGTTCAAAAAGACCGCGGGTGCGCCGGGCAGGTCGCCGATCTCGGCGAGCGCGCCGCGGATGCAGAGCATGTCGACCTCGAACAGCAGCTCCTTTTGCGCGGCGTAGGCGAAGAGGAGGGAAGGGCGGCCGAGGAGAGACGCCACCGGCCCGCGCGCGAGGCCCTCGACGCCGAAGACCTCGAAGGGCGGGCCTCCCGGCCGCAGCGGGACGACCGGCTGGAGGAGAGAGTGGAGCGGGCTCGCGGCGAGGAAGCTTTCGAGGAGCGGGACCTTGTCGACCTCGGGCGGGAGCCCGGATTCGAGCGAAGCCGGCGACGAGCTCACCTGCTGCGCGAGCAGCAGCCGGCGCAGCTCGCCCAATCCGCCCGGCTTGTCGAGCACCGCGCTGACGCCGAGCAGGCGGCAGATCGACCGCACGCTCTCGTCGAGGAAGCCGGAGAGGACGTAGATCGTGGTGTCGGGGAAATGGGTGGCGACGAAGCGGATCAGCCGGACCCCTTCGAGGCCGCCGAGCGGCGAGACCGAGAGGTCGGTGATCACGGCGTCGAAGCGGAACTGGCCGAGGAGCGCCTCGGCGGCTTCGATCTCGAGGCAGGTCGTCAAATGAATTCCGGGCCCTCGCAAGGCGAGCGCCAGCATGTCGACCACCATCGACTCGTCGTCGAGAATAAGGACTCGGAACACGGCGGGGCAGAGTATAAGCGCCGGCCGCGTTCGGACAAAGGATGAACCATCGTTACCACACGGACCCTTCCATCCCGCCCGAGAAGGGGCGAAAAATCGTCCCGGGTGACAACCTGGTCTCCTCCCCGAGCGTCCTCTTCCGGGGGCACCGCCGACCGCTCGCGGCGGGGCGCTCGGCGCCTCGAGTCCCCGAAAACTCAAGCGGGCCGGACGTTTTTCGCCGCCCGGCCGATGGCATCGAGGTTGCTATCCGGAGCCGGTGGATAGCGATCGCCCCGGGGAGGGGCGGCCAAGGAGATTTCGAACCATGTCGAAGCGTGCCCGCATCTCTCTTCTCCTGCTCGCCGCCGTCGCGTCGAGCGCTCCCGTCCTGGCGCAGGGGCCGGCCGGGCTCGACCAGGCGATCCGCCTGCGCCTCGGCGGCTTTCGGCCCGAAGGCGATTCGCAATACTGGACCGACAAGGCCCGCGACTTCACCGGCTCCGCCGCGGACCTCGAGGACACGATCGGCGGCGTCGACTACCGCTACGAATTCACTCCGCACTGGGCGCTCCTCGTCTCGGGCTCGAGCTACGTGGGGCACGACGACCCCGAATACCGGAGCTTCACCGATTCGCGCGGCCAGCCGGTCCGCCACCGCGCCACCCTCGCGATCGACTCGACGACCGCGGGCATCGTCGTTTACTTGACCGGTCCGGATGCGGCGTTCCGCCCGTACGTCGGCGCGGGCGGCGGCATGTACTCCTGGCGGCTCGAGGAGGACGGCCGCTTCATCGACTTCAACCCGCCGCCGCCGACCGTCTTCCGCGCCGACTCTCGCGCCGAGGGCACGGCCTTCGGCAATTTCTGGTTGGCCGGCTTCGAGGTCCCGATCGGTTGGCATTGGGGCTTCTTCGCCGAGGGGCGCTGGCATCAGGTCGAAGACGACCTGAACCGCGACTTCGCGGACTTCGGCAAGATCGACCTCTCCGGCCGCGACGTCTCGGCCGGCGTGACCTATCGTTTCTGATCCCGCCCGGACCTGCTACGCTTCCCGCTCGCGCGCGATTCCGAGAGCCCGGCCGGCCGGCACGAGCCGCCGGCTCGGGCTCTCAGTCGGCGCGCGCAGCCGAGACGAATGCCTCCCACCAGCCGCAATCCACTGCCCGACGACGGCGCGATCCCGTTTTGGCGCCGCCGGCGTCTGCTCTGGATCGGTCTCGGCCTCTTCCTCGCCGGCCTTCTGATCCTGTGGCCCTTCTGGCATCTGGTCGGGCAGTTCGACGAGCGGAACTATCGCCAGCCTTCGCGCCTGTACGGGCGCATCGTCCGCTTCGAGCCGCGCGGCGCGTGCGACCTGGATCGGGCCGCCGCCGCCTTGCGCTACGCGGGCTATCGGCCGGCCGAAGCGAAAGATTCGCTGCCGGCGGGCCGCTACCGGCGCTCCGGCGACCGCCTCGAGGTCCATTCGCGCCGGTTCGTGACTCCGGACGGCGAGCGCCCCGGCGCGATCGTCGAGATCCGCGCTTCGAGGGGCCGGGTCGCGAGCCTGACCCGCGACGGCCGGCCCGCCGACTTCGTCGAGCTCGAGCCTCCGGTCGTCGCCTCGTACTACGGGCCGAAGCTCGAAGAGCGCCGGCCGTTGCGCCTCGAGCAGATGCCGCAGGACCTGGTCAACTCGGTGCTCGCGGCGGAGGACGACAGCTTCTTCGAGCACGCCGGCATCTCGGTGCGCGGCGTCGCGCGCGCGGCCTGGGTCAACCTGCGCGGCCGGGGCATCCGCCAGGGCGGCAGCACGCTCACCCAGCAGCTGGTCAAGAACCTCTTCCTGACGCAGCAGCGCACGCTCCTGCGCAAGGCCGAGGAGGCCGTGCTCGCCGTCCTGCTCGAGACCCGCTACGACAAGCGGGAGATCCTCGAATCGTACTTGAACGAGATCTACCTCGGATCGAGCGGCGGCGTGAGCGTGCTCGGCATGGGGGCCGCCGCGCGCGCGTTCTTCGGCAAGGACGCGAGCGACCTGGATCTCGCCGAGTCGGCGACGCTCGCCGGCATGATCCGTTCGCCGGCTCCCTACTCGCCGGTGGCGCATCCGGAGCGCAGCAAGGAGCGGCGGGACTGGGTGCTGCGCCGCCTGCTCGAGCTCGGCCTCGCCGATCAGGCGCGGGTGAACCAGGCGATCGAGAAACCCATCCGGGTCGATCTCGAGGCGCCGATCCGCCGCCGCGCGCCCTACTTCTCGGACGCCATGGTCAACGAGGCCGGGAAACGGTTCCGGATCACCGATCTCGCCGATGCCGGCTTCACGATGTATTCGACCCTCGACCTGCGCGATCAGGCCGCGGCGCAAGCCGCGGTCGACGCCGGCCTCTCGGCGCTCGAGGCGGACGGCCCGCAGGGCAAGAGCCCGCAGCCGCTCGAAGCCGCTCTCGTCTCGGTCGATCCGGCGACCGGTGGCATCCTCGCCTACGTCGGCGGGCGCAGCTACCAGAAGAGCCAGTTCGACCGCGCGAGCCAGGCGAAGCGCCAGCCGGGCAGCGCGTTCAAGCCGATCGTCTACGCCCAGCTGTTCGAGTCGGGCAAGGGGACGCCGGCCTCGTTCGTCGAGGATTCGCCGCTCACCGTCGACATGGCGGGCAAGCCCTGGAGCCCGAAGAACGACGACGGCAGCTTCCACGGCTGGGTCACCGTGCGCCACGCGCTCGAGCACAGCTACAACCCGGCGACCGCGCGCATCGGCCTTCAGGTGGGCATGGACCGCGTCGTCGATCTCGCCCATGCGATGGGCGTCACGGCCGACATGGATCCGTTTCCGGCGGTGGCGCTCGGCGCCACGTCGCTCGCGCCGGTCGAGCTGACGGAGGTCTACGCCACCTTGGCGGCGGGCGGCGTCCGGCCCGAGATCCACGGCCTGGCCGAGGTCTTCGATCGCTACGGGAAGCGGGTCGCCGGCGACACCCTGCCACCGCCCCGGCGCGTGCTCTCGCCGGTCGCCGCCTACATGGTCACCACGCTGCTCCAAGGGGTGGTCGACCGGGGCACCGGCGCGGGAGTGCGCGCGCAGGGGGTCGACGGCGCGATCGCGGGTAAGACCGGCACGACCAACGATCGCCGCGACTCCTGGTTCGCCGGCTATTCGACCGACCGCACGACCGTCGTCTGGGTCGGTTTCGACGACAATTCGCCGACCCACCTCTCGGGGGCGCGCGGCGCGCTGCCGCTCTGGGCGCGCTTCATCAAGGCGGTCCGCCCGCCGGGCGGATTCCCGCCCTTCCGGCCGCCCGCCGGGGTGCGCATGGCGGTCATCGATCCGTCGACCGGGCTCCTCGCC
Source organism: Thermoanaerobaculia bacterium (assembly GCA_035607445.1). Lineage (GTDB taxonomy): Bacteria > Acidobacteriota > Thermoanaerobaculia > Multivoradales > UBA5704 > DASYKS01. The sequence continues at coordinate 463 of DATMZM010000059.1, read as the reverse complement.
ACCGAGTACTGCCCGAGCGTCATCACCGAGGTCTTCCCGGAGGGGCATGTCCCGTCGCAGCTATGCGACCGGCACACCGACTGGGAGTCGTCCGACATCAACGCGGTCGACGAGGACGGCGAGCCGGACGGCGAGGATTCGGGATACCCCCCCGGCCAGGAGGGAGAAGGGCGCAGGCATCCGTTCCGTCGCTGGCTGAGCCGGGTCTTCGGCGGCCCGGAAGGGCAGCCGCCCCAGCCACCAGGTGACGATCCGGGCCAGGGATCGCCGCCCCCCGGCCGCTGACCGGCCGCTCCGAAGCCTGGGCCCCCGGATCGTTCCCCGCCGATGCCGAACGTCCGCCGGATCTATCTCGTCCCCACCGATCTCGAGGACCTGTTCGCCGCCGAGCTGTGGGCGGCCGGAACCCTCGGCATCGAAATCAAGCCGCACGACGGCGAGCGCGTCCGCCTCGAGGCCTACT
>DATMZM010000064.1:0-2067 GCA_035607445.1 Thermoanaerobaculia bacterium | reverse complement strand
CCGCGACCGGTGCGCGGGGCGCGAGCGCGAGCCAGATTCCCGACCTCGAGATCCGCTCGATGCTGCTGCTGCTCGTCGATCGCCAGATCTTCGATCCCGGCGTCGTGCAGCTCGCGGCGTCGGGCGGACCGGAGCTACGGGTGGCTCTCGCGACGGCTCTCGGGCGGATTCCCGACACGAAGGGCCGGCCGGTGCTCCAAGGGCTGTTGGAGGATGCCTCCCCCTCGGTCCGCCGGGCGGCGGCGTTCGCCCTCGGCGAGCTCGAGGACAAGGAAGCGGTACCGGCTCTCGAGCGCGCGGAGGGGGATGCGGATCACGAGGTGGGCAGCCTCGCGGTCGAGGCCCTCGCGAAGCTCGGCGCGGACGTGGTCGAGGTCGGCCGCGCTCTCGAGGCCCTGCCCGAGGACGAGCGCTGGGCTCGCCTGACCCCCTCCCTGTTCCGGTTCAAGCAGGAGGAGAGGGTGCCGTTCGCCGTCGCCGCCCTCGGCACGGCGGACCGCGAGCGCCGCTTCTTCGCCGCCTACGCCCTCGCCCGCGACCCTCTCGCGACGGCCGCCCCGCCCCTCCGCCCGCTCCTGACCGATGCCGATCCCAGGGTGCGCGCCTGGGCCGCCCGAGGGCTCGGGCAGGTGGGGGACGGCGGGGATCTCGCGTTGCTGCGGACGTTGCTCGATCAGGCCGAGATCTCGCCGGTCGTCCAGGCTCTCCGCGCCGGGCAGCGCCTGGTGAGCGAGGGCCGGGCGCATCCGGAGGACGACTGGCGCGAGCCGCTCCGGTTCCTGATCTCGGATGGACGCGCCGGGGTCCGGGCGACCGCGATCGAGGCCGCCGGCTTTTGGCTGCCGAACCCCGCCCTCTCCGTCGCTCTCGAAGAGCGGGCGGAGCGCGCGGAGGGTTGGGAGCGGGGTCTCGCCGTCGTCGCCCTTGCGGTGGGTAAAGACCCGCGCGCCGCGGAGCTCGCCGCGAAGGCCGCGGAATCGACAGATCCGGACGTCCGCGCCCGGGCGGCCGAGGCGGCCGGCAAGCTGGGGGATGCGGCGCTCCTGGCGCGCTTGGCCGCCGATCCGAGCGCGAAAGTGCGCGCGCCGGCCGCCTCGGCGCAGCTCGAAGCGGTGCCCGCGGGGGATACCGGTTCCCTTGGGGCGGCTCTCGCCGCGTCGATCCTCGCCGATCCCGACGAGGGGGTCCGCCTCTCGGTCCTTGAATGGCTCGAAAAGCACCCGGTGGTGCCCTTGGCGACGCTCGCCCCCGCCGCGGTCAAGGCGTTGCTCGACGAATCGGAGGAGCCGGGGCTCGCCGCCCTCCGGGCTCTCGTCGCTCGCGCCAAGGCGGTGCCCGCCGAGCGGCCGGGCGTGCTCGAGCTGGCCGGCAAGGTCGTCGAGACCGGGCGCTACGTCCTGCGGCGCGAGGCGGGCGACGCCTTCTCCGCGCTCCAGGCTCCCCGGCCCGAGCTGGCGCCGGCGGACCTGTCGCGGACGATCGACGACGATCGCGAAATCGTCCAGACGACCTGGCGCCCCCGGACGATGGACTTGGTCACCAGCCGCGGCACGATCCGCCTCGAGCTCGCCTGCCGCGACGCGCCGCTCAACTGCCTGTCGTTCGTTCAGCTCGCCGCGCAGGGCTTCTTCGACGGCCTCACCTTCCACCGCGTCGTGGCCGATTTCGTGATCCAGGGCGGCGATCCGCGCGGGGACGGCATCGGCGGGCCCGGCTATTCGATCCGCGACGAGATCGGCCGCATCCGCTACGGCCGCGGCGTGCTCGGCATGGCGCTCGCCGGGCCGGATACGGCGGGCAGCCAGTTCTTCCTGACCCTCTCGCCGCAGCCGCATCTCGACGGCGGGTTCACCGCCTTCGGCCGGGTGATCGGAGGCGACGAGGTGCTCGACAAGATCGAGATCGGCGACCGGATCGTCCACGTCGCCGAGGTGCCGGCCCGGTCGCGGTAGACTCCTTGCCCATGCGCGCTAGAACCTGGCTCCTCCCGCTCGTCTCGATCGGATTCCTCGTCTCCGCCCCCGGCCGCTGCCTTCAGCTGACGGCCCACCCCGACGCTCCGGCTCC
>DATMZM010000384.1:0-3118 GCA_035607445.1 Thermoanaerobaculia bacterium | reverse complement strand
CTGGGAGATCGCATCCTCGTTTTCCCGGAGCTTCTACGACAGCCTCTATCTGGCGCTTGCGGTCGACCGCGACTGTCCGCTCGTCACCGCAGATCGCAGGCTCTACAACGCGCTTGCGGGCGGCTCTTCACCGGCCCCGCTCATCTGGGTGGCCGAGATTTCGCTGCGCGGTGGCTGAGCGCGCTCTCGACCGAGCCGATGCGCTCCAAGTCCTGGGCGACGGTGCCGAGCCTCGACGGGTCGCCGGGGTCCGCGGCCGCCAGGTCCCGATCGTGGGCGAGAGCTTGGGAGTAACTGGCGAGCGCGCCGGCGAAGTCTCCCGAGGCCTCCTGCGCCGCGCCGAGCCGGCGCTCGGTTTCCGCGAGATCGGTGCGAGCCTGGCTGTTCTTCGGGTCCACGGTCAACAGCCCCGAGCAGATCGAGACGGCGCGCCGCGCCGCCGCCCGGGCGCCCGCGAGGTCGCCCGCCCCCTGTCGCCACTCCGAGATGTCGTTCAGCGTCGTGGCCAGGTCGCGCTGCGCCTCGGCGTTGCTCGGCTCGGCGGCCGCGGTCGCCTCGTCGAAGGCGAGCTGCTCGCGGCCGAGCGCAAGCGCGCCTTTGAAGTCTCCCGTTGCGGCGAGCAGGCCGGCCACGCGCTGCGCGGCCACCTGGTCGTCGCGCTGGCGTTCCGCATCCTGCGGCGACTCCTTCTTTCCCTGATCCGCCAAGGCGAGAGCGCCGCGGAACAGCTCCATCGCCCGGGCCGGATCGCCCGCCTTCTTCCGGGCGTCGCCGAGCAGGATGCGCGCCGCGAAGAGATCGCGGCGCGCCTTGGCATGGCTCCTGTGCGCCCACAGCTCTTCGGCGATCTCGAGCGCCGCGCGCAGCTCCGCTTCGGCCCCCGCCGCGTCGCCGCGCGCTCCCCGCACCTTGCCGAGCCGGGAGTGAACGAGCCCGATGCCCCGCTTCGCCTCCACGTCCAGCGGGTCGGCCGCCAGGAGCGCCCGCCGGATCCCGAGCGAGCGGCGGTAGCTCGCCTCCGCGCCCCGGGTGTCTCCGAGGTTCTGGAAGTCCGGTAACCCCTGCACGTCGCCGACCTTCTGGTAGGCCGCCGCCAGCTCGCGCTGCAGGTCGCGCGAGTCGCCGGCCTCCTGCGCCAAGCTGTCGAGGTACTCGAGGGCCTTCTCGACGACCAGCTCGCGCGCCGGGGTCGAGCCCGGCAGGTTGCGGATCGCGTCGTGGAACTCGAACAGGAAGGAGTTGGCGAGCCGGCGCACGTCAGCGAAGCGGCGCTCGGCCCGGGCGCGCTGGCGTTCGGCGACCCGCGCCTGCTCGACCGCGATTCCCGTGGTCGCGACGAGCGCGATCCCGGCGAGCGCCGCCGCGGCGACCCCCGGGCGATGGCGCGCGACGAACTTGCGCGTCCGGTAGCCGATCGAGTCGCGCCGCGCCAGCACCGGCAATCCGGCGAGGTAGCGGCGCAGGTCCTCGGAGAGCTGGTCGGCCGAGGCGTAGCGACGCGCCGGGTCTTTGCGCATCGCCGTAAGGACGATCGCGTCGAGGTCGGTCCCGAGCCGCGGCGGCGCGGGGCCGGAGGAGGAGGCCTCGCGGTGCCCGGCCGCCGTGCTGGGGGGCTCCGGCTCGACCTCGCTCACGATGCGGATGACCTCGGCAGCGCTCGTCCCGCGCTCGATGCGGTAGGGCGGCCGGCCGGCGAGCAATCGATAGAGCAGCACGCCGAGCGAATAGACGTCGCTCGCGGTGGTGATCGGCTCGCCTCGGACCTGCTCGGGGCTCGCGACCTCGGGCGTCATGGGCCGCGCGAACACCGTCGAGTCCTCGGCGATCTCCTCGGTCCCGGTGGCCGAAGCCTCCGCGTCGAGCAGCTTCGCGATGCCGAAGTCGAGCAGCTTGGGGGTGCCCCCGGCGGTGACCAGGATGTTGCCGGGCTTCAAGTCGCGGTGCACCACGAGGTTCTGGTGGGCGTAGTGGACGGCGGCGCAGACCTGCCGGAAAAGCTGGAGCCTCTGATCGATCGAGGAGCCGTGGGCCGCGCACCAGCGATCGATCGGCTCGCCGTCGACGTGCTCCATGACGAAGTACGGCAGCCCGTCGCCGGTCGTCCCGCCGTCGAACAGCCGCGCGATGTTCGGATGATCGAGCCCGGCCAAAATCCGGCGCTCGGTGCGGAAGCGGCGCACGATCGCGTCCGAATCCATGCCGCGGTGGATGAGCTTGATCGCCACGCGCTGGCGAAAATCCGCGCCCTCGCGCTCCGCCAGGTAGACCGTGCCCATGCCGCCGCGGCCCAGCTCGCGCAGCACCCGGTAGGGGCCCAGCCGCTCCGGCGGCGCGACCTCGCCCGCGGCTTCGGCCGCGCGGCGCGCGGTGGCGACGGGCGACCTCTCGAAGCGGTCTCCCGACGCGGCATGGGCCTCGAGAAGGGCGGCGACCTCGGCCCGCAGGGTGTCGTCTCCGGCACAGGATGCGTCGAGGAAGGCCGAACGCTCCGCGGCCGGCCGATCGAGCGCCGCTTGCAACAGGCCCTTCGCCACCCTCCAGCGCGCGGCGTCCATGGCGGGGGTTAGCGAGGGCCCAGCTCGCGCTGCAGCCAGGCCCTGGCGCAGGCCCACTCGCGGCTGATCGCCGATGGCGAAACGCCCGACGCCTCGGCGATCTCCTCGGCCGTGAGCCCGCCGAAGAAGCGGAGGTTCACCAGCCGCGCGAGGTCCGGGTCGACCGTCTCGAGGGCCCGCAGCGCCTCGTCGACCGCCAGCACCTCGGCGTCGGTCCCCGCCGCGACGTCGAAGTCCTCGCCGATCTGCTGTGGCCGCTCCCCGCCTCGCTTCTCGGCGGACCGCCGGCGCGCCTGGTCGACCAGGATCCGCCGCATCGCCTGCGCCGCGAGGGAGAAGAACTGCTCCCGGTTCTGCCATTGGGCGCGGTCCTGGCGGACCAGCCGCAGATAGGCCTCGTGGACCAGTGCCGTCGTCTGGAGCGTCTGGCCCGGCGGCTCGCGCCGCCGCGCCCGGGCGGCGATCTGGTGCAGCTCGCGGTAGATCAGCGGCAGCAGCCGGTCGAGCGCCGAAGGGTCCCCGGCGCTCCAGGCTCCCAACAGCTCCGTGACCTCCCCGGCGTC
>DATMZM010000085.1:0-4300 GCA_035607445.1 Thermoanaerobaculia bacterium | reverse complement strand
CGTTTCCAGAAGCTCTGGGACCAGGCCCATCCGGTGGCGCCGGCTCCCGCCCCTCCTCAGGTTCCCTGGCTCTCGAGTCGGCGCGGATCGACATCGCCGCCGCGGGCGCGACGGCGCGGCTGACGACACGGCTCGAGGTCGTGCTCGCCGGCGGGCCGGGCGACGGGCAGACGCTCTCGCTCGCCGGGCTCGGCGCCGTCGTTTCGGCGGCGGGGAGCGGCGGCGCTCCGGGCGGTCCGGCGGGCGGCGTCGAGTCGTCGATCGAGGCGGGACCGGACGGACCGGTCCTGCGCCTGCGCGGCGCCGGGCGGCGCGAGGTGACGATCGAGTCGGCCCTGCCGCTCGCGGCCGATCTCTCGGCGGTCGAGGAGCAGAGGGCTCTCGAGCTGCGCTGGCCGGCGGCCGGCTGGGTCACCGGCACGATCTCCGGCGAGGGCGTCGAGCGGGTCGAGGCGCTCTCCGGCGCCCTCGTCGTGCCGGCCGGGCCGGCTGAGCAGAACCGCTTCCTCCTCGCGGGCGAGCCGGGCGCGGCCTCCCGGCTCCGCCTCCTGGGCCGCGTCGCTCCGGCGGCGAGCGCGGCGCCCGACGAGCCGCTCGCGGTGGACGTCGCGAGCGCGAGCGCTCTCGCCGTCTCGCGCGCCCGGATGCGGCTCACCGCCTATCTCGATTTCGAGGTCCGGAGCGGCCGGCCGGAGCGGCTCGAGCGGCTGAGCGTGCCGGTTCCTGCCGGCTACGAGGTCCTCTCGGCCGCGGGCGAACGGGTCGCCGATTGGGAGGTGACCGCGGGCACTCTCGCGATCCGGCTCCGCCGTTCCGCCGCGCGCGCGACCGCGATCGTGGTGCAGCTCGCGGCGGACCCGGCGGTCGGATTCGATTGCCCGGTCCTGGTGCCGGCCGAGGCGCGGCTCGCGCGCGCGGCGCGGAAGGTCGCGGTGCGCGGCAACGACGGCCTGATCGAGCCGGCCGGGGCTCGACCGCCCTCGCCCCTGGCCGCCGACCAGCTCGGGAGGTTCGCCGCCGGCTTCCGCGACGCGCCCGGCGAGGCCTTGCGCGCGGACGGCACGGCGTCGCCGCGCTTTGTGGTGACCTGGGCGACCGGCGGCGACGTGCTCACCGGCCAGGTCGACCGCCTGGTGGTCGACGCTCTCGTCGGCGAGACCGGCGCCCTGCGCTACCGCTTCTGGGCCCAGGTCCGGAACGGCCAATCGACGCTCCGCCTCGGCCTGCCCCAGGGGGCGCGGCTCCTCGCGGCGCGGCGGGACGGCTCGGACGTCACGCTCGGCCGGGAGGGCGCCGATTGGGCGGTGCCGATGGTGGTGCGCGGAGCGGCGCAGGTGGTCGATCTCGAGACCCTCGTCGCCGGATCCTTCCCCGCCCGCGGCGGCCGGCTCGCGATCCCGTTGCCGCACCTCGGCGTGCCGGCGAGCCGGATCGAGATGCGCGTCGCGGTGCCGCCCGGCTTCCGCTACGCGCTCGTCGAGCCGGGCCGGGCCGGGCGGGTCGAGGCGCCGCCCGGCAACGGCGAGGGCGGCGGCCTGCTCTCGCTGCCGCCCGGTTTTCAGGTTCTCGAAGCGCGCTGGGACGGCTGGTCGCAGGAGCCGCCTCCCTTATTGATCGACGTCGAGCCCGCGGCCGCGGGAAAGGAGTGGAAATGAACGCTCGCCGGCAGTCTCCGTTCGTCCCGCGGGTCTCGTGGAGGCTCGCGCCGCTCGCACTGCTCGCCGCCGTGATCGCCCTCTGCTTCGCGCTCGGGACCTCCGGGCCGGCGCGCGCCGCGGAGCCCGCGGCGGAAGCGGTCTCGCTCCCTCTCGTTCAGTGGTCGGACCTCGTCGAGCGCGCTCGCGCGGCGGAGCTTTCGCCGGGCCCGGGCGCTTCGCCGTCCGCGGCGATCGCTTCGCGGCAGGTCGCGGTCGCCGTCGACGGCGACACCGCGCGGCTCGAAAGCTCGTTCGAGATCGACGCCCGCGGGCGGGGCGGCGTGCCGGTCGACCTGCCGGTCGCGGGCCGCATCGAGGAGGTGAGCGTCGATCCCCGCGCCGGAACCTCGCTCTCGCGCGCGGCCTCCGGCGAGCTGACGTTCGTGGCGCCGGCCCCGGGGCGGTATCGGGTGGTCGCCGTGAGCCGCGTCGCCGCCGACCCCGGGACGGAGGTCTTCGCGATCCCGACCCGCGCGACGGAGGGGCGGATCCCGTCGCCGGTCGTCGAGGTCCGGCTCGACCTGCCGGCGGACCTCGCTTGGGACCTCGCCGGGGCCGTGCCGCTCGAGAACCTGGTCGCTGCCGGCCGCCGCAGGGTGAGGTTGGCTCCCGCGCGCGGGAGCGCGGGGGTGGTGACCGTCCGCCGCGGGTCGGCCGCGGTCTCCCCGAGCGCCGCGGCGTCCGCGGTCGCGCGCGCGGTCGTGATCACCCATCTCGACCTCCGCGGCGACGAGGTCGTGCGCACCGACACCGTCCTCGTCGAGGTGCTGCGCGGCGAGCTGGCGAGCCTCGAGGCGCGGATCCCGGACGGGCTCCGCGTCGAGAGCGCCCGGATGGACGACGGCGGCGAGGTCGCGGTGACCGGCGGCCTGGTCTCCGGCCGGCGCAAGCAGCGGCTCTCCGGGAACGGGTTCCTGAAGCTCGTCTCGCGGCTCTCCGGGCCGCCGGCCGCGACGATGCCGCTCTCCGCGGTCGAGCCCGCGATCCCGGTGCGGGCTCGCTATCTGGTGGTCTCGTCGACGGTCGCGGCCTCGCTCCGTCCGGTTCCGGCGGAGGCCTGGTCGACGATCGACCTGACCGATCCGCCGGACTCGCTCGAGCGCGAGCTCCAGGAACGGCCGCCGGTCGGCGGCTGGCGGCTCGAAGCGGCGGGCGCTCGAACCGCCCTCGAAGTGGCGCTGCTGCCGCCGGTCGATCTCGCCCCGCGGCCGATTTCCGGGCGCGTCACGCGGACCTTCGCCAGCGCGGACGGCTCGCTCCTGATCCAGGACCGCTTCCGGATCGAAGGGCGGCCGGGCGCTCTCGGGTTGACCCTGCCGCCGGGCCTGCGCTTCGAGTCGGCGACCGTCGACGGCGGCGTGGTGCGGCCGATCGAGCGCGACGGCCGGCATCTGATCCCTCTCGTCTTCCACGGTCCGGGCGAAGCGGCGGGCGAAGGGGCCGCGGCCGGCGGCTCGTGGCTCGTCGAGGTCGCCTTGACCGACCGGCCTCTCCTGCCGAAGGAGGCCGGCGAGAAGCGCGGCGGCTGGGGCGCGCGGCGGCGCACGGCGCACCGCCGGCTCGAGTTGCCGGCCGTCGACGGCGAGGTGCTGCGGCACGAATGGGAGGTCTACCTGCCGCCCGGGCTCGCGGCGCGCTCCGCGGGCGGAGACCTCCGCCCGGTGCCGTCCTCTCCGTCGCCGCGGCGCCGAGCCGGCGCGAAAGACAAGGCCGGTGAGGCCCAGTACTTCGACTTCGACGCGGTGGAAGAGCTCGCCGTCGACGGCGTCACCGTCACGGCCGAGAGCCCGCTCCTCGATTCGAAACGATCCGAGACGGGGTACACGGCCTCGCAGGCCGAGCTCGAGAAGATCCCGACCGCCCGCGACCCGTGGGACCTGCTCCAAAAGACTCCGGGCGTCTTGGCCGACCGGATCGACGTCGGCGGCAACGAGGCCGGCCAGAGCAGCTTCTACCGGCCCGGGACGGCGATCGAGGGCCGGCCTTCGTTCGTCGCCTCGGCGGGCGGAGCCGTCCTCCGCTTCGCGGCGGCCCTGCCGCCTCGCCAGGTGGGGATCGAGCTCGAGGTCCGGGAGGCGAAATGACGGTCAGTTCGAGAGCGCGCCCGGCGCCGTGGCGATCTCGGCGTCCGAGGCCGCGCGGACCAGGTTGCGTCCGTCGGTCTTCGCCCGATAGAGCGCGTGGTCGGCCGCCTCGACGAGGGCCTCCGGCCGCTGGCCCGGGAGCGGAATCGTCGCGGCGACGCCGAAGCTCGCGGTGACGCGGCCGGCCGGGACGGCCTCGTGGGGGATCGCGAGCGCCTCGAGCCCCTCGCGCAGCTTCTCGGCCACCTTGCGGGCGCCGGTCAGGTCGGTGCCGGGCAGCAGGACGGCGAACTCCTCGCCGCCATAGCGGACGACGAGGTCGCCGGTCCGGTGCACGGCCTCGGCGAGGAAGCGCGCGACGAGCCGCAGGCAGTGGTCTCCTTCCGAGTGGCCGCGGGTGTCGTTGAGCAGCTTGAAGTGGTCGAGATCGAGGAGCACGAAGCCGATCGGCTGGCCGTGCCGCTGGGCGCGGGTCCATTCGGTTTCGATCGTCGCCTGGAGCTGCCGCCGGTTGGCGAT
>DATMZM010000093.1:0-7267 GCA_035607445.1 Thermoanaerobaculia bacterium | reverse complement strand
TTCGGTATGGTCCAAGGGGAGCCGGAGCTCCGTCAGCCGCAGCATCGCTCGAGCTTATCGTCCCGGCGTTTCCCGGAGCTCGGGTAAGCTTCCCGGCCCAGCCGACCCTCTCGTCCCATGAACACCCCCGCCCACGCCGTGGCCAACCTGCTGATCCTCGGCCGGAAGGGGAAACCCCATCTGGCCTGGCCGATCGTCGCCGGGGCCATCCTGCCGGACGTGCCGATGTTCGTTTTCTATGCCGTGGTCAAGCTGGGCGAGCGCCTGCCCGAGCGGGAGATCTGGAGTCACGCCTATTACCGGCCGGGGTGGCAGGCGGTGTTCGACGGGTTTCATTCGCTGCCGCTCATCGCGCTCTGCCTACTCGTCGCCTGGCGGCTCGGCGCCGAGCGATGGACGGCGCTCTTCGCGAGCATGGCGCTCCACGTGCCGGAGGACTTCTTCCTCCATCACGAGGACGGGCATCGCCACTTCTTCCCGTTCTCCGACTGGCGCTTCGCGAGCCCGGTGTCGTACTGGGACCCGGCCTATCACGGCACCTTGATCGGCGGCTTGGAGGCGCTGATGGTGATCTTCGGCTCGCTGTTCCTCTGGCGCCGCTACGAGGCGCGCTTTGTGCGCGCTGCGATCGCGGCGGTCGGCGGCCTCTACGCGCTCTTCTTCGTCTTCGCGCTGGTAACCTGGGCGGACGGCCTGGCTGCGAACTGACCGAACGGACGGGTACGGATTCGATCGCGTGCGATCGGGCCCTCGACGCGCCCGCCGAAGATGCTAAGATCCCTATCGATAATCCGCGCCGTAATGTTTGACGGGTCTCTGAACAAGGAGGATCCTCATGAAGACGCACCGGTCGATTTGGCTGGGAATCGTCCTGGCGCTCGCCGTCGTCGCGCCAGCGTCCGCCCAGGTGTTCACCAACGGTCCGGGTTTGGGGCTCGCCGTCCCGGACAACCTCTATACCGGAGGCCCCCCGAACGGCACTGGCGGCATGCTCTGCAACACCATTGCCGTCCCTTCCGGCGGCGGCGGCGGCGACTTCGTCAACGACGTGACCGTGCAGGTTCGGTTGACCCACACCTGGGTCGGCGACCTGACGATCAAGCTGGTCGGTCCGACCAGCATCGTCACCACACTGGTCTCCCGTCCCGGGGTGATCGAGACGGCGGACGACGGCACCGACACGGCCGGTGTCGGCGACTCCTCGAACCTGCTCGCCGCAAACCCGCTGACCTACGAGCAGGTGGCGGTCCCCGAATCCGAGACGATGGGGTCGGTGCCGAACCTCTCCACGACGCAGACGATCTGCGTCGATCTGGGCTCGCCGTGCAACTACAACCCGAACCGGGGCGCGGCGTTGACCACCAGCGAAGATCTTTCGGCCGCCTACGACGGCACGACGAAGGTCGGCAACTGGCAGCTCTGCATCGGCGACTCGGCCGGCCAGGACCTCGGCACGCTCGACGGCTGGACGCTCACCGTGACCTCGGTGCCGGTCGAGCTCGAGAGCTTCACGGTCGAGGGCTGAGCGGCAGCGAGGGGTCGCCGAGCAGGTTGTACTGCTCGAGGAAGTCGCGGTTGAAGCTCCGCTTCTTGGCGCGCAAGAGCACGTCGCCCAAGCGGTCGCCACCCTTGGCGCTGAGGAATTCGCCGACCACGATCTGCGACAGCAGCTGGGTCGGCGAGATGCGCCAGGCGGCGGCGAGCACCGCGATCGCGCCGCGGCCTGGCAGGCGGAGCAGCTTCTCGCCGATCGAGTCGGCGCTCGGGTGGTCGAACGGCGCCGAGTAGCAGGTCATGCTGAGGACGATCGGCGGGTGGTCGGTCTCGGGCAGGCGCTCGAGGTCGTCGAGGTTGAACAGGTCGCGCTGGCGCTGCCAGTCGGGGGGACCGGTGCGCCAGACGAAACGCCCGCCGTGGCCGACGAAGTGGAGCAGGAAGCCCCCCTCGCCGAGCGCCGCGGCGACCGCCTCAACGTCGGTCCGCTCGGGCTCGGCGCCGCTTCCCGCACCCGCCTCGGTTTTCGGCGCGTAGACCTTCCGGGTCGCGAAACCGAGGGCGGCGGCGCGCTCGGCGAGGTCGTCGGCCCAGAGCTGCCAGCCGGGATCCTCCGTGGTCACGAACGTCGCCTCGCGCCGCCAGGAGCCGAGCGGCGCCTCCTCCCAGCGCCGGATCTTGTCGACGATTCCTGCCACCTCGGAGGCCGAGACGACGGGGAAGCGGCCGACCGCGAGGTCGGGCACCAGGTCGCCGTCGACGTCGGCGAAGAAGTTGTCCCCCGCGGCGTGGCCGTCGCCGGTCGGGTAGCTCCAGGTCGGCACCAGGTTGCGCGCCCTGCCGCCCTGCGGGCCGCTGACCGGGGTCGCCGGCACATGGGCGAACGCGGTGCCGTGCTGCGCCTGGTAGGCGGCGTCCGGCGCTTCGGTCTCGGTGCCGGGCGGGTTCTTGTCGTCCCAGCTCGCGTCGCCCGCGAGCAGGAGATAGCGCGGTGTGGGGCGGCGCCAGCTCCGGAAGGCATAGGCGACGAAGGCCTGGATCGCCCGCGGATCGGCGTTGCCGCCGCTCCACTCGTCGTAGACGTCCTGGACGTCGACCACCGCGACGCGGAGGCCTTGCGCTCGGCGGCGCTCGACGAGCGGGGCGAGCGCCGGCAGCAGAGAGGCCGGGCCGACGATCAGGAGGTCGGCGCCGTGCCGGGCGCTACGCCAGGCGGACGGGCGGTCGATCTCGACCGAAGCGGGCCGGCCGAGGGCCGCCGCCGGAACGAGGTCGAAGGCGCGGGCTGCCGGCGAAAGGGCGAGCGGCGCGCCGTCCGCCCGCTCGACGCGAACCCGGGTGCCGTCGTCGCCGTAGAGCAGGAGGGGTCCTTCGCCCGCGACCGCCTGCGGCCCCGGCTGCAGGATCTCGAGCCGGATCGGCGCGGCGCCGATCCGGCCGGTGTGAGGAACGTCGAGGTCGATCCAATCGAGGAGCGAGACGTCGGCGAAGAGGGTGCCGTCCGGAAGCTGGCGCGGTGGCACCCGGATCGAAAGCTCGACCGGGGCGGCTCCGGAGCCGAACGCGCCGGTCGGAATGGGCGGCAGCTCGAAAGTCCGCGCCTCCTCTCCGCGCCATTCGAAAGCCACCGGCGCCTCCCCGCCGGCCGAGACCTCGACCCGATGATCGGCGAGCCCCGGAACCGGGGTCGCCGGCTGGGACCAGCCGCGCAACCGGACGCGGATCGCGACGGCGTTCGCGGCTCCCTTGGCGAGGCCCGAGAGGTCGAGCGGAACCGTCACGGGCGCCGCGTCGGTCGAGGCGAGCTTGCGCCAGAACCAGAGCTCGGCGCGGGCGTCGGCGTCCTTCAAGCGGACGAGGATCCGGTCCTGTTCGAGGTGCTCGCGCCGCAGCCAGGGGCCTGTCGGCTGCACGGCCGGGTGGGCGGAGGCTTCGCGGAGGCGCGCGGCGCGCCCGGGCGCGCAGGACAGGACGAAGATCCGCGGCGGGCTCGCCGCTTCCCCGGCGCCGACGGCCCCCTCGGAACCGCGGGCGACGAGCTCGAAGCTGTCGCCGGGTCCGAACCGCCCGTCGCCGCCGTCCTCGAGCCAGATCGGCACCGGCCGGCCGGCCTCGGCGAGAGCGAGGGAGCGCGCCGGCAGCGTGCCCGCGAGGCCGGCGGCCGCCAAGTCGGCGTAGGCGACGCGGGTCGCGCCGGATGCGGCGATGCCGATCCGAAACGTCGGGCAGGACGCGGCGGCGACCGGGCCGGCGGTGCTCGCGACCAGGAGGCCGAGGAGACCCGCGACCGCTCGGCCGGGCCTCGCGACGCATCGGGGCATGGCGGCGATCCTCGGGCGCCCGGCCGATCTCAACCGCTCGCCTCGGTCGCCTCGCCTCCGGGAACCGACGGCCCGGTCGACCCGGAAGCGCCGAGAGCGGCACGCACGGTGCGCGCGAGGACCTGGGAAGAGAACGGCTTCTGGAGCCAGGGGGGAGTCGGCGTGCCGGCCGGCTGCGCTTCGTCGCGGAAGCCGGACATGTAGAGCACGCGCAGGTCCGGCCGGACCTCGAGCAGCTGCGCCGCGAGCTCGGTGCCCTTCAAGCCGGGCATCGTCAGGTCGGTGAGCAGGAGGTCGATCGGACCGGCGAAGCTCGCCGCGAGCTCGAGCGCCGCGGCGCCCGAGCCGGCCTCGAGCACGAGATAGCCGCGGGCGGCGAGGATCCGCCGCACGACCTCGCGCACCTTCTCTTCGTCCTCGACGAGCAGCACGGTTTCGTCGCCGGCCTCCGGCTCGTCGACCGCCGCCGTCCTGGGGACGACCGTGGACGCGAAATCGGCGGGCAGGTAAATCGTGAAGCGGGCGCCGCGACCGGGCGCGCTGTCGACGAAGATCCGCCCGCCGCTCTGCTGGACGAAGCCGTAGGCGGTCGAGAGTCCGAGGCCGGTGCCCTCGCCGACCTCGCGCGTGCTGAAGAACGGCTCGAAGATGCGCGCCTGGGTGGCGGAGTCCATGCCGAGCCCGGTGTCCTCGACCGAGATCGCCGCCCAGACGCCGGGCGGGACGTCGTGCTCGGCGGGGGCTTCGACCGCCACGGTCACGGGCTCGGTGCGGATCGCGAGCTTGCCCCCCTCCGGCATGGCGTGGCGGGCGTTGACGGCGAGGTTCACCAGCACCTGCTCCAGCCGGTGCGGATCGACGTGCACGCTCGGCAGGTCGGGGTGGAGCGCCGTCGTGATCGCGACGTCGTCGCCGAGCAGGCGGTGGAGCATCCGATGGAGGCCCGAGATCGATTCGTTGAGATCGACCCGGCGCGCCTCGACCGACTGGCGGCGGGCGAAGGCGAGCAGCTGCTGCGTGAGCGCGGCGGCCTTGTCGCCCGCTTCGCGCAAGCCGGTCAGGTTCTGGCGCAGGAACTCGTCGTCGCGATAGGTCTCGAGCAGGAGGTCGCCATAGCCGAAGATCGCGAGCAGGCAGTTGTTGAAGTCGTGGGCGACGCCGGCCGAGAGGCGACCGATCGCCTCCATCTTCTGCGCCAGGAGGAGCTGGCGCTGCAGGCGATCCCTCTCCTCCTCGTCCCGCTTGCGGCGGTCGATGTCGCGGATCGCGACGACCGTCACGTCCTCGCCCTCGAAGACGTGCTCCTTGCCGGCGATCTCGAGCTGGACGCTGGCCCCGCCGCGCCGCCGCCCGACGGTCTCGCGGGGGACGGAGGAGAGGGGCTCGGTGCCGAGATCGAGGAGCGCGGCGAGGTCTCGTCCTTCGAGATCGCCCGCGGGAGCGTCGAGGATGGCGGTCAGAGCGTCGTTGACGGCGATCACCTTGCCGTCGCGGACGATCGCGATGCCTTCGAGGGTCGCCTCGAACAGGGTGCGGAAACGCTCCTCGCTGCGGCGGATCTCGAGCTCGGCGGCCCGCCGTTGCTCGATTTCGAGCTGCGCCCGCTCGTACAGCCGGATGTTGTCGAGCATCGGCGCGACCTGATTGGCGACGGTCGAGAGCAGCTGGACGTCGTCGGCCGGATAGAAGTCGTCGGGATCGCGGCGCCCCAGGAGCCAGACCCCGAGCGCCTCCTCCTTGATCTCGAGCGGAATCGCCAGGCGCACCCACTCGAGCGAGCCGAGAGGCAGCGTGCCGGGCGCCAAGTAGCGGCGGCCGTAGGCGAGCAGCTCCTCGAGCTCGGCGCGGGAAGGCTCGCGCGTCGCGGCCGGCAGCCCCTGGGTGTAGAGGGTCTCGACCGTGGCTCCGGTCGCCAGGTGCAGAGCCGACTGGCGCACGAGGAGCGTCGGCAGGATCTCCCGTTCGAGAGCGCGCGAGAGCACCTCGCGGTCGAACGCGCGCGGAATCTTTTCGGCGATCAGCCGCACGACCTCCCCGGGGGTGTGGCGGATGCCGAAGACGTGGCGGTCGACGAGCGTCTGGAACCGATCGCGCAGGGGGGGTGCCAAGAAGACGAGGACGAGCGCTGTCGCGAGCAGCGCGGCGAGGGTGCGCGACTGGCGAGCCAGCCCCTCGGCGCCGACCGCGAGCAGGAGGGAGATCGAGAGCGTCAGGTAGAGGGCCCAGAAGCCATAGGCGCCGATCAGCCGGTTGGCGCGGAACTCGAGAGCGCCGAGCGTGTGCTTGTAGATCGCGTAGGCGTAGCTCGCCGGCGGGATCGGGATCGCGACCAGGCCGATGACGAGCGCGACCGGGAAGAGCGGCCGGGTGTCGGGCGCCGCCGCCCCGAGCCGGGGAACGACCGCCGGCAGGACGGCGAAGATGACGGCGATCGGTGCGAATCCCAAGGCGACGCCGTAGAGCATGATTCGGGTCGCCAGGCGCACCGACGGCGGAGCGGGCAGGAACAACCGGCCCAAGAGGAGCCCGAGCGCGGAGACGATGCCGACGATGAAGGCGATGACCGGCAGGGCGGGGAGAGCCTTGAGCCGGTACGAGGCGTCGAGGGCGGCGAGGACCAACGAGACGAGATAGAGCGCGGCGAGGACGTACGGGCGGTGGCGGCCGAACAGCGGGCTCGGCAGGAGAGCGTGCAGATGCACGGCGAGCGGCACGAACAGCCAGATCACGGCATGGAAGACGATCGCGGCGCCAGCGGTATGGCGGGAGGAGGCGAGCCCGGAGGCGAGCAGGACCGCTGTCGTGTAGCTGAACAGGACGAGCACGAGCCAGCGCTCGTCGCGCGGCCGCAGGAAGAGCACGATCGCGGTGCCGAAGAACCAGAAGACGAGGGGGAAGAGGCCCTGGAGGGGACCCAGCGCGGAGAGCGCCGAGAGGCCGGTCCTGAGCCGGACCGGCACCTCCACGCGCCGGCCGGCGCGCAGCACGGTCGCGCTGCCCGTCCCATCTTCGCGAAAACCTTGGAAAAGCGGCAGGCTCCGGTCGGCGAAGAATCGATCGTGCTCGACGCCGGCGAGAGAGAGGATGCGATCTCCCGGACGGACGCAGTCCGGCAGCGCGCCGCACTGCGGAGCGCCGAGGACCTGCCAGCTTTTCGGCCACATCTCGAAGCCGAGACCGGGGATGAACGCGACGTACGAGTAGTAGACGGTCGGCAGGAGGGCGAGCAGCGAGATCGCGATCCAGAGCAGATCGGTCGAGCGGCGCGGGGATCTGGCGATCGGTGTCACGATGTCGGGAGCCTCTAGGCGCCCGATTCTAAACCTCCGGCCGCAAGAAGGTAGTCGACCGGCCGGGTCAATCCTTCGACCAGGGCTTCGATCGCCGCGGGGAAGGGCAGGTCGAGGAGCGCGAGCTCGCGCCGCGCCGCCGCCAAGGATTCGACGAGGGTG
>DATMZM010000096.1:0-8274 GCA_035607445.1 Thermoanaerobaculia bacterium | reverse complement strand
GCGTGCGCAAAGCAAATCGACGCTGCCCGGCGCGATGGTCTTTCGCCTCTCCGATACCTACGGCCTGCCGCTCGAGGTGATCCGGGAGATCGCCGCGGAGGAGCGCTTCGGCGTCGACGAGGAGGGGTTCAAGAAATCGCTCGAGAGGCAGCGCGAGCAGTCGCGCAAGGCGACCAAGGAGACCCAGAACCGCCTCCTCGCGCTACGCGACGAGATCCGCGGCCATGCCGACGTGCCCGAGACCCGCTTCGAGGGCTGGGAGACGACGACGCTCGACGGCGTGGGCGTCGCGCGCCTCGCGGTCTGGAAGGACGGCGATCCGATGCGCGTCTCGGAGGTCAAGGCGGGGGAGTCGGGCGTCGCCGTGCTCGACCAGACCGTCTTTTACGCCGAGGGAGGGGGCGAGGTCGGCGACACCGGCCAGCTCCTCTGGGACGGAGGCCGAGCCCAGGTCACCGACACGCGCAAGGACATCTCGGGCGTCTTCTACCACTTCGTCGAGGTCGAGCGCGGCACTCTCTCGCGCCACTTGAAGGTCGATCTCCGCGTCGATTTCGAACGCCGTCACGCGATCGAGCGCAACCACACCGCGACCCACCTGCTGCATGCGGCGCTGCGTCAGGTGCTCGGGGCGAGCGCCCGGCAAGCCGGCTCGCTCGTCGCGCCCGATCGGCTCCGCTTCGACTTCACCTACCACCGCGGCATGCTCGAGCCGGAGATCCGCCAGGTCGAGGATCTCGTCAACGAATGGATCCGGCGCGCCGTCGCGACCGACTTCCGCTTCCGTTCCTACCAGGAGGCGGTGGCGGCCGGCGCGATGGCCCTCTTCGGCGAGAAGTACGCCGACGTCGTGCGCACGGTCGAGGTCCCCGGCTTCAGCCTCGAGCTGTGCGGCGGCTGCCACGTCGGCAACACCGGCCAGATCGGGCTGTTCCTGATCGAATCCGAGCGCGGCATCGCCTCGGGCGTGCGCCGGATCGAGGCGGTGACCGGCACCGGGGCGCTCGACGCCGTGCGCGACCAGCGCGCCGCGTACGACGGCCTGATCGACGCGCTCGGGATCAAGGCGGCCGATGCGGTGCAGCAGCGGGAGAGGGCGGCCCAGCTGCGAGCCCGCCAGACGGAGCTCGAAACGGAGGTCCGCAAGCTCCGCCTGCAGCTGGTCTCGGGCGGCGGCGGGGCGTCCGGCACGGACGACGAGACGATCGACGTCGAAGGCGTCCGGCTGCTCGCGCGCGAAGTGCCGCCCGCGCCGGCCGACGACCTGCGCGCGATGGCCGACGCTCTCCGCTCGAAGCTCGGCTCGGGGGTCGTCATCCTGGGCGCGCGCGAGGACGGCAACGTCAGCCTGATCGCGGCGGTGACCAAGGACCTGACCGAACGCGTCCGAGCGGGCGAGCTGGTCAAGAAGCTCTCGGCGATTGTGGGTGGGCGGGGCGGAGGCCGCGCCGACTTCGCGCAAGCCGGAGGCAAGCAGCCCGAGAACCTCCCCGCGGCGCTCGCTGCGGCGGGCGATGCCGTGAGGGAGCAGCTGGCGGGTGTGAAGACCTGAAGCTGGGCTCGCGCGTTCGATCAGTGCGGTGCGGCGGCTTCCAGCCGCTCGACGCGATCGTCGAGCGATCGCACGCGGCGGTCGAGGTCCGAGTGGGAGAAGTGGATCATCGATCGGACCTCGGAGAACTCCCCGGCGACATCTTTTTGAAAGCGGTCGAGACGCGCATCGATCCGCTCGCCTTGTGCCATCAAACCCTCGGCCACCAGCTGGATCTTCGACTCGAGCCCTTCCGCCACGACGTCGAAGTGGCGGTGCAGCTCGTCGGTCTTGACTTCGACGGAGCGCCGCGTCTCGGCCAGCTCGTCGAAGAGCCTCTGGTACAGCTCGTCGGTCATGATCGGGTTCGATTCTACAGGAAGCCAAGGGGTCGGAGCATAGTCCTCTCCGGCTCGCTCAACCGGGCAGCGCCGCGATCGCCTCGAGCGCCGCCTCGGCGTTCGCCGGCCGCTCCTCGGGCCGCTTCGCCAGCAGCTTGTCGAGGAGCTTCACCCACTCGACGGGTACGTCCGGCCGGTGGCGGCGGACGTCGGGCACCGGGCTCTGGAGGTGGTGGATCGCGATCACCGGGAACGAATCGCCGGTGAACGGCTCGCGGCCGGCCAAGAGGGCGAAGGCGAGGACGCCGAGCGCGTAGAGGTCCGAGCGGCCGTCGAGCGGCAGGCCCTGGAGCTGCTCCGGGCTCATGTAGAGAGGCGAGCCGACGGCCATCCCGGTCTGGGTCAGCTTCGCGTTGCCGGCCATCCGGGCGATGCCGAAATCGAGGATCTTCAGGTGCCGTTCGGCGAGGATGACGTTGCTCGGTTTCAGATCGCGGTGGACGACGTGGAGCGCGTGCGCCTCGCGGAGGCCCGAGGCGATCTCGGCCAGGATGAAGCGCACCCGATCGAGCGGCACCGTTTGGTCGCGCCGGATCAGCGCGTCGAGCCGCTGGCCCGAGAGGAACTCCATGGTCAGGAAGATGCCACCCGGGAAGCGGCCGAGGTCGTAGACGCGGACGACGTTCGGGTGGGTGATCTTGCGGCAGATCTGGATCTCGCGTAAGAGCCGCTCCTCGTGCTGCGCCGAGGATTCCCCCGGGGCGCGGAGGACGGTCTTGATCGCGACGACGTCGTCGAGCTCGTGGTCGCGCGCCTTGTAGACGCGTCCCATGCCCCCCTTGCCCAGCTCGCCGAGGATCTCGTAGCGGCCGGCGAGGCGGAATCCGGTCGGCCATTCGCCGCTCGGCGGCGCGGCGGCCATCGGGACGGCGGACGGCTCGCCGCCCACGGTCGCCTCCGAGGAGCGGGCCGCGGCGGGCGCCGGGAACCGCTGCGTCATCTGGAAGCGGGCGGAGAGCGCGAGCGCGCGTTCGGAGGCATCGGCGATCCCGGGTTTGCCGGCCAGCGCCTGGCGATAGCGGGCGACCGCCTCGGCGCCCGAGCCGAGCGCCTCGAGGACCCTGCCTTGCCAGTAGAGGACCTCCGGGCTCGCCGGGAGAGGCTGGAGGCGGCCGAGCGCCTCGTCGTACGCCTTCTCCTCGATCAGGATCGGCACGAGCGCGAGGAGCGCCGGAACATACGAAGGGTCCTCGCGCGGCACGGCGCGCAGCACCCGCGCGGCCTGGGCGCGGTCGCCCGCCTGCTGGAGCGCGGTGGCCGCGTCCAGGCGCTTGCCGGCCTTCTCGTAGACCGCTGCGGCGCCGCGCAGGTCGCCACCCCGGGCGAAGGCGCGCGCCGCGACCTCGAGCTGCCCGGCGGCCGCAAAGCAACGCCCGGCGTCGGCGAAGCGCTCGGCGCGCACGAACGCTTGCGCCGCGCGCGCGGGATCCCGCGCCGCCTCCCAGGCGGAACCGGCGCGCGCCAGGTCGCCGCCCTCCTCGAAGCATTCCGCCGCTTCGCGCACGGCGCCCAGGCTCGCGAAGAGCTGGCCGGCCTCGACCGCGCGGCCGGCCTTGCGCAACGCCTCGGCCTGAAAGCGGCGGTCGAGCGTCGGGTTCACCGCGAGCAGGCGGAGCGCCTGATCCTTGTCGCCGATCGCGAGATAGGCGTCGATCGCCTCGCGCACCTTGCCGCCCTGCTCGAGGAGTCGCGCGGCCTTGGGCGTGGCCGCCCCGCCGCCCTTCAGTAGATCGCCGGCCTCGGCGCTCTTGCCCTGCTTCGAGAGGATCCCGGCGCGCTCGAGCTCGACCCTGCGCAGCGCCTCTTCCGCCGCCGGATCGTGCCGGCCGCGGAGGAGCTGTTTCAAGCGGTTCGACTCGAGCTCGAGAGCGCGCAGCGCGTCGGCCGTCTGGCCGGCCCGGCCGTAGTAGAGCGCCGCCTGGCCGTAGGTCTTCGCCCGCTCGAAGTAGCGGGCGGCGCGCCCGGGCTGCTGCAGCTTGAGCGCGACCTCGGCGGCCTGGGGCCAGGCCTGGGCGAGCTCGAAGAGCGAGAGCGCCTCGGAAGCCTTGCCCGCCTTCGCGAGCAGCTCGCCGGCCTGGCTCGCGTCGACGTCCTCGTAGCCCGCGGGGACCCGGCCGAAGAGGGCGCGGAGCGCGAAGTCGACGGCGGCCCGGGCGTCCTTCAAGTCGGCGGCGAGCCGCGTGGCCTGAAAGAAGTCGCCCCCCTTGGCGTAGAGGCGCAGCGCGTCCTCCCGGCGTCCCTCCTTCTCGGCCGCCGCCGCCTGTTCGAGCGGATCGCCGAACAGCTGCGAGAACAAGCCGCCTTTGGCCATCTCGGGGGACGGATCGCCTAGAGCACCGCTTCCGCGATCTCTAGGGCGTTCAAGACTCCGCCGCGGGTCAGGTTGTCCATCACGGCCCAGATCCAGGTGCCGCCCGAGGGGCCGGCGTCGCGGCGGACGTTGCCGACCAGGATCTCCGCTTCGCCGGCGACGTCGATCGGCCCGAGCAGCTTCGGGTTCTCGGCCAGCGAGACGTGCGGATGGTGGCCGAGCGCCTTGCGCAGCGCCGGTCCGCCGGGATCGTTCGCGAGGCGCACCCAGAGGGCGACCGCGAGGCCGTGGAACACCGCCGCCTGGACGACTTCGAGGGCGACCGGCGGCTCGCCGGCGAGGACCTCTCCGAGCTGCGCCGCGAGGTTCTCCGGCTCGTGGCGGGCCGGCAGCAGGTTGAACGCGAGCTGCTGGCCGAAGATGGGGGTCTTCCGCTTGCCGCCCATGTCGTAGATCCGGCGCGTGTCCGTGAACAGCTCTTCGAGCCCGGGCTCGCCGTGCATCGAAGCCGGCTGGACGACGGTCGCCACCGCCTCTTCGAGCCCGTAGGGGCGCAGCGGCTGGAGCAGGTGGGCGAGCAGGATCACCGCCGGGTGCGGCGAGACGAGCACCGCTCCGGGCTTCAGATTCGAGGAGTTGACGCCCGCGACCACCGGCCGCCCCTCGGCCGGCGCGACGTCGGTCGCGACCAGGATCGCGGTCGTGGCCTTCGGCCGATCGGCGAGAACCCTCTTGCGGCTCGCCGCCGGGCCGCAGAGGAAGACGACCTCGGTCCCCTCGAGCTCCCCCTCCTGCCAGCGCTGCACGAACGCGGCCTCGCCGGCGACCTCGGTCAGATTGCCGACCTGGGTCTCGTCGGTCGAGAGGAGGAGGTGGCGCGCCTCCTGAAACGCCGGCCGCTCCGCGATGCGCTCGCGCAGCTCCTTGCCCAGGAGCGTACCGGGCTCGACGATCGCGAAGCGGCGGCTCAAGCGGTCTCTCCACCGCCGGCGGGCGCCGCCTCTTCGGGGGGCTTGCCGCGGCGGGGGAGGATCCGGCCGGCGAGCCACGCGAGCGGCCCGGACGAGGTGTAGAGGATCGCGAGCGCCAGGAAGATCGCGCGCGGCAGGTAGAAGGTCATGAGCACGATCCCCGCGATCGGGACGAAGGCGCGGTAGCTCCACTTCTTGCGCGGATCGAGGCTCTTGAAGCTCCGGTAGCGGAAGGTCGAGACCATGAGCGCGCCGAGGACCACGAGCGCGATCGCGGTGACGATCTCGAGCAGCCGCTCGAATTCCGGGTCGGGATTGGGCACGAAGAAGAGGATCGAGCAGATCGCCCCGGCGGCGGCCGGCGCCGGCAGGCCGACGAAGAAGCGGCTGTCGACCACCTTGTGCTGGACGTTGAAGCGCGCGAGCCGGGTCGCCGTGCAGACCAGATAGAACGCCGGCAGGAGCCAGGCGTCGCGTTCGGAGAGGGCGCGGACCCCCCAGAGATAGGCGAGGAGCGCCGGCGCGGCGCCGAAGGTGAGCACGTCGGCGAGCGAGTCGTACTCCTTGCCGAACTCGCTCTCGGTACCGATCAGCCGCGCCATCCGGCCGTCGAGCGAATCGAGGACCCCGGCGATGAAGACGAGCGCCGCGGCCCGCGCGAAGGCGCCGTCGCGCAGGCCGGAGATGATGGCGTAAAAGCCGAGGACGATGTTGCCGAGCGTGAACAGGCTCGGCAACAGGTAGGCGCCGCGGCGCAGGCGCGCACGGCGCGAGGCGGCGCTCACCGGGGGGCCTCGACGGGCTCGGCGGGGCCGGCGGGACTGGCGACGGGGGTCGCGCCGTTGGCCATGCGGTCCCCGACCCGGACCAGCACGCGGTAACCCTCCGGCACCAGGAGATCGACGCGCGAGCCGAACTTGATCAGGCCGAGCGCCTGGCCGCGATGGACGCGCTCGCCCGGCTTCAGGTAACAGACGATGCGGCGGGCGACCAGGCCGGCGATCTGGCGGACCCCGACGAGGTCGCCGTTCGGCCGCTTGAGCACGGTCAAGTGCTTTTCGTTGACCAGGTCGGCGTCGCCCCGGAAGGCCGCCACCTTTCGGCCCGCGGCGAGCGCGGACTTGACGACCTCGCCGGCCGCCGGCACCTTCTGGACGTGGACGTCGAACACCGAAAGGAAGGTCGCGATGCGGTGGAAACGCCCCGGGCCGACCTCCGGATCCTCGATCGTGTCGACCCGGATCACCTTGCCGTCCGCGGGCGCCAGGATCGTGTCGCCGGGCCCATCGAAGCGGCGGGCGGGATCGCGGAAGAAGAGGAGGACGAGCAGGCCGAGGAGCAGAGCGATTCCCGCGGCGACGGGATGGCCGAGCAGGAGGAGGGCTCCGGCCAGGAAGAGGAACGGGAGGACGAAGGGCCAGCCTTCGCGTGCGAAGCTCATCGTCGTGTCGGCCCGGTCGGGGGAGAGCCCGGGCGGGTGCGCCACTCTACCCGACGGGGCTCCGTCGCGACAGCCGGCGGCTCGGGATGCCGGGGGTCCCGTCGCTTCCGGCGGCTCCCGGCGCTCGCTCCGGGCTCTGCGAGCGACACGAAACCCGAGCGTCGCCGGCGGCTCGGCGATCCGGGGCCGGGATGCGCGACCGGCACCCTAGGCGGGGACCTGCGCCTCGCGATGGGCGCGGACGATCTGCTCCATGCGGTCCTTGAGGGCCAGCTTGTGGAGCTTGATCTTTTTCTCTTCGGTTTCGTCGTCCTGAGAGGGAAGGGAGCGATGGAGGAGCTCCGAGAGCCTCCTCTCCGCCGCCTGATGCTCGTCGTGAAGGCGGCGGAATTCTCCGTCCGTGTGGAGCAGCTCCTCTTTCAGGTCGTCGGTCTGCGGCATGACGGTCGTCCTCCTCTAGAGGGTTTTGCAGGCGCCCGCGGACGCGGGCTCGTCGTGCGAGGGGAAGGGGGTGCGGCGAGGGGCGGAAATGATCACCGAAGGCGGAGCTCGAGCCCGCCTCGCCAGCGGCGAGGGGTGGCGGAAGAAGTTCTGGGGCACCGCATGTCCGGCTTGACGATGGCGCCAGGATAGCACCCGGCTCCGGGTGCTTCAAGGCGGGGGAGCCGCGATCGCCCGCAGGTAGACGAGAGCGTCCATGCCGTCCCGGTAGTAGCCCTTGCGGCGGCCGGCGAGACGGAAGCCCGAGCTCTCGTAGAGAGCGATCGCCGGCCGATTCTCGTCGCGCACCTCGAGGAAGCAGCGGACGAAGCCCCGCTCGCCGAGCCGGGCGCAGCCGGCCTCGAGGAGCCGGCGGCCGAGGCCGCGCTTGCGCACCGCCGGCTCGACCGCCAGGCGCAGGAGCTCGGCTTCGTCGACCGCCGTGCGGAACGAGGCGTAGCCGAGCGGCGCGCTCTCGCCCGCGCAGGCGACGAGGAGGAACGAGTCCGGATGGCGCAGCTCGCTCGCCAGCAGCTCGACCGGCCAGGGATCGGGAAACCCGGCCCGCTCGAGGGCGAAGATGCCGGCCAGGTCGTCGTCGAGCGCCGGCCGGATCGCGATCTCGCCCGGATCGCTCATCGCGGCGCGGCGGCCGCGCGCGGCTTGGGCAGGGTGGCGGCGGGCGGGCGGGCGTAGAGCGGCCGGGTGAGCGCCCCGGCGTCCCACGAGGGGGTCTCGGCCGCGGCGAGGCGGAGGGCTACCGGGGCGAGAGGGCCGGGCTCGATCGCGGTCAGGCCCTCGGGCCAGCCGGCGCGGGCGGCGAGCGCCGCGATGCCGAAGCCCACGACCGCGGCGGGCGCGAACGGCGCAAGCTGGGCCGGCGCGAGGATCGCGACCTCGCCCGCGGCTTCCGGCGCGGCCCCCGGCCGGAACGGCTGGACCGACCATTCGCCGCGCAGCGCGTCGACGGCGCCGAGCGCGACCCGAGAGCCCTCGGGCGCGAAGCTCGCGAGCACGCGGAGCGTCGGCAGGGCGGCCGCCGGCAGGCCGAGCGCCTGGTGGAAGCCGTAGGCGGTCGCGAGGCCGATCCGGAGCCCCGTGAAGCTGCCCGGGCCGGAGAGCGCGAGGATCCCGCCGAG
>DATMZM010000206.1:0-30569 GCA_035607445.1 Thermoanaerobaculia bacterium | reverse complement strand
GAGCGGCGCCTGATCCTCGATCTTCACGACGCCCCCGGAGAACCTCTCGCGGGCGGCGTGCGCGTTCGCTCGGGCGACCGCGAGCTCGGGACCTTTGCCTGGCGCGATCCGCTCGAGATCCCGCTGCCGGGCGATCTGCCGCTCGGCCGGGTCGCGATCGACCTCCTGCCGGTGGGAGCGCAGGCTCCCGGCGTGGTCGGGGCCGCGCTCCGGCCGTCTTTACCTGCCGGCCCCCTGGGGATCGAGGGGAAGGATCTCGTCCAGGCCGGCACTTCGCGGGCCGAGGTCGTCGTGCGGATCGGCACCGAGACCGACCTGATCGGCACTTTCGTCCCGCCCGAGCATCCCGAGCCCGACCAGCGCTGGCAGGTGACCCTCGAGCGGGAGGACGGCTCGAACATCCGGCGCTTCGATTGGTCGGCGAGCTTCTGGAACCGCCTGCGCGGCGAGCGGGGATTTCGGCTGCCTCTGCGCGGCGCGACCGGTCTGGTCCGCGTGCGCCTCGACGCGGAAGGCAACGGCCCTCCCGGCAGGTGGCGCAATCTCGCCTGGGCCGGCCCCCCGTCTCCTCCCGTGGCGACTCCGGCCGCCGATCTCGCTCCCGGCCCCCCGCCGCGGCTGGTCGTCGTCTACGTGTTCGACGCCCTGCGCGCCGATCGGGTCAGCTTCCTCGGAGGCTCGCAAGGGATCTCTCCGACCCTCGACCGGCTGGCGCGCGAAGGGTTGTCCGCCCTCCGCCACCGGACGGACGCGCCGAACACCCTTCCTTCCA
The DNA here is from genome assembly GCA_035607445.1 of Thermoanaerobaculia bacterium. Taxonomy (GTDB): domain Bacteria; phylum Acidobacteriota; class Thermoanaerobaculia; order Multivoradales; family UBA5704; genus DASYKS01. Next base: position 29,797 of record DATMZM010000206.1, on the reverse strand, counting down.
CCAAGACCCTGTTCACCGGCCGCGCCTTCCTCTCGCGCGGCGGCTGGAAGCTCGCCCCGGAAGACGGACCGACGCTCGCCGAGGCGTTCCGGCGCGCCGGCTATCGGACGGGTCTCTTCTCGGGCAACGTCTACGTCAGCCCGGCCTACGGCACCGACCGCGGCTTCGAGCACAACGCGCCGGAAGTCCTGATCGAGGGCTATTCGGCGCGCGAGAGATCGGCGGTCAACGACAACGCGGCGCGCGTCCAGGCCGCCGCGCTCGCCTGGCTGCGCACGCTGCCCCCGGGGAGCCGGGCGTTCCTCTATCTCCACGTCATCCACCCGCACAACCCGTACGCGCCGCCCGAGCCGTTCCGCTCCCGCTGGGCGCCCACAGGGTCCCCGATCGACGGCTCGAGCGAGACGCTCACCGGAATCAAGCAGGGCCGGATCGTGCCCGACGCCGCGGGCCAGGAGAAGCTCCGCGGCCTCTACGACGGAAGCGTGGCGTATGCCGACTCGGAGATCGCGCAGCTCCTGCCTCAGCTCGCCACGTTCGCGCCGCCGCGCGAGACGCTGATCGCCCTCACCGCCGACCATGGCGAAGAGCTGTTCGACCACGGCGGCGTGCTCCACGGCTACACGCTCCACGAGGAGCTGTTGCGCATCCCGCTCGCGCTCTGGTGGCCGGGCCGGCTGCTGCCAGTAAGGATCGAGGATCCCTCCGACACGCGCGATCTCCACGCGACCTTGGCCGACGCCTGCCGCCTGCGCGGGCCGGACGGCCGACCTCTCGCCTCCGAGGGGCGATCGTTGCTGCGCAGGCCGCTCCCGATCGAAGAGGGCGAGCCGCTCCATTTCGCCGCCGCCTCGAGCGTCAAGGGGGGCATCTACTCGGTCGAGTCCGACCGCTGGAAGCTCGTCTGGGCGCCGCGCACCGGCATCGGCTGGGGACAGGGCGAGGGGGCGGGGCGTTCGCGCGATCCGGAATACCTGTTCGACCTCGCGGCGGATCCGGGAGAAACGATGAACCTCGCCGGGCGGGGAGACATGGAAGCCGCCTGGCTGCGCGCCCGGCTCCTCGCCTGGATCGCCCGCGCCGAGCCCGACGCGGGCGGCGAGCCGAAGGTCGACCGGGAAACTCTCGACCGCCTGCGCGCCCTCGGCTACGTGAATTAACGCGCGGGATCGATCGCCGCTTCCCTTTGCTACAGTCGACGCGTGCCGTCCCGCCGCATCGAGCGCCGCACCGCCATCGCATGGGCCATCGCCGCCGTCTTCGCGCTCGCGCTCGGCGCGCGCTGGACGAGGTGGGCCGTGGCCGCGAAGCTCTCCCCGACGGGGACCGCCGAATGGATCTGGTCCGGCGACGGGCGGAAAGAGCTCGGTCCCACGGCCTTCTGGGCGGCTCGGGACTTCGAGCTGCCGGCCCTTCCCGCGAGCGCTCGCCTGCTGGTCCAGGCCGATCCCGAGTACGTCCTCTGGCTGAACGGCCGCCGGATCGGCTCCGGGACGTTCCACAAGGGCGATCCGCTCGATCTTTACGAGGTGGCGCCGTTTCTCGAGCCGGGCCGCAACCGGATCCTCGCCGAGCTGCGGAGCGACCACGGCACCGGGGGATTCCTCGCCAGTCTCGTGGATGGCGCGACCGGCCGCCGGCTGCTCGCCACCGATTCCCGATGGCAGATCCTGAGGCGCGACGACCCGGGCCTCCTGCGTGGCCTGCGTTCTCTCGACGGCGGGACTCCCGCCTATTCCTGGTCTTACCCGCCGCTCGGCCGCTGGGGGATGCCGCGCCCGGGACCGGTCCGGCGCCCGCCGCTTCTCGAGGCTCGCCCGGTCCCGGCGGGAGAACCGCAACGCTCCGGCTCGGAAACCCGGTTCACCTGGGATCGCGCCGTCTCCGGACGGCTCGCGCTCGAGGTCGTCGCGAGCGAGGCGCCGCAGGTCGCGCTGGTGTACTGGAGCGCCGGAAGCTCGGGCCCCGAGAGCCCGCCGGCCCCCGTGATCATCATGCCGAACGGAAGCGAATGGATCGACGCCCGGTCTCGGCGCTTCGGCGCCGTGCGGATCGTCGGAACCCTCAGAACGGTGGGAGCGAGAGCGCTGCCGGACGACCGGGTGGCGCCTGCCGATCCGCCGGTTCGCGGCGTCCTGGGGATCGAGCCGCCGCCCTTACGAACGCCGGTGGAGGACGAAGTCCGGCGCCAGCTCGAGCGCCTCCCGGGCCTCTGACGGCGGAAAATACTCGAGCTCGCGGCGGGCCGAGCGGGCGTAGTCGGCGGCGAGCTGCTCGACCTCCTCGATCGTCCCCTCGGCGGCCACCAGATCGAGGATCTCCTGAGGCGCGACGCGATCGAAGCTCCGATCCGCGAGCACCGTTTCGATCCGGATCCGCTCCGGCGAGCCGACGCGCGGCATCAGCAGGAGGATCGGCAGCGTCAGCTTGCCTTCGCGCAGGTCGGAGAGGACCGGCTTGCCCAGCTCGCTCTCGCGGGCGGTGAAGTCGAGGAGGTCGTCGACCAACTGGAAGCAGGTACCGAGGGCCCGGCCGTAGCGGGAGAGCACCTGGCCCGCTTCGGGCCGGAACGGCGGGATCAGGCTCGGAATCGAGCAGGCCGCGGCGAACAGATGCGCGGTTTTGCGGTCGATGATCTCGAAGTACTCCTCGACCGAGAGATCCGGCGCGCCCAGCCGCTCGAGGGCCAGCAGCTCGCCTTCGGTCATCTTGAGCGTCGCGTCGCACAGCCGCTTCACGACCTCGAGGTGTCCGTGCGAGAGCGCCATGCGCATCGCGGTCGTGTAGATCCAGTCGCCGAGGAGGACGGTCTGGTTGTTGCCCCAGAGATGATTGAGCGTCCGTTGCCCGCGCCGCAGCGTCGCATGGTCGATGATGTCGTCGTGGATCAGCGTCGCCGTATGGATGAACTCGACGACCGAGGCATAGGTCACCTCTTCGTCGCCGTCGTGCCCGAGCAGATGGGCGCAGAGGAGGAGCAGCGCCGGCCGCACCCGCTTGCCCCCGCCTTCCGCGATGTAGACGCCCGCCTTCTCGATGAACGGCACGTCCGAGCCCAGGTGGCGGCGGAACAGCTCCTCCGTCGCCGCCAGCTTGCCGGCGACCAGGCCGAGAAAGCGCGCGGGGTTCGCCGGATGCGGCGAGAGCGCGGGGTCGGCGAGGTGAGGGTCGGTCGCCACGGATCCTCTCTCTTCTGCTCGTGCGGTCCGCAATCCGGCCCTAGTTCCGGACCGGGTCGAAGGGAACGACCTGCGCGAGCCGGCCGTTCTCGAAACGATAGGCGCGACCGCTCGCGAAATACCACCAGGTCGCCTCGCGGTGGTCGGGATACTCGACGATCCGCACCTCGTCCGGCTGCCCCAGCTCGGCGTAGACCCTGCGCTCGTCCTCGGTCGCGAGCTGCGATTCGAAGGCGTGCAGGCGCGCCAACCGCGCCGTGTCCTTGACGACGAGCGGCACCACCGCGGCGCCCGCCCGGAGCTGCCGGGACGTCAGGCTCTGGCGCTCCATCACCGCGAATCGATCCTCTTTGCCCTTCTCCAAACCGACTCCGGCCTGGAGCTCGAAGCGGTTGAAGTAGGGGTCCCAGGGCCACGAGATCGTATACGAGCCCTGCGCGTCCGTGACCGCCAGATAGCGGCGCAGGTCGCTCTCGACGCGCGCCATGTCGCGCATGCGAAACCCGCTGCGGGAGACGACGAAGACCACTTGAACGCCCTCGAGCGGCCGGCCCGCGGCATCGGTGACGACGCCCGTGATCTTCACCGGATCGCCGGTCGTAAGGCCCGCCGCGGGACCGGCGATGGCCGCGAAGGCGAGCCCGACGGCCAGTGCGCGGAGCGGGCCGAGGGCGTCCCGGAGGCAAGCGGCAGAGGCGATCACGTCGAACGGTAGTTCGTGAAGGAGAGGGGTAGATCCAGGTCGAGCTCGCGCAGCATCGCCATCACGGCTTGCAGGTCGTCGCGGTTCTTGCCCGAGACGCGTACCGTGTCGCCCTGGATCGCCGCCTGGACCTTGAGCTTCTTCGTCTTGATCTCGGCGACGATCCGCTTGCTGGTCTCGATCGGGATGCCCTGCTGGAGCGTGATCTTCTGGCGCGCGCGGCCGCCGCTCGCGGGCTCGACCTTGCCGTAGCGCAGCGACTTCAAATGGACGCCGCGGCGGACCAGCTTGGTCTGGACGACCTCGCGCGCCTGGCCGAGGGTGAACTCGTCGGCGGCGCCGAGGACGATCTCCTCGCCCTCCAACTCCACCTCCGCCCCGGCGTGCTTCAAGTCGTAGCGGGTGACGATTTCCTTGGCCGCCTGCTGGATCGCGTTGCGGACTTCCTGGAGGTCGACGGTGGAGACGATATCGAACGAATTTTCGTTGGCCATAGAGAGCCCGTCTCCGGGAAGGCGCATTATAGGGCAAGCCCGGCCCGCCGGCTGCCGTTTCTAGGCTAGCGCTCGTCCTCCCAGGCGATGCCCGCGGGCGGCGAAAAGGTGGTACCCCGCCGCGCGATCTCCCGGTAGTCGGCCAGATCGAAGCGGGTCTGGTTGCCCTCGCCGTCGCGATAGGAGACCTGGACGATCCGCCCCGCCGCCGGATCGACGACCAGGACGGCGTCCTTGATCGGGGAGATCTTCGCGCGCGGCGCGAGCGAGATCTCGATCCGCCCGGAGTCAGCCGAGCGGCTGGCCGCCTTGTAGCGCTCCTTGAGATCCTCGACACCCAGCAGCAGCAGGTCGAGCCCGGGCTCGGTCTTGCGGTCGAGCGTATAGCGCCGCCCGGTCTTGTCCTTCGCGTTCCAGGCCCAGGCGTTGCCGCCGCAGAGCAGGAAGCTCTTCGGATACGGATCGCGGTAGTCCCAGCGCAGGCAGTCGGGGAGCGAGAGCGCCAAGCGCCCGCTCTCCTTCTCGCCGGCCGAAAAGCCGGCAGGAACGTAGGTCTGGGTGAAGCTCGCCTCCTGCGCTCCCGCCGCCGCCAGGCTCTCGCGCACGGCGCGCAGCGTCGCCCAAGGATCGACGCTCTGGCCCTGCGAGGGCAGGGCGACCGCGGCGAGACAGGCAAAGGCAAAGAGGTGAGAGAGGAAAAATCTGCGCTCGGCATTCGTCATTCGAGAGTCTCCAAACCGCCTCCGGCGAGCCGGCCGCAGGCGGGGTACACTCCCCGGGTGCGCCGCTCGGTCGCCCTGCTGACACTCATCGCGCTCGCTGCCTGCAAACCGCGCACCTCCCCGGCACCGGACGCCTGGGAACGCTTCGACCTGTGGGCTGCACGGCCCGAGATCGACGCGAGCCCGGTCGCCAACCGCTGGTTCCGGCCGGCGACCCAGCGGATCGCGTTCCTGGGCGCCGCCGAGGTCCGCGACATGTCGCGGGTGCCCCCCGCGCAGCTCGTCCACTTCCCTCACCGTCCCGCAGGCCAGATCCGCGCGCTCGAGCAGGTGGCGGGCTCGCGCGTTCATTGGCGCGTGAAGCTCGGCCGGGAGCCTTACCTCTCCTTCGTGCCGCTCGGCTTCGAGCGCGCCTGCGCCTGTGCCTACCGGGTCGCCCTACGCGAGACCCCCGAGCGCGAGGAGGAACTCTACCGCGCTCCGGCCGAACCGCTGCCGACGCTCGCGCCCGCCGCTGTCGAGATCGCGCTCGATCGCTTCGCCGGCCGCGAGGTCGACCTGGTCTTCGAGGCCGCGGGCCCCGCCGAGCGCCCGGCCGGCCAGCCGTTCCCGAGCCTTCTCTGGGGCAGCCCAGGGATCTACGGGCGTATCGCCCACCCTGCGCCGCGGCCGCGCGGAAGCCGGCCGAACGTCCTTTTCGTCGGTATCGACACCCTGCGCGCCGACCGAGTCGGGGCCTGGGGCCGTCGCCCGAGCCTGACGCCCGAGATGGACCGCCTGGCCCAGGAGAGCGACGTCTTCCTGGACACCTGGAGCGCGTTCAACGTCACCAACCCGAGCTTCGTCTCGATGATGACCGGGCTCTACGGCAAGAACCATGGCGTCTACGATCTCGCGACACCGCTCCCGAGGTCCCAGAGGACTCTCGCGTCGCGCTTCCACGATGCTGGCTACGCCACGATGGCGGTGATCTCGGCGAGCCACCTGCAGGACGTCAACTCCGGCCTCGGCCAGGGGTTCGACGAGGTCACGCGCGCGACCGAGCATTTCGCCGGCGAGCTCGCGACCGACATGACGATGGATTGGCTCGCCGCTCACGCCGACGGAGAGAAGCCCTTCTTCGTCTGGCTCCACCTGTTCGATCCGCACTCGCCGCACACGCCGCCCCAACCTTACGCCTCCGGCTTCGAGCCCGCTGCGGCGGAAGGGCTCTCGCCGGTTCAGGCTTGGCAAATGTTCCGCCAGCCCGGACCACGGGCCTTCGTCGAGCAGGTCCTGGGCGCGCATCCGGATCTCTACGACGGCGAGGTCGCCTATTTAGACCGCCAGGTCGGCCGCATCCTCGGCTTCCTCGACAGCAGAAAGCTCCTCGAAACCACCCTCGTCGTCCTGGTCGCGGATCACGGCGAGAACCTGGGCGAGCACGGCGTCTTCTTCCGCCACGTCGGCTTGCACGACACGACGACCCACGTGCCGATGATGATCCGCTGGCCGGGGCCGAGCCGGCCGGGGCGGCGGATCGAGGGCCTGGTGCAGACGATCGACCTCTTCCCCACCCTGCTCAAGTCCGCCGGCCTCGCCGTGCCGCCTCAGGACGGCCTGGACTTGCGCGAGCTGACCGGCCCGGGCCGTACGGGACGCCGCGCGGTGTTCGCGGAGCACGCCGGCAAGCTCGGCCTGATGGTGCGGACGGCGGAGTTCCAGTACATCCTCTCGAGCGGCAACACCCAGTTCTTCCCCGACGGCGCCTCGCTCTACGACGTGAGGAGCGATCCGGCGGAGACCGTCAACCTGGCCGGCCGCGGTCTGCCCCAGGAGGCCGAGCTCGAACGGCTCCTCCAGCGCTTCCTGGCCGATCGGCGCCGGGGACCGCGCGCGGTGCCTCGCGAGTCGATGTCGCCGGAGGAGATCCGGCGCCTGGAGGGGTTGGGCTACTTGCACTAGATCCCGAGGGGATCTTACGTGGCACCCTCGGCTTCGGCCTCGGCGGCGAGCCGCTTGCGCTTGCGGATGAGCAGCGTCGCCGCGCCGACGCCCAGGAGGTAGAGGCCGATGCCCGGCAACATGAACACCATCATGTTGACGACGTCCGGCGTCGGCGTGAGGATCGCCGCCGCGATCGCGATCAGCACCACGGCATGCCGGAAATGACGCATCAGGAACCGCGGGGTCACGATCCCGATCCAGGCGAGCAGGAAGATCAGGATCGGCAGCTCGAACATCAGGCCGAGACCGAGGATCACGGTGAACAGAAACCCCGTATAGCGCTCGATCGTGATCACGGGCATGAAGTTCTTGCCCATCTCGAGCAGGAAGCGGACCGCGTTCGGGAACGCCACGTAGTACCCGAAGGCGCCCCCGGCGAGGAAGAACGCGGTGCCGAAGAAGATGAAGGGGACCACGAAGCGCTTCTCGCGGGCGTAGAGGCCGGGAGCGACGAAGCGCCAGAGCTGAAACAGCAGGAACGGCGCCGCGATGAAGATCGACGCAAGCCCGGCGACCTTGAAGTAGAGGATGATCGGATCGGTGACGCCGAGGAACGCGAGCTTCTGGCCCGGCGGCAGCAGCGCCTGGATCGGCCGGGCGAGGAAGTCGAAGAAGTCCTGGACGAAATACCAGCAGGGAATGAAGGCGATCGCGAGCGTCAAGACCGATCGGAGGATCCTCTTGCGCAGTTCCTCGAGATGATCGAGGAGCGACATCCGGGGCAGGTCTTCCACCGAAGACGCACCTTCGTTTCGTTGTGGATCGGGCATGGAGCGGCGCGTGGACCTAAGCGGGCTCGACCGGCGGTGCGCTCGAGGGTTCCGGCGGCGCCGTTTCGGACGCGGCCGGTTCGGCCGATGCCTCCGATGCCGAGACCGGTTCCAAGGCCGAGGCCGGCGGAGCGGACCCTTCGTCCGGACTTGCCGTCGCGGCCACCCGAGGCTCGACGCCGGCGGGAGGGTTGCGCGGCGCCGGAGCTTCCTCGTCCCCTTCGTCCAGCACCGACAACGGGCGGCGCGACATCAGGGCCGGTTCGGGGGTCTCTTCGAGCGCCAGCTCGGCGTTGATCGTCCGCTTGATCTCGTTCGACGCGCGGCGGAATTCGGCGAGCCCCTTGCCGATCGTCCGCCCGATCTCGGGCAACCGCCGGGGGCCGAAGATCAGAAGCGCCAGCACGACGATGAAAATGATTTCAGGGACTCCGAGGGAGCCGATCATGCGCGTTCCATCCGGCCCGGATGATTGGCCCGGGCAGGCGGGAAAGTCAAGCGCGACTCGGTCCCGCCTGGCCGCCGGCCACCGAATCGCGAAAGAAGGCTGCCTCGCGCGCGGGCGCCCTGGTATGCTTGTCACTATGAGACGCTCCTTCAAGATCGTCGCGATCACCGCTTTCGCCTCCACCCTCGCCGTCGGCGGTCTCTGGGGAAATCGCCTCCTCGCCCTCACCGACGAGGCACGCGACGGCCTGCGCCTCTACACCGAGCTGGTGACGATCGCCCACGAGCGGTACGGCGCCGACGTCACCTACAAGGATCTCGTCTTCTCGTCCGTCCAAGGGATGCTCCGGATCCTCGACCCCCATACCAATTTCCTGCCGCCCGACGCCTACACCGGCATGCGCGAAAAGCAGCAGGCGAGCTTTTACGGTCTCGGCATCCTCGTCGGCAGCCGCAACGGGCAGCTGACCGTGATCTCGCCGCTCGAGGGGACCCCCGCCTCGCGCATGGGGATTCAGGCCGGCGACGTGATCTCGACGATCGAAGGCGAGCCCACCGACAAGATGGGAATGGACGAGGCGGTCTCGAAGCTCAAGGGGCCGAAAGGAACGCAGGTCAAGATCACTGTCGTGCGCCGCGGCCTGCCCGAGCCGCTCGCGATGTCCATCACCCGCGCCGAGATCCCGCAGACGACCGTCCGGCAGGCGTACATGCTGACGCCGGACACCGGCTACATCCAGCTCTCAGAATTCGCTCGCTCGACCGGCAAGGAGATGGAAGACGCGATCCAGAAGCTCAAGGTCGCGGGCATGAAGCGGCTGCTCGTCGACTTGCGCAACAACGGCGGCGGGCTGCTCGACCAGGCGATCGAGGTCGCCGAGCAGTTCCTGCCCGAGGGCGCCACGATCGTCGAGACCCGCGGCCGGACCCGCGACTCGTTCCAGAGCTACGAGGCGAGCAGCCGGCACCAGGAGATCGGGCTGCCGGTCGTCGTCCTGGTCAACGAGGGGACCGCTTCCGCCGCCGAGATCCTCTCGGGCGCCATCCAGGACCACGACGTCGGCCTGGTCGTCGGCACGCCGAGCTGGGGCAAGGGGCTGGTCCAGACGGTCTACACCCTCTCCTACGGCGCGGGGCTCGCTCTCACGACGGCCAAGTACTACACGCCCTCGGGCCGGCTGATCCAGCGCGACTACTCCTCCTACTACGATTACTACGCCCACGCCGACGCGCCCGCGGGGACGACGCCCGAGAAGGCGGGCCAGAAGGGGCAGATCTTCCATACCGACCTCGGGCGCGAGGTCTACGGCGCGGGCGGCATCACGCCGGACGTCACCGCCGAGCCCGACAAGCTGACGCCGTTCGAACAGTTCCTCCTCGCGCGCAACGCCTACGTCAACTTCGCGCTCGACTACCACCTGCGCCACAAGGCGAAGTCCATCGACTGGCAGCCCGAGGCCGACGTCGTGGACGCCTTCCGCGCCTGGCTGATCCAGGAGAAGGTCGCGACGCCGAAAGAGCTCGATGAAGGGCTGTCGAGCGCGGAGGCCCGGGAGTTCGCGCGGCTCCAGATCCGCGCCGAGGTGCTGAACGTCGACTTCGGCCAGGAGGCCCGCTCGCGCGTCCTGTCGGCGGCCGACAAGCAGATCGCCCAGGCCCTCGAGCAGTTCGGGAAAGCCGCGCAGATGCTCGCCCAGCGCCGCAGCCTGAACGATAAGGACAAGCGGGCGGTCGCGACCACGGCCCGGCGCTAAGAGCGCTCAGCCGAGGTCGCCGCGGACGTCGTCGATCTCTTCGAAGTAGTTGGGGGGAACCAGGATCTCGCGCGCCTTGCTGCCCTGCGACGAGCCGAGCAGGCCGTCGCGCTCCATCATGTCGATCAGGCGGCCGGCGCGCGAGAAACCGACGCGCATGCGGCGCTGGAGGAAGCTCGCCGAGGCCTGGCGCTCGCGCACGACCAGGCGCGCCGCCTCGTCGTAGAGGTCGTCGTTGCCCTCGTCGTCGAATCCCTCTCCCGCGCCTCCGCTCCCCTCGCGGTCGCGCAGCACGTCCATGTCGAGATCCGGCTTGCCCTGTTTCTTGAGCCAGCGCACGAGCGCCGCCGTCTCCTGCTCGGAGACGTAGGCGCCGTGAAGGCGGACGATCCGCGAGCTGCCCGCGGGCATGAACAGCATGTCGCCCTTGCCGAGCAGCTTTTCGGAGCCGACCTGGTCGAGGATCGTCCGCGAGTCGTGGCGCGACGGCGTCGCGTAGGCGATGCGGCAGGGGAAGTTTGCCTTGATCGTGCCGGTCAGGACGTCGACCGAGGGCCGCTGCGTCGCGATGATCAGGTGGATGCCGACCGCGCGCGCCATCTGCGCCAGCCGCGCGATCGAGGTCTCGACGTCGGCCGACGCCACCATCATCAGGTCGGCAAGCTCGTCGATGATGACGACGTAATAAGGCAGCGGCTTCAAATCACCGGCCGAGAACGCGTCGCCGCTGTCGTCGGACAGGGCGAGCCGCCCGCGCACCTCCGGGTCGGCGATCGCCCGGTTGTAGAAGGCGATCGAGCGGACGTGCACCTCGGCGAGCAGGCGGTAGCGCCGCTCCATCTCGGCGACCGCCCAGCGCAGAGCGTTCGCCGCCTTCTTGGGATCGACGACGACCTCGGTCTTCAGGTGCGGGATGTCGGCGTAGACGCCGAGCTCGATCCGCTTCGGGTCGATGAAGATGAACTGGACCTCGTCGCGCCGCGCCTTGTAGACGATCGAGGTGATCATGCTCTGGAGCCCGACCGACTTGCCCGCGCCGGTGGCGCCCGCGACCAGCAGGTGGGGCATGGTCGCGAGATCGGCGTAGTAGGGCTCGCCGTAGATGTCGGTGCCGAGCGCCATGGTCAGCACCGACGGCGCCTTGCGGAAGCGCTCGTCGTTGAGGAGCGTGCCGAGCCGGATGATGCGCCGGTCGCGGTTCGGGATCTCGATGCCGAGCGTCGAGCGGCCGGCCATTCTATCGATGCGCACCGACTCGGCTTTCATCGCGAGAGCGAGGTCGTCCTGGAGGTTCACCACCTGGCTCACCTTGACGCCCGGCGCCGGCTGCAGCTCGAAGACCGTGATCACCGGGCCGGGGCTGATCCCCTCGATCGTTCCCTCGACGCCGAACTCGCCGCAGCGACTGCGGATCGCCTCGCCGAGCCGGATCAGCTCGCCCTCGTCGATCTTGGTCCGATGATCCTCGATCTGGAGCAGGTTCACGGGCGGCAGCTCGGCAGCGATCGGCTCGGCGGGGGCCGGGAACGGGAGAGCGGCCTGCGGCGCCGAGGCGGAAGCCCGGCGCGGCGGCGCCGCGCCCTGCGGCGCCGCGGTTCGGAACACCGGTCCGGCGGCGGGGGTCTGGGACAGACGCTCGCCGGCCTCGCGCTCATCGCGTTCGCCTGGCGCGAACGGCGCCGCTTCGGGGCGCACGCGACGGAAGGAGAATTCGGGAGGCCCGGAGCGCTCGGTGACCCGTAGCGGCAGGTCGAGCCGGCCCTCGGCGGGAGCCGCAGCGAACGCAGCCGGTTCGGAGGTCGGTGCCGGAACGATCGGGACGAGAGCGAGGGCGGCGCGGCGCGGGCGCTTCTCCTCCGCGCGCTCGAGCTCCTCGGCCCTCTGGCGCTCCTCGACCACGCGCTGCAGGTGCTTGGTGACGACCCGGCGGCGAGAGCGCTCTTTTTCGCGCCGCTCCCGCTTGCGGGCGCGGGCGAGCGAAGCCTCCTGCCAGGACTTCGCCAGCCGCTCGCGCCAGGCGGCGAGCAGGTCGCCCAAAGTCGACTGGACGGCGAGCGTGGTCCCGATCAGGACGGCGAAGGTCAACACGACGCCCGACCCGGCGAAGCTCAAATGCTCCTCGAGGAAGTCGGCGAGCAAATGGCCGAAGGCGCCGCCGGCACGCAGAGCGCCGCCGCGGATCCACTCGACGCTTCCCAGGGAGAGGTCGAGCAGGCCCGGCAGGGCGGTGAGCAGCAAAGCCGTCCCGACGCCTCGCCCGACCACCCGAGCCGCCGCGGTCCGGCGCAGGCGGCGCCAGCCGGCGAGGGTCAGGACGATCGGCACCAGCAGGCACGAGACGCCGAAGAAGGCGAAGCCGAGCGCCGCCGCGTGAGCGCCCATCGGACCGATCAGGTTGCGGACGTGGATCTCGGCCGAGACCGTTCGATGGAGGACGCTCGGGTCTTGCGGATCGAAGCTGCCGAAGGCGATCCCCGACAGCAGCGCGAGCGCGAGCAGCAGGAAACCGAGCAGCTCCCGCCCCTTGTCGGGGGAGAGCGTGGGGCGCTCGGTGCGCTCGTTCGTCTTGGCGAGGGCGAGGGACAAGGGCAGTCTCTCGAAAGAATCTGAAGGTTTCTCGTGTAAGTACCGATAAATTCTAGCATAGAGACCTTCAGAAGCCATGGCCTAAGCTGGGATGAAGGCTCCTCTCGCCTGCTCGCTCCTCATCCTCAACGGGCTGCTTGGAAGAGGCGCAGGTACTCCTCGAGCCCGAGCGTTTCGGCGCGTGCCGTCGGCGCGATCCCGGCGCTCGCGAGCACGGCCTCGGCGCGCTCCCGTCCCCAACCGGCGGCGAGCCCGTTGCGGAGCATCTTGCGCCGCTGGCCGAAAGCGAGCCGGACGAGGGCCAGGAGGTCCGGCATCTCCTCTGCGGGCAGCGGCGGCGCGCGGCGCTCGAATCCGACGAACCCCCCGTCGACTTTCGGCGGCGGCCGGAAGCTCCCTTTCCTGACCCGGCCGAGCAGGCGCGCCTCGGCATGAGCGGCGACCAGAACGCTGAGCGACCCGTAGGCGCCGTCTCCCGGGCGCGCGACCAGCCTTTCCGCGACCTCGTGCTGGACGAGCACCGCCGCGCGCGGAATCCCGTGGCCGCGAGTCAGGAATCCTTCGATCAGGGCGGTCGCCACGTTGTAGGGAAGGTTTCCGGCGAGGAGCGTCGGCGCGGGCAGCCGCTCCCAGGGGATCGCGAGCGCGTCCCCAACGACGAGTGCGAGAGGCGCTCTCAGCCGGCGCCGGAGCGCGAAAGCCCACTCCGGATCGACCTCCCAGGCGAGCACTCTCGCGCCGGCGCCCAAGAGCTCGGCCGTCAGAACGCCGCCACCCGGCCCGATCTCGAGCACTCGCGCGCCCGCCGGAGCGAGGAAATCCACCAGCGGGCGGCAGAGAGAGCCGTCCACCAAGTGGTGCTGGCCGAAGGCTTTCTTGAGGTGGGGCGTGCCCCGCGCCATGGCCGGGGACGGTATCATCCGAGCCCTCGTCCAAAGCTCGTGAGCACCTCGGCGATCCTGCCAATTTGGCGCTTCAACGACCCCAGATCAACGTTGATTCCGCGGCGGAAGAGCGCTCCGGGGGGTGTCCCCGTCGAGCCGCCCCGTGGCACTTCGCTTGCAGCCGAGGGATGAACGCCATGGAATTGGATGTCGCCACCGCGAGCCGAGACGTCGAACGGGAGCTTCTCCATCTCAAGCGGGTGGAGGCCGAGCTTCGCAAGGTGATCGTCGGGCAGGATTATTTGCTCGACCGGATGCTGGTCGCCCTTCTCGCCCGCGGGCACGCGCTGATCGAAGGGGTGCCGGGACTGGCGAAGACCCTCGCGGTCAAGGCGCTCGCCCAGACTCTCACCCTCGACTTCCGGCGCATCCAGTTCACGCCCGATCTGCTGCCGGCCGACCTCGTCGGCACCCTCATCTACGACCAGCCGAGCGGCCAGTTCCAGGCCCGCACCGGTCCGATCTTCACCAACCTCCTGCTCGCGGACGAGATCAATCGGGCCCCGGCCAAGGTCCAGTCGGCCCTCCTCGAAGCGATGGAAGAGCGCCAGGTCACCCTCGGCGATCGGACGCGCTCGCTGCCCGACCCGTTCCTCGTCCTCGCGACCCAGAACCCGATCGAGCAGGAGGGGACCTATCCTCTCGCCGAGGCGCAGATCGACAGGTTCATGCTCAAGCTCCGCCTGACCTATCCCTCGCGGCTCGAGGAGGCGGAGATCCTGGACCGCATGCTGGTCGACCGCGAGCTGCGGGCGAGCCCGGTGCTCGACCGCGAGCAGGTCGCGTCGCTGCGCGCCGTGACGGACGGGGTCTACTTGGACGGCAAGATGCGCAGCTACATCCTCGACCTGATCGCCGCGACGCGCGAGCCCCGGCGGGTCGGGCTCGGCGAGCTCGCCGATCTGATCGCGTTCGGCGCCTCGCCGCGCGCGACGATCTACCTCGCCCGGGCCGCCAAGGCGATGGCCTTCGTCCGCGGCCGCGGCTTCGTGATCCCCGAGGACGTCAAGGAGATCGCGCCCGACGTGCTGCGCCATCGCGTCGTCCCGACCTACGAGGCCGAGGCGGAGGAGGTCTCCTCCGACGCTCTGGTCGCCCGGATCCTCGACCGCGTCGCCGTCCCTTGAGGCCGGGAGGCCCCGTTTGCTAGGCCAACTCCTCGGCCGCCTCGTTCGCAGCCCAAAGCCCGTCGCGGAGCCGGCGCCGGCACGCAACCGGCGGACCCAACTGCCGCCGGACCTCCTGCGCAAGGTCCGGCGCATCGAGATCGCCACCAACCGGCTGGTCGATCAGGGCGTCGCCGGCGACTACCACTCGGTGTTCAAGGGGCGCGGCATGGAGTTCTCCGAGGTCCGCCCCTACCAGCCGGGCGACGACGTGCGCGCGATCGACTGGAACGTCACCGCCCGGATGGGCGCGCCGTTCGTCAAGCAGTTCGTCGAAGAGCGCGATCTGACCGTCTTCCTGGCAGTCGACGTCTCGGGCAGCCTCGGCTTCGGTTCTCGCGCGATCCTGAAACGCGAGCTGGCGGCCGAGATCGCGGCCCTTCTGGCCTTCGCCGCCGTCCGCAACCAGGATCGCGTCGGAGCGGCCCTCCTCTCCGACCGAATGGAGCTCTTCTTGACCCCGCAGCGGCGGCGCGCCCAGGTGCTTCGCCTGGTGCGCGAGATCCTCGACCGCCCGGCCCATGGCGCCACCGACCTCGAGCGCGGGCTCTCCGCCGTGCTCGCGAACCTGAAGCGGCGCTCGGTGCTCTTCCTCATTTCCGATTTCGTTTCCGCCCCCTGTCCGCGCGCGCTCAAGGCCGCGGCGGCGCGCCACGACCTGGTGCTCGTCGAGATCGTCGATCCACGCGACGTCGAGCCGCCGGCCACCGGGCCGGTGGTGCTCGAGGACGCCGAGACCGGCCGCGTCGCTCTGATCGACGGCCGGCGCTTCGCTCGCCCTCAGCGGGAACGGCGGGCGGCCGAGCGCGGCGAGCTCGCCCAGCTCGCCCGCCGCCTCGGGGTCGGCCGCCTCGAGCTGCGCACCGATCGGCCCTACCTGCCGCCGCTCCTCGCGTTCTTCGAGGAGCGACGGCGAAGGTTCGGCCGATGACCGACCGCCGGTTTCCCGCGCGGCGCGCACTCTTGGCTCTCGCGCTCGCCGCGTCCTGCACGACCGCCGCGCGGGCTCAGGCCTCACCGCGGCTGACCGCGACCGTCGCGGCGGGCCGCCCGCTCACGGTCGGCGACCGCGCCGTCGTGACGATCGAGCTCGCGGTCGCCGCGGCGGATCTCGCGGGCGCCCCGCGCTTCCCGGCCTGGGGCAAGACCTGGGGCGACGCCGAGGTCGCGGCGGTCGGACCGGTCGAGCGCCAGGATTCCGGCGGCCTCGCAAACTTCCGCCAGAGGGTCACCGTCGCCGCGTTCCGGACCGGCCCGGTGCCGCTTCCTCCTCTGGCGATCACCGTGCCGCTTCGCGCGGGAGCTCCCACGCTCGCCACCCCGGCCGGCCTCTCTCTCACGGTCGCCTCGGTGCTGCCGGCCGATCCGAAACAGGCTCGCCCCAAGCCTCCCGCGGGCCTTCGACGACTGCCCTGGGGCTCGCGCTTCTGGTGGACGCTCGCGGCCTTCGCACTCCTCGCTCTCGCGACCGGCTGGCTCGCCCTTCATCGCCGTCTCGCGGCCGGCGCCGAAGCTCCGGCGCCCGAGATCGCGCCGCGCGACGAGCTCGAGCGCGCGCTCGAGAGGATCGCACGGGAGATCGCGGCGGGCGAGCCGCCCGAACCGTGCGTCGCAGCCCTTTCGGCGGCGCTCCGCCGCTTTCTCGGCCGCGAGCTCGACTTCCACGGCCTCGAGAGCACGACCACCGAGGTCCAGCGCCTGCTGCGCTCGCGGCGCATCCCCGACGCGACCGCGCGACAGGCGACCGACCTGCTGCGCCGGCTCGACCTGATCAAATTCGCCCGCCGGGCTTCGGAGCCTCGAGAGGTGGGCTCCGGAATCGCGACGGCGCGCGCGCTCGCGGGCGAGCTCGAGGATCACCTCCGCCCCGCTGCAGTGCCTCCCGGCGGAGCCGCGCTCGAGGCCGCGCGATGAGCCTGCCGGCCGGGAGCTTCCCGCACCTCGACGATCCGCTCTGGTTGCTCGCACTCGCTCTGGTGCCGCTCCTCGCCTGGCGGCATCACCTCAATTCCGGGCTCGGCGCCCTGCGCTATAGCCGGCTGCCCTCGAGGGGACGCCCAAGGCGCGGCCTCGGCAGCGGCTGGCGCCTGCACCTGCCGTTCTACGCCCGGCTCGCCGCCCTCGCGCTGATGGTCGCCGCGCTCGCCCGGCCGCAGCTCGGCTATGCGATCGAGGAGAGCCAGACCGAGGGAATCGACATTCAGATGGCGCTCGACATCTCGGGCAGCATGGCCGCCATCGACTATCAGCCGAAGAACCGCTTGACCGTCGCCAAGCAGGTCGTCGGCGAGTTCATCGACCGCCGCCCCTCCGACCGGATCGGCCTGGTCACGTTCGCCGGCCAGGCCATGGCGCGCGCGCCGCTCACCACCGACCGCGAAATGCTCCATCGGGTGATCGAGGCGGTCGACTTCAACGACGTCCCGGACGGGACCGCGATCGGCGTCGCGCTCGCGAACGCCGCGGCACGACTCCGCCAGAGCGGAGCTGAGAGCCGCGTGATCGTCCTGGTGACCGACGGCGCGAACAACGCGGGCGAGATCGACCCGATTTCGGCGGCCGCGGTCTGCGCCGGCCTCGGGATCAAGGTCTACACGATCGGCGTCGGCTCGGCCGGGAGCGGTCCGGTGCTGGTGCCGTTTCCCCTGGTCGATCCGTTCGGCCGCCGCGTCGAGCGGATGGTCCCGATGAACCTGCCGGTCGACGAGAAGCTGCTCGGCACGATCGCCCGGCGCACCGGCGGCCGGTTCTGGAAGGCGACCGACGCCGCGAGCCTGCGCGCGACGCTCGGCGAGATCGATCGGCTCGAAAAGACGGAGCTCAAGACCAAGCGGTCCGTCCACTACCGCGAAGCGGCGGCGCCGTTCGTCTGGTCCTCCCTCTCACTCCTGCTCCTGCCGCTCGCCGCGGCCGGAGCGCGCTGGACGGCCGAGCCGTGAGCTTCGCCGCCCCCGCGCTCCTCGCTCTGGCGCTCGCCGCCCCGCTCGCGGCTGCCCTCGCCGCCTGGGTCTGGCGCCGCCGCCTGAGCGCCGATTCCGAGTGGGCCGCACGCGGCCTCTGGGGACGCCTCGCGCGCGCCGTGCCGGGGCGGCGGATCGCCCTTTCGGTCGCCGCCTTGGCTCTCGCGGTGCTCGGCGCCGCGCTCGCCCTCGCCCGGCCGCGCTGGGGGATCGCCATGCAGGAGGTCGAGCGCAAGGGGGTCGACGTCGTCTTCGTCCTCGACTCCTCGCTCTCGATGTCGGCGTTCGACGTCGACCCCTCGCGTCTCGAAGCCGCGAAGACCCTGCTGCGGCGCCTGGCCGCGGCGATGCCGGAAAACCGGCTCGGACTGGTCCAGACCGAGGGCGAGGGGCTCGCGCTCTCGCCGCTCACGCTCGATGCCGCCGCCATCGACCTGATGCTCGACACCGTCGAGCCGGGGTCGCTGCCGACCCCCGGCACCGAGCTCTCGACCGGCCTCGAGCGAGCGCTCGCGCTCTTCCCCGAAGGAGGGGAACGCCACCGGGCGATCGTCCTCTTGTCCGACGGCGAAGACCACCGCGGCGACCTCGACCGCGAGCTCGCGAAGCTGCGCGAGGCCGGCACGGTCCTCTGCGCGATCGGCATCGGTACGCCTCAGGGCGGCCCGCTGCGCCTGCCCGAAGGCGGGCCCGACGGCTTCAAGCGCGACCGCGACGGCCAGGTCGTGATCAGCCAGCTGCACGAGGAGAACCTCGAGAAGCTCGCCCGCGCGACCGGCGGCGTCTACCTGCGCGCCACCTCGGCGGCGCTCGATCCCGACCCGATCGTCCGCCAGATCCGGCGGCTCGGCGGGCGGACGCTCGCCAGCGATCGGATCGAGACGCGGCAAGAGCGCTTCCAGTGGCCGCTCGCGTTCGCCGCGCTCGCCCTCCTCTGCCATCTCGCGGTGCGCCCGTTCCCCCGCGCCCGGGAGGCGGCGTGATGCTCGGACGTCTTCCGGCTCTCCTCGCGAGCGGCGCTCTGCTGCTGCCGAGCTTCGGCGGTCTCTTCCATCTGCCGGCCGCCGTCGAGCGCTGGCTCTACAACCCGCGCGAGCGGATCGGACAGGCGAACGGGCGGATCGAGGCGGGCAAGCCCGCGGAGGCGCTGCCCCCGCTCGAAACCGCGCTGCGGTTGGCGCCCGACGATCCGCGCGTGCAGTTCGACGCCGGAACCGCCCGCCTGCTCGCGGGCAAGGCGCGCGACGCGGTGCCCGCCCTCGAGCGCGCGGCGCGAGCGGCGCCTCCCGATCTCGCCCTCGACGCCAGCTACAACCTGGGCACCGGACGGCTGGCCGCGGGCGATGCCGCGGGAGCGGTCGATGCCTTGAAGCAGGCCTTGCGTCTCGATCCCCACCACGCCGCGGCCAAGCACAACCTCGAGCTCGCGCTCGCCGAACGGGAGCGCGAGAAGCTGCGCGCGAAAAAACCCCAGGACGGCCCGCGCGGCGACAAGCCGGGCGACCGCGAGAGCGGTGCCAAAGGAGGCGGCACCGATCCGCAGCCCGACCGCGAGCGCAAGCCGCCGCAGGCCCAAGGGCCGCAGCCGAATTCCGGCACCCAGGGCCGGGAAGGCAACGGCTCGCCGCGAACCCCGGGGTCCGGGCCGCAGCCTCTCGCGCGCTTCCGCGACCAGCCCGACATGAGCGCCCAGGAGGCCGCGCAGATCCTGCGCGCGGTCGAGAACCTCGAACGGAAGCAACGGCGCGCCGCGGCCGAGCAGAAGGCGCGGGCCGCCGGCTCGGCGGCCAAGGATTGGCAGGACTGGTGATGCGATCCCGGCGCTACCAGGCGGCTCCGCTCCTCGCTCTCGCGCTCCTCGCCGCCGGATTCGCCCTGTCGCCGGCGACCGGACGGGCCGCGCCGATCACTCTCGCGATCCATCTCGAGCCCGAGCGGATCGGGCTCGGCGAAACCGCGACTCTGACGATCGAGGCTCGCGGCGGCCTGGTGCCGCTCGGTTTCGAGCCGAGCTTCGAACTAGACAACTTCGAGCGGCTGGGCGGACCGTCCCAATTCGAGTCGATGGAGGTCGTCAACGGTCTCTTCTCCCGCTCCCTGCGCCTGAGCTGGCGCTTGCGCCCGCTCGGGATCGGACCGGCCCGGGTGCGCGCGGTCAAGGTGGCGATCCGCGACCGGGTGGTCCAGATGCCGGAGCAGACGATCCAGGTCCAGGAGGCGCCGACCGGCGGCGAGCCGCAGGAGGATTCGCCCTTCGGCGAGGACGACCCGCTGTACCGGATGTTCGGTGGCAATCCTTTCGGGCCGCCCGGCGCGAGGCCCGGAGAGCTCCAACCGCAGTCCGCGACGCCCCAACCGCCCCCCGCGTTCCTGCGCGCCGAGCTTTCGGACGAACGTCCGTTCGTCGGCGAGCAGGTTCTCTACACCGTCTACCTCTACGCGCGGACCGACGTCTCGATGGTCAACCCGGTCGCGCTGCCCGAATTTCGCGGCTTCTGGGTGCGCGACGTGCAGCTGCCCGACCGCCTGCCGACCGAGATCGTGGGCGTCAGCGGCCAGCGGTACGGCCGGATCCCGCTGCTGCGCAAGATCCTGTTCCCGCTGCACGCCGGCAGCCTGCGCCTCGAGCCGGTGCGTTATCAGATCGCGGCGAACGAGGTCGAGCGCGTCTTCTTCTCGCCGCCGATCTCCCGCCCGCGGCAGCTCGATCTGGCGACACCCCCCGCCGCCCTCGAAGTGCGCCCGCTTCCGAGCGCGCCGCCCGGCTTCCAGGGCGCGGTCGGACCGCTCGCTCTCAACGCTCAGCTTGCGCCGCGCGATCTGGCGGTCGGCGAGGCCGCGACCCTCAAGGTTCGGATCTCCGGCCTCGGCCACCTCGACGGCATGGCGGCGCCCGAGCTCACCGTCCCGCCCGGCCTGAGGATCTTCCCGCCGCACGAGCGAACGAACGACCAGCTCGAAGGCAACCGCGTGCGCGGCGAAAGGACCTGGACCTACGTGCTCGTCCCCGATCGGCCAGGGGACTACCGGCTCGACCTGCCCGCGATCCCGTACTTCGACGCCGCGGCGGGCACC
Organism: Thermoanaerobaculia bacterium; assembly: GCA_035607445.1. Taxonomy (GTDB): domain Bacteria; phylum Acidobacteriota; class Thermoanaerobaculia; order Multivoradales; family UBA5704; genus DASYKS01. The sequence continues at coordinate 9,011 of DATMZM010000206.1, read as the reverse complement.
TATCGGCAGGCCACCGCGCCGCCGATCGAGCTCGCCGCGCGCCCGCGGGCTTCCATCGCCACCGCCGATCTCGGCCCTCTCCATCCGGTCCGCCCGGCCACGGCGGCACCTTCGATGCCTGCTGCCGCGGGCCTCGCGGCGCGGCTCGGCAAGCCGCACGTCCTCGTCTGGTTGTTCTCGGCGCCGTGGCTCCTCGCGCTGGTCGCGGGCCTCGCCCGCCGGCGGCGGGGTCTCGCCGGCCAGGGCGCCGCTGCGCGGCGGTTCGAAGATCGGATCGCGTCCGCGCGCGGCGAAGACCGGCCACGCCGGGCCGCCGCGGCTTTCGAAGAGGCATGGGGCAACCTGCTCGCGGAGCGCTTCGACCTCCCCTCCGAGCTGCCGGCCCCGGTCTGGGGCCGCAGCCTCGCCGAAGAGGGAGCCGATCCCCGGACCCTCTCCGAGATCACCCGTCTCGCCGACGATCTCCAGTACCTGCGCTCCGCACCGCAGCTCTCGAGCGCCGAGTCGCTCCGGGACGAGCTGGCGGAGCGCTCGCTCCGGATCGCGCGCGCTCTCCGATGAGCCGCTGGCGCGGTCTCGCGCGGGCGGTCTCCGCTTTTCCCTGGCTGCTCGCGACGGCCGCGGGTGGCGCGGCCGCCCGTTCCGCTGCCGACGAAGCCGAGCGTCTGTTTTCGGCCGGCGACTTCCCGGGCGCCTACGCCGCGTACGGAAAAGCACAGAGCCAGGCCCCCGACGACCCCCGGCTCGCTTACGATCTCGGCGTCACCGCCCATCGCCTCGGCCGCTTCCCGGAGGCGATCCTCTGGTATCGCCGGGCGGAGGCGCTCGACCGGGAGCCGGACGCCTGGATCGCCGAAAACCTCGATCGCGCCCGGCGCGCTGCAGGCGCGCCCGAGCCGCTCCCGCCCCCGCCGAGGGCGACCTCCGTGCGGCCGCTGGGGCACGGCGTCGCGATCGCCGGAGTCCTCCTCGCCTGGCTCGGCTTCGTGCTCCATCTCGTCGCCCCGGCACGCCGCCTCGCCTTGTTCGCCCTCGCGGGCGCGAGCGCCTGCCTGTTCGTCGCGGGCTTCGGGCTCGCCGCCTTCGCCCCGCGCGAAGTGGTCCTGCTCCGGACCTGCGGCCACCACCCCGCCGGCAGCGAGCTCTGGGTGCGCCCCTGGCCGTTCGACGGGCTGCGCACCGTGCCGGCCGGCGAGCGCTGCCCGGCCGGGGCGGCGGGGGCGATTCGCCCCTAAGCGAGCCCGGTTCTGCTATTTTCCCAAGTCAAAGGACTTGCGATCGAAGATGGCGAGGATCGGCACCGCGATCGAACGCTCCCAGCGCACCCGCGACAGGATCGGAGTGCGGGGGATCTCCCTTTGAGCCCGCGCCGAGACTCGGGTCTCAAGGCCGCCGTCTGCCACTGCCTCGAGCCCTCGAAGCTCGAGCGGTTCCTCGAACGGCGCCGGGCGCACCGCCACTTTCCGCTCGAGCTGTCGCTGGCGGAGAACCTCGCCGAGATCCTCCGCCGCGCCAACGGCTTCGTCCCGTCCGAGTCGGGCTCGATCCTGCTCGACGACCCGTCGGCCAAGCAGACGAGCCGCCGGAGCAACCGGCTGATCTTCATCGTCGCATTCGGCGAGAAGGCGGAGAGCCTGGTCGGCCAGTCGGTCCCGGCCGACGGCAGCATCGCGGGTCACGTCTACTTGACCGGCGAGGTCTACTCGACCGCCGAGGCCCGGGACGATCCTTTCTTCTTCGGCGGCGTCGACGAGCAGACGCAATACCTGACGCAGTCGCTGATCGCCGTGCCGATCCGCATCGAGCAGGAGGTGTGCGGCGTCCTCGAGCTGATCAATCGCAAGAACCGCTCCGGCTTCTCCGACCAGGATCGCAACCTGCTCGAGGTGTTCGCCGGGTACATCTCGATCTCGATCCAGAACGTCCTCGACGGCCGCCAGGCGCAGGAGATCGCGAAGCGCGACAACCTGACCGGCCTCTTCAACGACCGGTACCTGCACATCGCGATCGCCGACGAGGTGCGGCGCTGCCAGGAGGTCGGCGCGGACTTGGCGACGCTCTTTCTCGACCTCGATTTCTTCAAGCGAGTCAACGATTCGCACGGCCACCTCGCGGGCAGCCAGGTGCTGCGCGAGGTCGGGCGGATCCTGAAGCGCTGCACGGCGGCGGTCGGCGGCGTCGCGGCCCGTTACGGCGGCGACGAGTTCGTGCTCATCCTTCCCGGCCGGGATTTGGACGCCGCGATCGACATCGGCGAGGAAGTCCGGACGGAGATCCTGGCGAGCACGTTCTGCGACGAGCCCGGTGAGATCCAGCGCGAGCCGCTCCATCTGCGCGGCCTCACCTGCTCGGTCGGCGTCGCGACGCTCAAGGCGCACGTACCGGACGACCTCACCTTCGAGGAGTCGAAGAGCTCGCTCTTACGCCTCGCCGACGCGGCGATGTACGTGGCCAAGGAGACCGGGCGCAACCGGACGGCGATCGCGGGCCACCTGGTTCGCCGGCGGGCCGCGACTCCGGTCGCCGCGTCGAACCCCTGAGGCTCGCCCGCAACGCTCGGCGGCTCGGGACCCGGTTCTCGTCTCAGGTCGGGGTTCGTTGACCGTGTCGGGGGCCGATGCTACGATCCGCCGGCTCCGGGCGGGCCTGACAGCCTCGCTTCCACCGCCTCCTTCCGATCGTCCGAAGGCCGCGGGTCCGAGCGCCCAATTCGCAAATCCTAGATCGCCAGTTCCCGAGGAGCGTCGCGCCACCATGGATGCAAGGCACAAGATCGTCGTCGCGGGCGCCGGCGGCATGGGCCGGGCGGTCGGCCTGATCCTGCGCGAGATGGGAGACTTCGAGGTCGACCTCGCGATCGGCGACGCCGACTTGGAAAGCGCCCGTGAAGCGGCGGCCTGGATCGCCGGCGGGTCGGCGAAACCGGGCGCTGTCGAGCCGTTCTTCCTCCCCGCCTCGGGCTCGAGCCGGGAGCTCGAGAGCGTGCTCGACGCCGGGGACGTGCTCCTCGATTGCCTGCCGGGCGCCCAAGCGCCGCGCATGGCGCGCTTCGCCCGCGAGCGGGGCCTGCACTACGCGAACCTGACCGAGTACGTGCGCGAGACCGACGAGGTGGTCGAGATCGCACGCGGCGCCTCGACCGGCTTCGTGGTCCAGACCGGCATCGCTCCCGGCTTCGTCAACGTCCTCGGCCACGGCCTGTTCCGCGCCTTCTGCCGCGACCACGGCATCGACCGCGTCGATTCGATCGAGATGCGCGTCGGCGCCCTCACGCCGCACGCTCCCGCTCGCCATTTCTACGGTTTCACCTGGAGCTCGATCGGCGTCGCGACCGAGTACGTCAAGCCCGCGACCGTGGTCCGGAACTTCGAGACCACGACCCGGCCCTCGTTGTCCGAGCGGCGCCGCCTGCTGATCGGCGGTGCCACGTACGAGGAGGCCCTGACCTCGGGCGGAGCCGCGGACCTGCCGCGCGCGCTCGCGGGCAAGGTGCGCGACCTCGACTACAAGACGCTGCGCCACCCGGGCCACTACGATTGGGTCGAGTCGGTCCTCGCCGAGTGCCCGCCCGGCGCGGACGCCGCCGAGTTCCTGCACCGGCGGATGCTCGCGGAGGTGGCGCACGTCGACGGCGACGACTTCGTGATCGTCTACGCGGCGGTCCAGGGTCCGGACGCGCGCGGCGTTCTCCACCGGCGGGAGGCCGCCTACCGGGTCGAGCCGATGCAGATCGGCGCCCGGCGCTTGAAGGCGATCCAGACCACCACCGCTTCGGCCCTCGCCGAGTCCGCGCGCCTGCTGCTCGGGCCCGACGGACCTCGCGGCGTCTGTTTCCAGAGCCAGATCGAGCTCGACGCCTTCATGAGCGGTCCGTTCGTCGGAGCGGTCTACCGCGGGGCCGAGCTGTAGCCAGAACCTCGAGGTCGCTGCCGCCCCGGCAACGATCCGGTCCCGCCGACTTATACTCGGATCTCGATTCGTCCGCCGTGCCGGACGACTGAGGAGACCGTCATGCCCAGGAGCTCGTTCCGCTTCCTCCTCGTCCCTCTCTTCCTGTTCGGATCCTCGGCCGCTCTCCACGCGACCAGCTACGTGATGGTCCACGACGGCGACCTCGCCGACCGGGCGGACGCGGTCGCGCTGGTGCGCGTCGCGGGCGTCGAGACGGCGCCGGTCGCCGGGATGCCCGCGACGGACGTCCTGGTCGAGGTCGAGCGGCTGGTTCAGGGCAGTGTTCCCGGCAGCTCCATCCTGGTCCGCGTGCCGGGCGGCGCGCGCGGGAACGTCGGCTTCAAGATCTGGGGCGCCCCCGAGTTCCGGCCCGGCGACCGCGCGCTCCTCTTTCTGGTCGCCCAGAGCGACGGCACCTACCGCATCCTCCACCTGATGCTCGGCGCGTTTCGCGAGGTTCCCGGCAACGGTCGCACGATCGCGGTCCGCGACCTCTCGGGCGCGAGCGAGGCCGCGCTGCCCGGCCGCCCCGGCGACCCGTCCCTCTGGCACCAGCCGCGCGACCTCGAGCGCTTCGCCGCTTGGATCGCCGATCGCGCCGCCGGCCGGCGCCGCGAGCCGGATTACTTCGTCGCCCCGAGCGGGGTGCAGGCCGACTTCACCTTCCTGACCGACGAGGGCTTGAGGGTCCGCTGGTTCGAATTCGACGAAGGGCGCAGCATCTCCTGGCGTTCGAGCTCCGCCGGGCAGCCGGGTCTCTCGGGCGGCGGCCACGCCGAGCTCCAGCACGGCATCGCGGCCTGGAACGCGGACGGAGCGACCAACATCGACTACGCGTACGCCGGCCAGACGAGCGTGACCGGCGGTCTGGATCAGCAGGACGGCACGAACTCGCTCCTCTTCGAGCAGTCTCTCCCCGACGTCGACCCCTTCGACTGCGCGAGCGGCGGCGTGCTCGCGATCGGCGGTCCGTGGACCGACCAGGAGGTCCGCGGCACCTACAAGGGCGAGACGTTCCTGCGCGCTCTCGAAGCCGACGTCGCGACCAATCAGAACGTGGCCTGCTTTTTCCAGCGGAGCTCGAGCCCGAATCTGGCCGCCGACGAGCTGTTCACCCACGAGCTCGGCCACACCCTGGGCCTCGGCCACTCCTGCGGCGACAGCCGGAGCGGCGCTTGCGATACGGCGGCGAAGGACGAGGCGGTGATGCGCGCCTTCGTCCACGACGACGGCCGCGGCGCCCGGCTCGGCAGCGACGATCGAGCGGGTATCGCGACGCTCTACCTGGCCGGCGGGGGCGGGGGAGGCGGAGCGCCGAAAGCGCCTGCCGCGCTCGGAGCGGCCCTCGACGGGCTCGCGGCGGTTCTCTCCTGGCAGGACCGCTCGACGAACGAGCAGGGCTTCCGGGTCTACCGCGGCGTCGCGGGAGGCGCACTCTCGCTCCTCGCGACCCTGTCCGCGGCAACGACGTCGTATCGCGACGCGCCGCTCGCTTCCGGCACGCGCTACGACTACGAGGTCGCCGCCTTCAACAACCAGGGGGAGAGCGGCCACAGCAATCGGGCGGCGGTCACCACGCCGTCGGTCCAGCCGGTGACGGTCGCGCTCCAGCCGATCCCGGCCGCGACCACCGGGCAGGTCGCGCACTTCGAAGCCACGACCACCGGCCCGGTGGTCCGCGCGACCTGGGACTTGGGAGCCGTCGCGCGCGCTTTCAGCAACGGCTTCTGCCAGCCGGCGCGCGTCTGCGCCGAGCATCTCTACGACATCCCCGGCACCTATCCGGTGCGGGTCACGGTGTTCGGCGACGCAGGCCAGACCGCGGAGGCGACCGGCGCGATCGTCGTCGGCGGAGCACCGGTTTCGCTCCCGGGCGAGGACTCGTTCCTTCAGAGCCTGATCTTCGGTCCGCGCGGCGCCACGGGCGTCTTCAAGTCGGACCTCTGGCTCCACAACGCCGGAGAAGCGGACGCCCGCGTCGGGTTGGTCTACCTGCCGCGCGGCGCGGGCAACCCGAACCCGGCGCGGCGCGAGGTGACGCTTCCTCCCGACACCTCGCTGTTCCTGCCCAACCTGCTCGGCGGCCTGTTCGGCGAGACCAGCTCGCAGGGCTCGCTCGGACTCGAGATCCGGCGCCCGCTCGGCGCGGTGTCCGGCCCCTCGGTGTTCACCTTCGTCCGCTCGTATCTCGAGGTCGGCGGCGGCAGCTTCGGCCAGCTGGTGCCGGAGGAGACGCAAGCGACCTGGTCGGCCGACGCGAAGGTCGTCGCCGGAATCCTCGAGGGCGCGGGATTCGCGAGCACGATCCTCGCCGCCAACCTGGACGGCGTTCCGGGTCAGGTCGACGTCGAGCTGCGCGACGCCCTCGGGCTCGCCGTGGGGACCTCCGCCAGCTTCTCTCTCGGAGCGCGCACGATGCGCTTCCAGCCGATCGCGAACCTGTTCCCCGAGGCGGCGAACCGGCCGGGACCCTTCACCGCCCGCTTCACCTCGACCGGCATCCGCTTCGCGGGCTCGGCGACCCTTTTGGAGACCGGCTCTCAGGATCAGATCTTCCTGCCCGCCGTGCCGCCGCCCCCGGCCGAGGGCTCGCTCGACCCCCAGGTCTCGGAAGGCGAGTTCCTGATCCCTCGCTTCGTGCGCAACCGCGGCCAGTTCGGCACGACGCTCGCGAGCAAGCTGGTGCTCTGGAATCCGACCGATCAACCGCGCGACCTGACGCTCTCGTTCTGGCTCCGCGGCCAGAACAACTCGGCGCCGCCGACGGTCGTCCGCACCTTGCCGGCCAACACCGCGATCCTGTTCGACGACGCGGTCCGAGACCTCTTCGGGCTCGAGGAGGCGACCGGAGCGCTCCGCATCCTCTGGCGCGGACCGACCGGTCTCGGACCGCGCGTCTTGAGCCTCGGCTTCGCGACCACCGGAGGCGCCACGCCGCAGCGCTTCGGCATGCTGGTCGACGCGCGCCGGCCCTCCCTCGAAGGGAGCCGCCACGCCGTCGATTTCGGCGCCGAGCAGACCGCCGTCTCCCGTTCGAGCTACGGCATCGTCAACCTGAACGGCGCGCAGACCACCGTCCGCGTCACGCTCGAAAACGAGGCGGGCACGAAGCTCCACGAGACGACGCTCATCCTGAAGGCGCGCCAACACTTGGAGCGGACGCTCCTCGGCATCTTCCCGGGCCTCGCGAACGGCTCGAACTGGCACGTCACGACCGAGGTGCTGACCGGCGGCGACGTGCTCACCTACCTCGCGAACATCAATGCCACGGGCGACGTCTTCTACGTCCCGGGACGACCGCTCGACTGAGCTCGCGGGCCCGGCGGCCGATGCCCGCCGGGCCTGCTCCCCCGCCTGTTCGTGACCCGGATGGACAGGGCAATTTGGTGCCTCTTTCGTCCCTCTTTCGCCCTTGACATCGGGCCTTGCACGAGGTTTCCCGAGGCAGCGGCGCCAAGATCCTCGAAGTCCCATCCGCAAGCATGTCCGCGGCTCGCACGGCATGCGATGGATCCGCGCAACTCACTGATATCAAACAACTTGCCTTGGTTGCACAAAAACCTGTTCAATCCGCGTCAAACCGCTGTCACAGCGCGATTTTCTCCACGACCGCCGGTTCTTTCCCACAGGTTTTTCCACAGATCCTGCGGAGATCTCGAAAAGCCCTTACACGATCAGGACTTTGGCCTCGCGGGAGGGTCGCCGAGGCCGCATCCCGGCCCCGCGAAGAGGGCTGCCGACGTCGTGGGAAGGCTCGCCGCGGACGGCAACCCGAGGTGCGCCAGCGCGCGCTCGGAGAGCGGCACGGCGCCGAGATAAGAGCCCCACGGACGGCGTCTCAAGAGGTGGAGCGAGAAGCTCGCGGCCTCAGACTCCTGACCATAGGCGAGGAGGGCGCCCGGCCCGGCCCGATCGGGAAGCGAAGAGGCCGCGTCCACGAACGACTGCCGCCATCCCAGCTCGACGCCGTCGAGGGCGGAGATCCTTGCGACCGCGCGCGCGAGGAGCCCTTCGCGCCCGCGCCACCAGACCGCCGCCGCGAGCCGCGGCTCGGCGAGCAGAGCGCGCGCAGCGACGGACACCGGATCGATCGGCGGCGGCGTGGCTCGCAAGCGGAGGAACGGGGCGATTCCATCGAGCCGAGCGCTCGCGCAGGCGGAATCGAGCAGGCGGCCGGAGTCGGGAGATCGCGCCTCTGCACTCAGTGCGCCGGCGAGGAGGCCGAACGGCGCGGTCGACCCCGCGTCCTCGGCCGCCTTTCGAGCGTCCGCGGCGTCGAACGCGGTCGGACGAGCGCGGTACGCGGCCCGGCGCGCGCGATAGAGCGCAAAAGCGGGATCGAAGGCGATCGCCCGATCGAGCGCGGCGATCGAAGCCTCCCGAACCACTCCGAGCGCCCGCTCGTAGCTTCGCTCCGCGAGATCGAGGGGAGCGAGGAACAGGAGAATGACGAGGGCACCGGCGCGCGCCACCGCGTTCTCGATCCGTCCGGGCTCCCTCGAGCCTCCGGAGAGCGCCGCACCGGCGGAGATCGCCGCGGCGACCGGCAGGGCGGACACCGCCCAGGCACCGGACGCGAGGGCGGTCACCGCAGCCCCGAGGAGCCCGAGCAGCCCCGCGCGCCGCACCGGATCGGGCGCCGCTCGATCCTCCCGCAGCCGAGCGACGGCGAACGCCATCGCGACTCCCAGCGCGGCGAGCGCTCCCAAGAGTCCCAGCTCGTAGGCGACCTCGATCGGCAACGAGTGGAGATCTCCCACCGCCTCGCCCGGCGGATTCGTGCCCGGAATGGGCTGCAGATGCGGGCCGAGCGTCCAAGGCGTCGCCCCCGGCCCCCAGCCGAGCCACGGCCGCTCGGCGATGCCTCGCATCCCCGCCTCCAGATAGACGAGGCGAGCCGCGGCGGAAGGATCTCGGCCGCGCGCGATTTCGATCGCCCGCGGACCGAGCGCCAGTGCAACCACAACGACGACGAGCACCGCAACGCGCCGCACCCGGGGACCGCCCCATTCGACCGCGGCGACGAGAGCCACCAGGCAAACCGCCGCAAGGGCCGCCGC
>DATMZM010000516.1:0-6784 GCA_035607445.1 Thermoanaerobaculia bacterium | reverse complement strand
CGTCCCGGGCGACGCGCACCGCACGCACGGGCTCGTAGGGCGGCACCCACTCCCAGGCGAGCGCTCCCGCGCGGGTGATCTCGAAGACCCTGCCGCCGCGCGTCGAGGTGATGAGCAGGTTGCCGTTCGGGAGCGCCTGCTGCAGGCCGCCGGTCGGCGTGAAGAAGCCGGGCGCTTTGTAGCGCCAGTCGATCGAGCCGTCGCGGGGGTCGATCTCGACGATCTCGCTCCGGCGCTCGGCGAGGAAGCTGCGCTGCCGGTTGTCGAAGATCTGGATCATCCCCGGCGCGGCGAGATCCGGGCCGTTCATCTCCGCCTCGTGTTGGCGGTCGAGATCCTTCCGGTAGGACCAGACGATCGCGCCGGTCGCGCGATCGACGAGGAAGACCGCGTTCAGGTTGCGCGCGGAAGCGAGGATGTTGCCGGGCCGGAAGCGGTTGTCTCCAGCCGCGAACCAGGGGTTCTCCGGCAGCTCCTGGATCGAGTTGACGTGGGTGGCGTCGTTCTTGTGCGCGCCCGGCGGCGGGGCCAGGCCGCCGAGGTGCTCGGTCGCTTTCCAGGTCCAGACGATCTTCCCCTTGCGGTCGACCTCGAGCAGGGTGTCGGCCCCCTCCTTGGCGCGCAGGACGAGGACGAGCGTATTGCCGTTCCTGAGCCGGATCACGTCGTGGTGCGGGAACGCGTTCTCGGTGCGGAACTCCCAGGTCTTCCGGCCCTCCCAGTCGTACTCGACGACCGACCGGCCGAGCCCGATGCCGAGGATCGAACCGTCGGGCAAGAGGCGCACGCGCGACTTGATCCGCGCCCGCGGCCAGGCGTGCACCGGCCGCCCGTTCATGTCGAGGAGGACGGGGATCCGCAGGTCGTGGAGGGTGAGCGTGTAGCCGTTCCAAGCGAGCACCGGATCGTAGGTCGTCACCCAGCGCGGCGAGATCGGGCGCGGAGCCTTGCGCGCCGCGGAGACCCGCTCGGGCGGCGGGCTCTCCTCTTTTCGGCCGCAGGCGCCTGAGCAGATCGCCGCGCAGAGCAGCGCGATCACGGCTCCCCGCAATGGGCGCGGGCGGGCGGCGAGGCCCGGCCAAGTCCGCGAAGGATTCCCCCCCGCGGTGCATCCAAGGTGAAAGGAGTGGATGAGGATCGACAGTGGATACCGCCTCGCGAACCGGCGCGCAAACCCCTCTCGGCAGGATCGCCCGGGCGCGTCATAGCATGGGCGGGCGACCAGGGGAAGCGCGCGGACCGCGCCCGCGGGGGATCTTGGCACAACACGACGGGGACCTCGAGCTCAGAGACCGCCTGCTCGCCGGGGACGAGGCCGCCTTCGAGACGTTCGCCGAGCGCTGCCTCCCCGCGGTCCATCGCTTCGCGCTCGCCCGCCTGGCCCGCGATCGCGACGAGGCTCGCGAGCTGGTGCAGGCGGCGATGGTCAAGGCGCTCTCCCGGCTCGCGACCTACCGCGGCGAGGCGTCGCTCACCACCTGGCTCTGCTCGTGCTGCCGCCACGAGAGCCTGATGCACAGGCGGCGCTCGCGGTCGGCGCCGATCGAGGTCGCGCTCGCGGACGAGCCCGCTTTCGACGGCGCGCCCGGCGGCCTTCTGCGCTCGCCGGACGACGCGCTCGTCGCGCTCTTGCAGGAAGAGGAGGGGCTCAGGGTCCACATGGCGCTCGACCAGCTCGGCGAGCCCCAGGCCCGGGCGCTCGAATGGAAGTACGTCGAGGGGGTGAAAGTCGACGAGATCGCGACTCGGTTGGGGGTCACTCCGAAGGCGGCCGAGTCGCTGTTGACGCGGGCGCGGGTCGCCTTCCGCGCCCGCTACGAAAGCCTGGCGGGCGCGGCGCGAGCCGCGGAGCGGGAGCGGCGGCCGTGGTGAAACGGATGGCTGGGACTTCTTGAGGACCGACGACGTGGACGATTCCGCAGAGAACGCGAGCGGCGAGCGACCGGACGGCGAGGAGAGCGTGCGCCGCCTGCTCGAACGGGCCGGGCCGCGACCGCAGCTGCCGGACGCCGACCTCCAGGCGATCCGCGCCGCGGCGCGCGCCGCCTGGCGAGAGGAGATCGCTCGGCGCGCGCCCGATCGGCCGCGCCGGCCGGCCCGGGCTCTCGCCCTCTCCCTGGCCGCGGTGTTGATCCTGGGCCTCGGGCTCGCCCTGTCCTGGTGGCTCGTCCGCGATCAGGGGCAGGCTGTAAGGCCCGCGGGGAACGCGGCGCCCGTGAACATCGCCCGCGTCGAGGCGGTCAAGGGGCGCGTCGAGGTTTCGGCGGGCGAGGGTCCACCGCGGCCGGTCGCCGCGGGCAGCGCTCTGCCGCGAGGCGCGATGCTCGAGAGCGGCGAGATGCCCGATGCGGGCTATGCCTCGCTGCAGCTCGCGAGCGGCTCCGTCGTGCGCCTCGACGCGGCGACCCGGGTGCGCCTGGTCAACGAGAAGACTCTCGCGCTCGAGCGCGGCGCGGTCTATCTGGACACGGGCGGCTCGGCCACGGGCGGACCGACCGGCGCGCGGCTCGCGATCCTCACCCCGCTCGGCACGGCGCGCGACGTCGGCACCCGGTTCGCCGTCCGCCTCATCGAGGGCGCTCCGGGCGCGCGGAGGCTCCGCGTCCAGGTCCGCGACGGCTCGGTCGCCGTCGAGCATCAGGGAGTCAGCCGGCTCGCCCCCGCGGGCCAGGAGCTGGCCCTCCGGCCGGATGGCAGCGCCGAGCGGCGCCAACTTCCGAGCTTCGGCCCCGCGTGGGACTGGGTGCTCGAATCCGCCGGGAGCTTCGACCTCGAAGGCCGCAGCCTGGCGGATTTCCTCGACTGGACCGCGCGCGAGACGGGCTGGCGCATTCGCTTCGCAGAGCCCGCCCTCGCCGAGTCGGCGCGGCGGATCGTCCTCCACGGCGGCCTCGGCGCCCTGCGGCCCGACCGGGCGCCGTTCGTCGTCCTGCCCGGCGCCGGCCTCTCGGGCGAGGTTTCGGGGGGGACGCTGGTGATCCGGCGCGCGCCGTAAGCGACCGCGCGCGGTCTCGCTGCCGAGCTCGTCACCAGGTCCAGGTCACTCCGAGCGACGGGAAGATGCCCGGCCAGCTCTCGGCGCGGAGGCCGACGATGCCCGCCTCCGGATCGATCGCGAGGTCGAAGCCGGAGGGGTTCTGCCGGTCGTAGAGGTTCTGGACGTCGAGGAAGGCCGTGAGCTTGCCGGCGCGCAGGTCGAAGCGGCGGCTCGCGCGCAGGTCGAGCCGATGATAGGCGCCGAGACGCCGGGAGTCGAGGCGCCCGAAGAGCGCCGCGAGCGTCGCTTCGTCGGGGTCCGAGGGACTCGGCACGCTCTCGATGGCGACCGGCGTCGTCGGCCAGCCGGTGTGATAGCGCCAGGCCAGGTTGAGCGACCAGTCGCGGGGCAGGCGGAAGTCGGCGTCCAAGGTCACCGCGTGGCGCTGGTCGAGCGGGCGCGGCACGGTCTCTCCCCCGATCCGATCCGTGGCGCGCGAGAGCGAGTAGGCGAGCCAGAAGGAGAGGCCCGGCCGCGGCTTGCCGCGGACGAGGATCTCGAGCCCCCGGGCGGCGCTGCTCTCGGGAGCGACGCGCACCCGGTCGGGCTCGATCTCGGGAAAGAAGTTGATCGGCTCGAGCAGGTTCTCGAGACGCGGGCGCGGATCGTCGATGCGGCGCTCGAAGAGCTCGATCCGCAGCGAGTCGAGGCCGAGCGGACCCCGGTCGAAGAGCCGCTCGAAGCCGAGCACACGATGCTCCGAAAGCTCGGCCCGGCGGAGGCTGCGCGCGCCCTCTTCGATGGCGAGCTCGTACGGGCGCTGGCTCTGAAAGAATCGTCCCCAGGCGGCGCGCAGGACGGTGTGCTCGCCCGCGCGCCAGCCCAGGCTCAGCCGCGGCGAGACGAGGCGGTCGCCGCTCGCGGTGTGGCGGTCGTAGCGAAGGCCGAGCTCGGCGGTCAGGCCCCCGAGCGTCGCCTGGTCGCTCGTCCAGACCGCGAAATGGTTGCCCTGCAACGGACCCGAGAAACCTTGCGCGGCCAGCGGCTCCGCGCCGGGCGGAGCGATCACGACGATGTCGGGATCGACCCTCTTCGCGTAGTCGAACGAGACGTCGTAGCGGCGCGCCTCGTAGCCCCACTTGAGGAGGTTGCGCGCTCCGAGGCCGAGGCTCGCGGACTGGCCGAGGCTCGCAACCGTCAGATCGCGACGATCGAGGAGCAGATGGCCGCCCTCCTCGTCGCCGCCGCGCCCGGCGCGATCGGTCTCGACGCGCGCCCAGGAGCCGATCGTCTCGACCAGCAGCTCGCCGCGCCAGGCGGTCTCGTTCGTGAGCCAGAGGTAGCGGCTGCGATAGGCGTTGTCGAGGCGCTCGAAGCCGTCCCGCTCGCTCGTGTCGGCGACGCTCAACCGGTCGCTCGCGGCGAGCGCGCGGCCGGTCCACTGGCCGCGGTCGGTCGCGATCGAGACCTTGCCCAGGGCGTCCCAGTAGCGGGGGCGCTCGGCGCCGATCGCCCGGCGCGCGAGGTCGAGCGAGCCGCGGCGGCCCGAAAGGAGCCAGGCTCGCCGGCCGTCCGCCGAGCGCGCCGAGCTCGACGCGAGGAGGTCGAGCACGGAGAGGCCGAGCGTCGTCTCGCGGCCGGCCGCGGGCTCGAGGGTCCGCAGGTCGAGGACGCCGCTCATGCGATCGCCCTCGGCCGCCGGGAAGGCGCCGGTGGTCAACGTGGCGCCGGCCAGGGTGTGGGCGGGCACGATCGAGAGCGCGCTGTCGTAGTCCGCGAGATGGAAGGGCGCGAACAGCTCCTGGCCGTCGAGGACGATCCGCACCTCGTCGCGCCGGCCCCCGTGGACGCTGAACTGCGCGGAGACGTCGTTGCCCGCCACGCCGGGCAGGAGCGGGGCGGTGCGAAACAGATCGCCGCCCAGATGCGGCAGGCTCTCGATCGCCTCGCGGTCGAGCGAGAAGGCGGAGCCCGGCCGCGCCTCCAGGATCTCCAGGCGGCTCGGCCGCACGATCATCTCGTCGTGGATGTAGAGCGCCGGGACGTCCGGGACCTTGCCCGCGATCGCCGTTCGCTCGCCGCCGCGGGCTCGCGCCACGATCACCAGGACGCCCGGCGCGCCCTCCCGCGCCTCGAGCCCGAACGGCGCCAGGATCTCGTCCAGGATCCGCCGCGGCTCGCGGGCGGCCGGCTCCTTCTGCACCCTCATCTCGGGCCGCACCAGCTCGCTCGTGAAGACCAGGGTGAGGCCCGCGCCCTCGAGGCCGCGGAGGACTTCCGACAGAAGGCGACCCGCATAGCGACCGCGTTGCGGGGACGCGCCGGCCGGCGACGCGACGGCCGCGGAGGTCTCGCCCGGTTGTGCGAAGAGGCCCGCCAGGGCCAGAGCCGCGGCGGCGGGCAGCATTCCATGGCGGATCGGTATCACCCCGTAAAACCTCGCTCGGCCGGGCCTCGCCGTCGGACGGTGGAGAGCGCGGAAATCCTACCGTGCTCCGGGCTCGGCCGTTTCGTCGATCCGACCCCGCGTCCTACAATCCGGCCCACGAGTCCGTTCTGATCCGCAAGGGAGACACCGGATGAGCCGCACCGCGACGTACGAAGACGCCAACCTGATCCTCCGCCTCTACGAGATGCGCCGCGAAGACCGGATGCGCGCGGCGCGCGCGTGGTTCGTCGCCTCGTGCCACGTGCGATCTCCGGAGGAGCTGCTGGCGCTCGCCCCTCCGGGCTCGGAGGCGAACGCCTCGTTCCGCATGGTCACCAGCTACTGGGAGATGGTCGCCTCGTTCATCACCCGCGGCGTGCTCGACCCCGAGCTCTTCTTCCAGAGCGGCCAGGAGATCGTCCTCGTCTGGGAGCGGATCAAGGACCTGGTGCCGATCAGCCGCGCGAACAACAAGGGCCCGCACCTGTTCCGGAACCTGGAGACCGTCGCGAACGACTTCATCGCCTATTGGGAGGCCCACTCCCCCGGCTTCTACAAGTGCTTTTCCGAGCGCGTGCGGACCCTCCCGCTGCCGAAACCCGAGCCGGCTCCCACCGAAACGGCCTGACGCCGAGCCTGGTGATCCCGATCCTCGAACCTCTCGTCCACCTGCTGGGCCCGATCGCCGTGGCCAGCCTGATGGCGGCGGTCGCCGCGGGCCTCGGAACGCTCGCCCGCGGCCGGCCTCGCGGCGAGGAGAGCCGCTGGGGAGAGGCGGGTCTCGATCTCGCCCTCGGGCTCGCGCTCCTCTCCGCACTCGGGTTCTGGCTCGGGCTCGCCGGATGCCTGCGGCCGGGCGAGCTCGTCCTCGGCGTCGCGCTTCTTTCCGGGCTGCTGTTTCTGGTCCGGCCCCGGGCCCCCCGGAACCCCCAGCCGGGCGTTCCGGCCGGCTCTCCCGCTCTCGGCGAGCCGGAATGGCGGCTCGCCGTGCCGATCCTCGCGCTCGTCGCCCTGCCGCTCGCCGTTCTCGCGCTCTATCCGCCGACGGCGTTCGACCCGACGCTCTATCACCTGCCCTACGCGCGCGCCTTCGTCGCCACGGGCGGCTTGCCCTACCTGCCGGATCTCCGCTTTCCGGTCTTCCCGCAGGCGAGCGAGGTCCTGTTCGCGGAGGCGATGCTGCTCGCCGACGACCGGGCGGCGCAGCTGCTGTCGCTCGTCGCGACCATCGCCACTGCGGGCATCCTCTTCTCCTGGGCGCGGCGCGCCTGGGGAGCGGAGGCCGGTGCCCTCGCAGCGGGCCTGTTCCTCGGCGGGCCGATCGTCGCCTACCTCTCCGGCACGGCCTACACCGAGCCTCTCCTCGTGCTGTTCACCGC
>DATMZM010000492.1:0-3038 GCA_035607445.1 Thermoanaerobaculia bacterium | reverse complement strand
CCGGTAGAGGATCGGCGTCAGAAAGAAGAGCAGGGAGAGCAGGTTCGCCAGCAGATCGCGGACGTCCTTGAAGTGGACGTTCAGAGCCGCCGCCGCGAGCGCGAGGCCGGCGACGAGCGGCAGCTCGATCAGGACGATGAGGGGCGTCAGGAGGGTGGCCCAGCCGCCGACGGGGTGCCCGAAGGCGCGGCCGACCAGGAGACCGCCCAGGAGGATCGGAGCGGCGAAGAGGAAGTGGGCGAGGTTCGAGACGACGGCGACCATCGGCAGGAGCTCGACCGGGAAGACCGCCTTCCGGAGCAGACCTGCGTTGGCGGTCAGCGACACAGCTCCTTCGAGC
This sequence comes from Thermoanaerobaculia bacterium, assembly GCA_035607445.1. Classification (GTDB taxonomy): domain Bacteria; phylum Acidobacteriota; class Thermoanaerobaculia; order Multivoradales; family UBA5704; genus DASYKS01. The sequence goes on along the minus strand of DATMZM010000492.1, from coordinate 2,698 downwards.
AGCGAGGTGGCGAACCAGATCCACGGGAACAGCCCGGAGACGACGAAGAGAGCGTACGGATCGGCGCCCGCCATGCGCGGCTTGAAGATGACGCTGAAGACGAAGGTGTAGACGCCGAGCAGCAACAGCGGGTTGGCGAGCGACCAGACGTAGCCGAGCGCCGACCCGCGATAGCGGGCCTTGAGCTCGCGCGACGTCAGCGTCCAGAGGAGCGCGCGGAAGCGGAAGATCTGAGCGGCGACCTGAAACATGGCGGGGAGCCGCCCGGGGCGGTGCGCGAATCTTCTCACGACCGGCGGGGGAGCGCCGAAATCCGCCGTGGGCCTGCCCGCAGCCCGCGCAGCGGGCGATACACTCGCCGCGGCATGTCCGCCTCGAGCCTCGTCGATCTCCTGCCCGGCCTTTACGTGGCCATCGTGGCGGTTCTGGTGCTGGTGGCCCTCCGGCGCTGGTGGGACGCGATTCCGCACCGGGCCGTCGCCGGGTTCGCCCTCGTTCTCGTCGTGCTGTTCGGGAGGGTGCTGTTCGGCGGCGACATCCTGCTTCCGCTCGACGGCCTGCGGGGCGAGGCGCCGTTTCGTCTCCTGGCGCCGACCGATCCCCACGGCAACCTGATCCAGGGCGATCTGATCCAACTGATCGCTCCGCTCCTCGCGGAGGTCCGCCGCGCTGCGGGCGACGGCCGTTTTCCGCTCTGGAACGAACGCGTGGGCGCCGGCATGCCGCTCCTCGCCAACCCTCAGGCCCAGGCGCTCCAGCCGCTCGTCTGGCTCGCCGCGCCGTTTCCGCTCGCGGTGGCGGCCGGCGTCACGGCGGCGTTTCGGGTGTTCTTCGCTCTCGCGTTCGCCTTTCTGTTCCTGCGCCGCCAGGGGCTGGGGGATGGCTCGGACGCCTCGGCCCTCTGCGGCGCTCTCGGCTTCGGGCTCGGCGGCTTCGTCCTCCTCTGGCTCGGCTGGCCGATGGCGAACACGGCGGCCTGGATGCCGGCGGTCCTCTACGCCCTCGCGCTCTGGGACGAGCGCGGCCGGCGCCGCGACCTTCTGCTCCTCGCGGTCGCCCTCTTCGGCCTCCTGACCGGCGGGCATCCGGAGACGATCGCCTACGCTCTGCTCTGCGCCGCGGCGTTTCTGGGTCTCCGGGCTCTTTCCCGCCCCAAGGGGAGCCGGCGCGCCCTCGCCCTCGGCGCCGCCTGGGCGCTCGGGATCGCGGCCGGGGCCGCTGCCCCGGCCCTCGTGCCGGCCGCCCTCTACCTGCCCGACACGGCGCGCGCGGCGATCCTCCTGGAGCCGCCGCCCCGATCCTCCCCGGCCTCTCCGGCGGGTCGAGAGGGAGACGGGCTCGCCCGGGCGACGCCGATCTTCGCCCCGAACGCCTTCGGCAACAGCCGCTTCGTCTCCTACTGGGGGCCGAAGAACACGAACGAAGACGCCTCGGGCTTCGCCGGCACGGTCCTCCTGCTCGCCGCCGGGCTCGCCTTCGTTCCCGCGCGACGGCGCTTTCCCCAGGAGCGGCTCTGGCTCGGTTCGGCGGCGATCGCCGCCGCGGAGGTCGTCTTTTTCGGGCGGGGCCGCCTTCTGTTGGTCCTCTGCTTCTCCCTGGCGATCCTCGGCGCCTGCACCCTCGAGCGCTTCCGCCGCGGCGAGGGCTCGCGGCTGGCCGCGATCCTCTGGGCGCTCGGTCTCGGCGGGATTCTCGTCTGGGCCTACCTCGCCCATCCGTTTCCGGGCGACCCCGAGCGGCTCGCGATCCTCCGCTTCGGCTGGCTCCGCTGGCAGGCGCGCTTCCTCGGCGCCGGGCTCCTTCTCCTCGCCGTCGCGCGCGGCCGGTGGTTCCTGCCCGTTCTCCTGGCGCCGCTCGTCGCGGCCGAGCTTCTCCTCTGCCACCTGCCGGCGAACCCGCCCGCTCCCCGCCGCCTCGCGTTCCCGGTCGTGCCGGCGATCCGATTCCTCGAGGAGCACGCGAGCGAGCGGATGGCCGCCCTCGGCCCCGCGCTGCCGCCGAACCTCGCCACGCTCTACGGGCTCCGCGACCTGCGGATCTACGATCCGATCGCGCCGGCCGCCTGGGAGCGGCTCGCGGCGCCGCTCGTGGTTTCCTCCGGCGGCGAGGTGCCGCGATTCGGCAATCCCACCCACCCCCTCTATCCCCGGCTCGGGGTGCGCTGGCTGTTGACCGGGCCGGAGATCGAGATCCCCGCCCTGCGCCTCGCCTTTCGCGACGGCTCCGCCCGCATCTACGAGGTTCCCGCTCCGGCGTCCCTGCTGTTCGCCGCCGGGCGTGCTGCTCCGCTCGGAATCGTCCGCTCCGACGCCGCCCGCCTCTCGGCCGAGGTGCCACCGCCGCTCGCCGCCGGCGCGTGGAAGCTCTCGACCGGTCTGTTCCAGGACGGCGGCTGGCGGGTGCTCGCGGCGGGCCGGCCCTTGGCCACCTCGCGCGAAGCGGGCGCCCTGCTCGGGGCGGCTGTGCCCAAGGAAGCCGAGCGGATCGATCTCCTCTACCGGCCGCGCGGCTTCCTCGTCGGGATGCTGCTCGCGGCGCTCGCCCTGGCCGCCGCGACGGGCCGCCTGCTCGCGCCGGCCGACAGGGGCTAGAATCAGCGGATGTCCGAGACGCAGAGGCTCACCGTTCGCTGCCCCGACTGCGGCTCCGATCTCGTGATCGACGCCGCGACCGGGGAGGTTCTGTCCCATCGCAAGCC